>CAZHGC010000036.1:0-17229 GCA_964531385.1 uncultured Lachnospiraceae bacterium | reverse complement strand
GTGCTATCCTTGTTGTTGCTGCAACTGACGGTCCTATGGCTCAGACAAGAGAGCATATCCTTCTTTCTCGTCAGGTTGGTGTTCCTAAAATCGTTGTTTTCATGAACAAATGCGATATGGTTGATGACGAAGAACTTCTTGACTTGGTTGAAATGGAAATTAGCGAACTTTTAGCTGAATATGGATTTGAAGATTCTCCAATCGTTAGAGGTTCTGCATTCCAGGCTCTTCAAGACCCTGCAGGTTCTTGGGGAGACAAAATTGTTGAATTGTTCGAAGTTATTGACGAATATATTCCTAACCCACAGAGAGATTCTGACAAACCTTTCCTTATGCCTGTTGAAGACGTATTCTCTATTACAGGTCGTGGTACTGTTGCTACAGGTAGAGTTGAACGTGGTGTTCTTAAAGTTAATGACGAAGTTGAAATCGTTGGTATCGTTGACGAAGCTCGTAAAGTTGTTGTAACAGGTATTGAAATGTTCCGTAAACTTCTTGACGAAGCTGAAGCAGGTGACAACGTTGGTACTCTTCTTCGTGGTGTTCAGAGAAACGAAATTGAAAGAGGACAAGTTCTTGCTAAACCAGGTACTATCACTCCTCACACTAAATTTACTGCTCAGGTTTACGTTTTGACAGCTGATGAAGGTGGTCGTCACAAACCTTTCTTCAACAACTATCGTCCACAGTTCTATTTCAGAACAACTGACGTTACAGGTGTTATTACTCTTCCTGAAGGTACTGAAATGTGTATGCCTGGGGACAACGTTGAAATGACTGTTGAACTTATCAGCCCAATCGCTATGGAACAAGGTCTTCGTTTCGCTATTCGTGAAGGTGGACGTACTGTTGGTTCTGGTTCTGTTGTTTCTATCATTGAATAATTTTATTTGTTGAAAATTTTTAAGGGTTGCCGTTTTATGCGGTGACCCTTTTTTTGTGTGGAATTTTTGGGATTGTGTGCATATACTGTTATATATGCGATGTTACAATAATTTGGAGGTATGGAGATGTCTTTTAAGAATTTTGATGTTAAATATAATTCGTGCGACAAGGTTTTACAAAATTATAATGATTTTAGGGAGCTTAAAAACAAAGGGGTGTTTGCTCAAAGAGTTGGAAACGGTGGGTTTGAGACGATTTATGCTCCAGATTTTTCAAAATATCCGAGGTATGATTTTGAAAATCAGCCACAAAGTCCAAATCAAGTTTTATATCCGCAACCAAATCAGATACCAAATCAGATGCCATATCCTTTGCCAAGCGAGCCGAGCCAAATTCCAAACCAAAGCCCGAATTATAATTTGCCAAATCAAAATTTGAACCAAAGCCCGAATTATAATTTGCCAAATCAAAATTTGAACCAAAGCCCGAATTATAATTTGCCAAATGACAATTTTTACAGAAATCCATATGTTCCTGTTGGCAGGGAGAGGATTAGCAGTGGATATTTTGATACATCTTTTGAAAGGGATATGGCTTTGGCAAAGCAACTTTACACAGGGATAAACAAGGCACTTTATCCAATTGTTATGGAAGTTTTGGACGAATATGAATATGACGGAAGCCCTATTTATGGGGAGGAACTTGACAGGGAGTCGCTTGCTCAGCTTGTTGACAGGGTTATTAGGCGTGCGGGAGAGTTGTTGGACGATGCGGAAGAGGCTTTTCTTGATGTTGGAGACAATATTAGTTATGAATATGGGCTTGAATGGAATCGTTCGAATATGATGTATGCTGTTGTTGAGTCGCTTTTGATAAATGAAATTTTTACAGTTAGACGCCCGAATTACAGAAAGGTTAGGTCGAGATACAGATATAATAACGGAGTGTATGACGGGATAAATTATTATTGATTGGCAATTGTTTAAAAAAGCTTGACAAAACATACGGCGTTTTGTCAAGCTTTTTGGAAAGAAATTTTATTTTTATTCGTTTTTAGAAAAAAGATTTGGAAGGAAGCCTTCTTCGTAATAATCGTTTGTGTAGATTATTGGAAGGACATCTTTTTTATCGATTTCGAAAGAGGTTATTCCCCAACTTAAACCAATTCCGAAAGCAGATGTTATGAATTTTATTTTGTCTGGAACATTTTCTTGCTCACACAAATCGGCAATTGTTATTAAAACGGAAGCTCCGTCTGTGTTGCCGTATTTTTGGATTGAATGGTGGCATTTTTCTTTTGGCAATTTTAATTTTTTCTCAAGATGTTCCAAAATCATTTTATTTGCTTGGTGGAAGATGAAATAATCGAAATCATCTGCCGAGCATTCAAATACTTTATAAAATTCTTTGAATAATTTTGGCACTTTTGTTATTGCAAACAAGAATACATCGCTACCGTCCATATAAGTGCAGAACTGTTTTTGGTATTCCTGAATTTTTTCGGGCGACCAATCAGTTTTTTTAAGCGGAAATCTTCCGGAGTTTGTTAGACCGGGAGTTATAATTGCATCAAAGCCATTTCCATCGGATTTAAGGATTGTTCTGATTGGCGAAAAGCCACTGTTTTTTTCTTCGTCGGGTATTTTTTCAATTATGCAGGCGGAGCAACCGTCACCAATAAGCATTCGGTCGTGATTGATGTCGCTATCGGCATACTCATTGGTGCCATAAGCGTCGCCGATTAGGAGCAATGCTCTGTTTATTAAACCGCTGTTTATCATTGAGGATATTGTTGAAACACCTGTTGTAAGAGCTGAGCAACCTAAATTTATATCATATACAATGCAATCTTCTTTTATTCCCAATCTTTTTTGAAGAACGAATGCTGTTGAGGGAATTATGTAATCGGGTGTTTGAGTTATGAATATAATAGCGTCGATGTCTTCTCCTGTGTAGTTTTTATGTTCCATTAATTTTTTTGCGGCAACATAGCAGAGGTCGGAAGCTGTTTGTTTTTTGTGTTTATAGCAACGAGATTCTACACCTGAGGTTTTAACAAATTGGTCGATTTCTTTTTGGTCGAAATATTTTAAAAAGTGTTCCGAACCAAATAAGTTATCGGGAAGAGCACAAGCTATTCCGCCTATTTTTATATTGTCAAATGCTATACTTGGCATAAAATACCTCCTGTCGCTTTATATTATAAGATTTTATATAAAAGGCTGTCGCAGTTACGACAACCGAAAAGTTACAATTAATTATTATTCCATTACAGCAATAGCATCTTTAACGGTTACAAAGTTTTTAATTTCTGAACCTTTAACGATTTTATCAAAATTTTCGTCCATGGCTGCGATGAAAGAAAGAATTGCAACAGAATCCCATTCGTCAATTTCTTCAAGCACAGAATCTAATGTTAATGTTCCTTCATCTAAGTCCATAATTTCTTCCATTAAAGCAATTTTTTCTTGTTCTGTCATAATAAACCCTCCTTGGTTAATTTAAGTTAGTGACGCATATAAAATTATTTATAAAACCACAACTATATATCGCCACAATTATATATCGGCAAAATTTAAGAAATACTTTATAGTTATCAACAAAATAATGTTTAAGTTATTGAAAATGTTTTGAAAAAGTTTTTTTGTAGTGATTATTTGCGTTGATTGTTTATTAAAACAGCAACCAATTTTCGATTGGTTCTTCTTTAACTATGCGATAGATTTTAGAAATATGTGTTTGCGGAATGCTATTGTAATAGTCTCTTGATAATTTTAATTGATATATGTCGTGATATTCGCCGTTTATTAATACTTTATTTTTTAATACGCCAGTTATTGTGTTATATTTTTGACACGTGGCTATAAATTTTTTGTTTGTGTCGAGAATTTCGCCTTCTTCGTAATCAACTTTAAAAAATTCGAAAATTATGATTCTTGAAAAGTGATGCAAAATTTCGCCATAACCGAGATAGTGGTAGTCTTCGTCTGTTAGATAATTGCTTCCCGAGATTGAATTTGTTTCGGGATTTAGGGAATAGTGGTAGACGGCGAAAGGCTCATTATCGAGATAGAAAACGAAAAGCCCACGATTTGGATTTTGTTTTAATTTTTCTATAAAATTTTTGTGTTCTTCCGGCGTTATTATATGTTGATTTAAAGATTTTGTTCTTACAAAATCGGAATTTCGCCATTGTCTTATTTTATTTATTGTTTCTTCGTCTAAATGTTTAAGCTCAACGGCTTTGAAAGATTTTTTTTGTCTCATAACGGTTAAATCCCCTATTTTTTAAATAATTTTATACGATTTTGCTTTAAAAAATTCAGTATAAAAATTTTATCACAAATATTTATATTTTTCAAGAGTTTGTATTACGATTGATGTAGTAATATTTTATGCAATTTTAACAAGTTTTTTGAAGCGATTTGGGAGAGGTTTGAATTGCGGGGGTTAATTTGTGTGAATTATGAATAAATTATTTTTTTATTTACAAAAATTATAGGTAAATCCGTTTATATATTGAGTTTTTTCTTTCGTCTTGACTGAATAAATTGTATATGTTATAATATATACGTTTAAGGAAGTTATGTTAATATTTATAAATCCGAAAATCAATCCATAAATAAAAAGGAGAATTTATATGAAAATGAAAAAAATTGTATCACTTTTTACAGCGGGCGTTTTGATGACAACTGCACTTTTTACAGGTTGCGGAAGTTCTTCCGAATATAATATTGGACTTTGCCAGCTTGTTCAACACGAAGCTTTAGATTCGGCAACAAAGGGATTTCAAGATTCTTTGACGGAAAAACTTGGGGACAGGGTGCATTTTAATCTTCAAAATGCTGCGGGAGATTCGGCAACTTGTTCAACAATTATAAATCAATTTGTTTCTTCAAACGATGACCTTATTTTTGCAAACGCAACTCCTGCTTTGCAGGCGGCTGCATCGGCAACTGACACTATTCCGATTGTTGGAACATCTATAACAGATTATGCAACTGCTTTAAGTATTGATAATTGGGAGGGTTCGACAGGCAGAAATATAACAGGTACTGCTGACCTTGCTCCTCTTGACGGACAAGCTGATATGATAAAAGAACTTGTTCCGGATAAAAAAACAGTTGGACTTCTTTATTGTTCAAGCGAAGCAAATTCAAAATATCAAATTGACATTATGACAAAGGAACTTACAGAACGTGGTTATTCTTGTGTTTCGTATCCTTTTGCAGATTCCAACGACGTTGCACAAGTTACAACAACAGCGAAAGATTCTTGCGATATTCTTTATATTCCAACAGACAACACTGCTGCTGCAAATGCAGAAATTATTGCAAATGTTGTTGACGGAAAAGTTCCTGTTTTCTCGGGAGAAGAGGGAATTTGCCGAGCTTGCGGAATTGCAACACTTGCCATAAACTATGAAAGCATTGGAAGAATTGCCGGCGATATGGCTTATGAAATTCTTGTTAACAAAAAAGACCCTTCAACAATGAAGATAAAATATGCTGACAACATTGAAAAGAAATATGTTAAAGAACGTACAGATGCTCTTGGAATTAAAGTTCCTAACGATTATGTTGAACTTTCAACAACAAAATAATTTTTGTTGTTGGCATTTGTGTTAAAAATTATAAAAGTGACGTTTAACTTGATTTATTTGGTGGGTTATCCGTTTTGTTTGACAGCGGATAAAGTGCATTTATTATGTTTATATGTGGGAGAAGTTATTAAAGAGATTACTATTTTTAGGTTGTGTGGAAGGCGGTGTTTTTCACACAACCTTTTAAAGAACTTGGAAAAATTGCACACCACCTTAATTTTTTTTGAAACAGGAGGAAAAAGATGATTGATTTTTTAAGCTCGATGCCCGGTGCGGCGGCACAAGGTATAATTTGGGGCATAATGGCGATAGGGGTTTATTTGACCTATAAAATTCTCGATGTTGCCGATTTGACCGTTGACGGTTCGTTTGCAACGGGAGGTGCGGTTTTGGTTGTTTGCGTTACAAACGGAATGAACGTTTGGCTTGCTATGTTTATTGCTTTTCTTGCCGGTTGTGTTGCCGGTTTTGCAACGGGCATTTTTTATACCAAATTTGGAATTCCTGCAATTCTTTCGGGAATTCTTATGCAACTTTCGTTATATTCGATAAACTTACATATAATGTCGGAAAAAGCAAATTTACCTCTTTCTGTTGAAAAATATGATATTTTAATATCTCTCAGAAATATTCCAAACGCTTTAATTATTACTGTTATATTAACGATTTTATTAATTGGGATACTTTATTGGTTTTTTGGAACAGAGCTTGGTCATTCTATACGTGCGACAGGTTCGAACAGAGCTATGGCGAAAGCAAACGGAATTAATACAGATTCGAAATCTATATTAGGTCTTGTTCTTTCAAACGGGATTGTTGCTTTTTCGGGGGCTCTTTTGGCTCAATATCAAGGTTTTTGCGATATAAATATGGGACGTGGTGCGATTGTAATTGGTCTTGCTGCGGTTATCATTGGAAACGTTGTTTTTGGAAAGATATTTAAAAATTTTGCATTAAGACTTTTATCTGCTGTATTTGGCGGAATAATTTATTATGTTGTAATAACTCTTGTTCTTCGTGTTGGTTTGAATGCGAACGACCTTAAATTATTCTCGGCAATAGTTGTTGCGATATTCCTTGGAATTCCATATTGGAAAAGAAAAATATCAGAGAGAAAAGTTTCATCTTTTAAAGAAACGAAAAATAATTCAAAGGAGGTTTTATAATGCTTACAATCAGCGGAATTTACAAAACCTTCAACAAAGGAACAATTAACGAAAAACACGCATTAAACGGAGTTGACCTTGTTTTGAACGAGGGAGATTTTGTTACAATAATTGGAGGAAACGGTGCAGGAAAGTCAACTCTTTTGAACAGCATTTGCGGTGTTTTCCCTGTTGACTGCGGAAGAATAATGATTGACAACAATGATGTTACAAAACTTCCGGAGTTTAAGCGTGCAAAATATTTGGGAAGAGTTTTTCAGGACCCTATGATGGGAACTGCTGCAGATATGCAGATAATTGAAAATATGTCGCTTGCTTATCGTCGAGGAAAAAGTCGTGGATTGAAGCTTGCGATTAACAAAAAGGAAAAAGAGTTGTATGTTAAGATGCTTTCTCACTTGGGCTTGGGGCTTGAAAATCGCCTTACGAGCAAAGTTGGGTTGCTTTCCGGCGGGCAAAGACAGGCGTTAACTCTTCTTATGGCTGTAATGCAAAAGCCGAAATTATTGCTTCTTGACGAGCACACAGCTGCACTTGACCCGAAAACGGCTCAGACAGTTCTTTCTCTTTCTGATAAATTTATTAAAGAAGAAAATCTTACTGCTATGATGATAACTCATAATATGAAAGATGCAATAACTCACGGAAACAGGCTTATTATGATGCACGAGGGCAGAATAATTTATGATGTTAGAGGCGAAGAAAAGAAGAATTTGACGGTTGATGACCTTCTTCAGAAATTTGCGACTTTGAGTGGTGAAGAGTTTTCAAATGACAGAGCGTTGTTGAGCTGAGTTTTTGGATTTGTAAAAATGGATATGAATGGGGGTGTGGAAAACTTGAAAGTTTCACACCCCCTTATTTGTTATTATATGTACCACCAATATAATTTTATAAATAGATTTTGGTTTGACCGTCAGTGGCAGGACGAAGGCAAAGATTTTATGGGGACAAAATGGAATTGGGCTTGGACGAAAGATATTCTTTTGCAACAATTTACAAAGAAAACAAAACACAAGTCAATGTTTCGATTGAAATATCCTATGATAAGATTTGGAAATCCAAAAAATCGGGACAATATTATCCTCGTAGCATTGACATATTTGTACCTACCGAAAATATAGAACTTCACTTGGAATTGATACCGGATAATCCTGAGTTTTACAGGGAAAATGGCGGAATATGCGGTTGCCAGAGCCTTTGCAGAGTTACAGGGCATTATGGCAACATTAAGATAGACCGTAGGCAAATGTTAGAAATAATAGGCGATTTGTGTGGAGATATTTAATTTAATATATTAAACGTTTGTAAAGTTTTTTGCAAACTTGTTTGGTTGTATAAAAATAGCGTGGCGGTCATTAAAACTGCTACGCTATTTTTAGTTCAATTTTAAAGAGTGTTTTTGTTATTTTGAAAAGTCTCGACCATTGATGTGAAGGTGCAAATATATTGGTTATTGTGTTTGCAGTACAGAGTCTTTTTATAGTTGGCTTTTATATTTTTCCCATTCATTTTCCGGAATTTTTAATATTGTTGCTGATTTTTCAAATGTGAAAGATGTGCTTTCCATAAGATTTTTTAAGGATTTTAAAATTCCTAAATCTTTTCCCTGTTCAATGCCCTGTTCAATGCCCTGTTCAATGCCTTGTTTAATGCCCTGCTCAATGCCTTGTTCCAAAACACCTGCACTAAGATTGCACATTTCACTCAGCCCCCTTTCTATATTTATATCCATTTCTATTCCGAAATTATCATCTAATATTATTTTTTTATCTTTAGGATTAACTTTATTGGAAAGCAATATTCGTAATAATTTTAAAATTCCGCCGGAATTATCTTTTGTTTCTTTGCTATCTTTATCAAGACAAACCATTACAACATTTATTATATCATAATTATCTTCTTTTTCTTTGAAGTTTCCGACAATATTTTCCTCTGATATTTTATATCTTGTTATTGTGTTTCTTGCATATTTGGGCGGGTTGGTACATATCCAAATTGAATATACGGGTCTTATATCGTTGTAGTTTGTTTCTGTAAATTCTGTTTCATATTGTAATGACATCATTCTGCAACAATAGTATAGTCCTCGTTTTACAAGAGAATATCCCGGATAAAAATTATTTTGAGCTTCAATATTTATTATAAGTTTTATTTTTTCGCCTGATTTAGGTAAACAAGCGTTAAACCTTATATCAAAAAATATTGTTCCTTCATCAATAGTTTTATCTTCTGTATTAACACCAACAATTTTTTCTGAATTTTTGCTGTTTCTGTGAACAGCTACTTTTGAAATTTCGGGACTGCTTTCAATACAATTTTCTGCTATGTACTTTATATCGAAGTTATTAAATTCTTTTATACATTCTTTCATAATGTGAGCAAGAATTATTTTATGAGAAAGCAATGTTTTACAACATTGGTCATATTCTGCAAGATATGCAGTAATATCTATGTCGTTAGATAATTGTGTTTTCAACATTAGTCCCTCCTTTCATAGTTTAATTTTATTACAGCAAAAAAAATAAGTCAATATATTTTAAAAAGACATATTGACTTATTTTTTTTCGACATTTTAATTTTGAAACAAAGCGGCAAGTTTTTTGATTGCCTTTTTTTCTATTCTTGAAACGTAACTGCGACTTATTCCTAAAATTTTTGCAACTTCTCTTTGGGTTATTTCTTCGCCGGTTTTTATACCGTAACGCATTTCGATTACTTCTTTCTCTCTGAAATCTAACTCTTTTATTTTTTCGAGAAGTTTTTTTGTTTGGATTTTTTGCTCAACTTGTTCTTCGATTGACATTGAATCATCGGCAACACGATCTTGCAAGGTTATTTCGTTGCCGTCTTTATCAATTCCGACGGTGTCCTGCAAATAGAGGTCGTTTGCATATTTTTTTCCGGAACGAAAATTCATTAGGATTTCGTTTTCTATACATCTTGCGGCATAGGTTGCAAGGCGGGTTCCTTTGCCATTTTTGAAAGTCATTACAGCTTTTATTAAGCCGATTGTTCCTATGGAGATTAAATCCTCTGTGTCTTTTCCATGGTTTGGATATTTTTTTACAATATGAGCAACAAGGCGGAGATTTCGTTCGATTAGGATATTTTTGGCTTCCTCTTTTTCTGTTTCATTTCCGTTTTGGAATTGAAGAAGATATTTTTCCTCATCTTTTGTGGAAAGAGGTTTTGGAAAAACATTTCCACCTGAAATTTGTGAGAAAATAAAGAAACTGTTGAGAAATCCTAAAATCGTCAAAATCACATAAACACCCCCAAAGGATAGTCATATATAATATTCACAATGTATGGTTGTTTGTGCAAGTCCGCTCGAAAAAAGGGGAATTATTTTTTTGATACTTTATGGTACTTTATGTTATTGAATGTTACTTATGCGGAGGGTATAATTAAATTACAAAAAAGAATTGGAAATAAAAAATAGGTGATGACCGAGAGGGAAAAGAAATTTGATTTAACAATGTACAACAAGGGGCTATATATTTGAAATGCTTTTTGAAAGTCAATAATGTTTATAACCGACAGCGTTTTTAATGATTAAAGAGAGGGGGGAAATTACTTTACAGATTAAATTATGTTTACGGCAAAAGGTTTAAAGAACGGGCTTGAAATTATTTTTAACGAAAAGAGGGTGCGAAAAAACGGAGTTTTTTGCACCCAACTTGAAAATAAATTTGAAATATTTTTGTTTTTAAAGTGTATCGGCTATGTCGAAAATTAATCTTTCGGTTTTTTCCCAACCAAGGCAAGGGTCGGTTATTGATTTTCCATAGCAACCGCCACCCACTTTTTGGTTTCCGTCTTCCAAATAGCTTTCTATCATAAAGCCTTTGACAAAAGAGCGGATTTCCGATGAGATTTTACAGCTGTGCAAAACTTCTTTGCATATTCTTATTTGTGCTAAATATTTTTTGTTTGAGTTTGCGTGGTTTGTGTCGATTATTACAGCTTTATTTTCCAAAGTTCTTTCGTCGTAAGCTTCATATAATCTTTCGAGATTTTCGTAATGATAGTTTGAGTAACATTTTCCGTCTTCTTTTACATATCCTCTTAAAATTGCGTGGGAATATGGATTTCCGGCGGTTTCGACTTCATATCCTCTGTATGATATTGTGTGCGATTTTTGGGCAGCGTAAATTGAATTTAACATAACTTCGATATCGCCACTTGTTGGGTTTTTCATTCCGACAGGAATTCCGACACCGCTTGCAATTAATCTATGTTGTTGATTTTCTACAGAACGGGCACCGACTGCAACATATGACAAAACATCGGACAAATAGCTGTGATTTTCGGGGTAGAGCATTTCATCGGCACAAGTTAGTTCTGTTTCTTGAACGGCTTTTATATGTAATTCTCTTAATGAAAAAAGACCTTTTAACATATCCGGTTTTTCTTCAGGGTCGGGCTGGAGAGCAATTCCTTTATAACCGTCGCCGGTTGTTCTTGGTTTATTTGTGTAAATTCGAGGAATTAGAATTAATTTGTCTTGAACTTTATCTTGAACTTTTTTTAATCTATGGATATATTCCAATACTGCATCTTCTCTATCGGCAGAGCAAGGACCGATTATAAGCATCATTTTATTTGATTTTCCGCTTAAAATGTCAGTTATTGTTTTATCTCTTTTTTCTTTGATTTCGAGCATTTTTTTTGTCATTGGCAAACGTTCTTTAATTTCATCGGGAGTGTAAAGTTTACGTTTTATTTTTATTTGCATATCCATTTTGTTTGTTCCTTTCTTTTGTTAAAAAATTTATGAGGAGACATCTTATAAAAATTGAAGATGTTGTTTATAAAAGGCGAAAAAATAATTTTCATATTCTATTATACGACAAAGATTGAAAAATATAAAGCAAAAACTTATTTTTGAACGTAAAAAAATAAAAAATTAAATAAAAATTAAAAAAGATTTATATACATATTGTTCAAAAATTATATTTATTTGTACATAATTTACAAGAATATTGGTGTATTTGTTTATTGAGAAAGGTGTATTTTATGAATTTATTACTATAAATGATTTTTTTTGTATGTTAAATTACAATATTTTTATTTTTTTAAAGATGTACGTATATTTAATGTTAAAATTTAAGATTAAATATAATTTTGATAAATTTTATTTAAATTTTGCTATTGGATTTTTGAAAAAAACAATTTATAAATACACCTTGAAATTGGGCTTTCTTTTAATGTTTTTTTGTGTTGGAAAAATGATACAATTGGTAATATTTCTTTTTTGCTGATTTGAACATAAAAAAATTACCAGAGTTGTAAATACAATTTACTGACCCCGACAAAATGCACATAAAAAATGTTAAAAATAATACAACATTTGTAATATTTGTACATTTTGTGAAATTTGCATATTGAAGAAACAACAGTTGTATGATAGTATATAAACGAATTAATTTTTATTCGAGTTGGCGGATTTGTTAAAAATTACAAATTTGCAACTTAGAATATTAATCTATTATTATTTTAATTATTTTTTTAGGAGGTTTAATGAAATGAAAAGAGTTTTTAGTTTTATCATTGCGGTTGCAATGCTTTTTTCTATGCAGGTTTGTTCATTTGCGGATTCTCCTGTTATTACTGTTACAACAGCGAGCCCCTGGTTTGAAGCGGGCTATGTTGAATGGGCTGACAGCTCAAATTCGGGAAGTTACAATGTTTATTACAAAAAAGCAACAGATGCAGATTCGGCTTATGTTAAAATTGACGATGAGCTTGTTAGAGGTACAAGGGCAGATATTTTGGGTTTGCCGGGAGAGATTACTTATGATGTTAAAATTGTACCTGTTTCGGGCGGAACGGAAAACACAGCAAATGCTGCTGTTGCTCAAATTACACCTATGAAATATACAAGAGAAGGTTTTGCATTTTCTAAAAACTCTCCTCATAAAAATACAACCGGTGGTTATAACTTAGACGGTTCTGTTAAAGAGGGTGCAAAAATTCTTTATGTTTCCGAAGAAACAAAAAATACTGTTACAGACACAGTTACAAAAGGAAATACTTCAACGGAATGTGTTGGTATTGGAGCAATTATGGAAGCAAGAGAAAGCGCAAAAAGCACAGACCCTCTTATTGTCAGACTTATTGGAAAGGTTACACCTCCGACAGGCGTTGATTCTGCAAGTCTTTTGAATTTTAAAGCAGTTCAGAACGTTACTATTGAGGGTGTTGGCGAAGATACTCTTATTTCAGGCTGGGGCTTGAATTTGAGAAATTCTCAAAATATTGAAGTTAGAAACTTGGCGTTTGAGGATTTTCCTGATGACTCTGTAAGTGTTCAGGTTGACAATATAAATATTTGGATTCATAACAACGATTTCCTTATTGGAAGAAATGGCGGAGGAGATAAGAAAAAAGGTGACGGTTCTTGCGATGTTAAAGACGATTCAACTTATGTAACCATTTCTTACAACAACTTCCATAGCACCGGAAAAACTTCTTTATGCGGTATGAAGAGTGAAACTGCCGGCGTTGGTTTTGTTACATATCATCACAACTGGTATAATAAATCGGGTTCAAGACACCCTCGTATAAGAACTATTACTGTTCACTCTTACAACAACTATTATGACCACAACTATTCGGGTGGTATTGGTGCAACAACTGCTTCTTCGGCTTTCCTTGAAGCAAACTATTTTGAAGACACTGTTCGTCCTGTGTTTATGGCAGGTCAGGGAAATGATATTAAAGAAGACGGTTCAAGCTTTTCTTCAGGTGAAGCCGGCGGTGTTATTAAAGCATTTAACAATATGTTTACAACTTGCGGAAAAGAAGTTACTTATTTAAACAGTGACCTTGAATATGTTACAAAAACTTGTACGGGTTGTACTTATTTTAACGGTCTTGGAAAAGCTACTCTTGACGGGGTTGCGGACAGACAGCAACCTGATGCTTATGATGCAACTACAAGAGATGAAAAAGTTCCGGATACTTTCTATGCCGTTAAGGGCGGTGCAAAATATTCAAACTTTGACACTAATCCTGATATTATGTATGAATATACTCCGGATTCTCCGGAAGAAGCAAAAGCAAAAACTGTTGCTTATGCGGGTCGTGTTAGAAATCTTGACCCTAAAAAACCTTTGGTTGCTCCTGAAAACCCTTCTGTTGTTATTGAACAGACAGGCGGAGCAATTTTGAAATGGGATATGGTTACAGGTGCGGCTAAATATCAAGTTTCTTACAGTGTTGATGGAACTTTGGTTGGTTCGGCTGTTGAAGTTGAAGGAACAAACTATTCAATTCCTTCACTTGTTTTGGAAGAAAATCAAGTTTTATCATTCAGTGTTAGTGCTGTTAAGGCGGACGGTTCTATTGGAACAAGTTCTTCGGCTTCGGCAACTTATAAAGCTCCGGACAACCCGACAAATCTTGTTTTGGAAAACGGAAACGCAACTATTTCAGGTTCTTGGACAGCATCTAAGGGAGCAAGTTCTTACGATGTTTATTTATCTGACGGAGTTACAACTGTTGGACCTTACAATACATTAGATACGAAATATACATTTGACGAATTGAAAGACGGAACAACTTATACATTTACTGTTAAGGCTGTTACAGGAAAACTTCAAAGCAGTGGTGTTTCGGCAACTTTGAAAGCAGTTTGCTACATTAGCGAAAGCGATATGGATTACACTGTTGTTGACGATAATTTTGATGAAACAGACGAAGCTACGGGAGAAAGCGTTGATTTTGCAAATTATACATCAACTTTCAGCGAATCAAGTTCAAGCCTTGCTACTGCCACTAAAAACGGAAAGCTTTCTGTTAGCGATAATTCGACAACAGGCAATATTATTGTTAAAAGAGAATTTACACCTGTTAAGAAAGGCAGATTTACTACTTCTTTTGAAATGACTTTTGGTGAAAAGCCAAACGGTGTTAATGGATTTTTTGAACTTAGAAGCGGAGACGGCATTGTTTTTTCTATGACAATTAATTCTCAGGAAATTTATGTTAATTCGGGTGCAACTGCAAGCGTTGTTAGCAAAAAACCTCAGGGAACTACAACGAAAACTTCTTACGGAAAACTTTCAAGCGGTACAACACTTTCTGTTAAACTTGTTGGAGATATTGAAAACAAGGTTTATGATTTATACGTTGGAAATATGGGAAATCCGAATGTTAAAAGTGCATCTTTGGTTTTGCCGGACGATTTTGCAACAAACGGAATTAATGAACTTAGAATTCAGACAAGTGCTTCAAAAGCACATAATTATACTTTTGATAATATTAAAGTTTTGGGAACTGATGTTGACGGAATTCAAGAAAATGCTAAAACTCTTAAAAAACCGACAAATCTTAAAATTGATTTCAGTGTTTTGGAAAAGAGCGGAACAGTTACTTGGAACGATGTTGAAAACGCAGAAAACTATGCTGTTGCTTGCTATTTGAACAATGAGCTTGTTTCAAGCGGAAGTGCTGTTACAGCTTCTTATCCTGTTTCTTGCCCTGAAATTAAAAACGGCGATGTTTTGAAAGTAAACGTTGTTGCGAAAGCAAATGGTTTTGGTGACAGTTTAACGGCTGTTACTCAATATGTATACTCTGACGGAACAGAGCCAACGACTTCAACGACTACGGAAGTTCCGACAGAAAATACAACATATACACCAACAGAAAATACAACATCTTCGGATAAACCTGTAACGGAAAGCACAACCGAAACGGTTTATTATGGCGATGCTGATGGTAACGGAAAAATTGAAGTTAATGATGCTGTTGTTGTTTTGAATTATGTTTTGGGAAAAGCCGATGCTTTGAACATTGATATTAAAGTTGCCGATGTTAGCGGAAATGATAGACTTGATGCAAGAGACGTTTCGTTAATTCTTCAAAAAGCACTTGACAGCTCATTTAAGTTACCTGTTGGTGATGGAAAAACTCAAGGAAACGAATCGACAGAGGGAACAACTTCTTCCAAAGAGCCTTCAACAGAGGGAACAACTTCTTCCAAAGAAGAGCCTTCAACAGAGGGAACAACTCAGGGAACAGCAAGTTTTTCAACATTCTGGGATTTTGGAAGTTCTGATTTTGCATCATATACAGACAGAGCAAGCTTTTCGGAAAGCGGAACAAACGTTAAAGGATTAATTGTTTATTATCCTACAACAGGAGTTGTTGCGAAAGAGGCTAAGGCAAAAGACGGAAAAACTCTTACTTATAATATTAAACTTAATAAGATGGGAAGTCTTATTACAAAAACACCTAAGAAAAATGCTTTTGGTGTTCAACTTAAAAAAGGCGAAACAGTTGTTGTTTATGCGGCTGCGGGAAAAGATGCAGCAACTTCAACTATTGCATTTACAGACGGTGTTAAATTTGGAAGTGAAGAAAAAACATTTACGGGAAAAGCTCCGACACCTCTTGAGTTTACGGCTTCACAAGATGCTATTTATTATATTTACGGTTCTGATGCCGTTGAAAACTGTTTTGTTTATGCTATAGGGATTAAATAATTTTTTGATTGAAAAAAGTGAACCCCACCTTTTTGGTGGGGGGTTACTTTTGTTGGCTTATCTGAATAATTAGTTGGGTTAATTGGGAAATCTGTTTTGGGAATATAGTTAGCTGTGGAAAGCAAGAGATTGTTTTCTGCAGCTTTTTTGCGTTTTGGGGGGTGATTGATACCATTTTTCTAAGTTAGTATAATAAAATTACAAGAAAATGGATTGGAAATAAAAAAACGGAGCGACCCGAAAGGGGAAAATGCGGGAGCGAGTTGGGAAGCTACGGAGTAGCATTTTAAGCAGAGATTTTTTTATTAAACCGAATTTTACAAATAATTTTGTTGAGATGAAAAAAGTTTGAAATTGCCTTTGGGAGTTGATAAGAAAACGGGGAAATGATAGGTGTCGGCGGAAAGGTCGGCTTTTTTTGTTGGGGAAATGAGAGGTTGGTTGGAGGGAGTGGGGGAACGAGGGGGGAGTGAAAGGGGAAAAATTGAGTGGGGGTTGGGGGAAGGTTGTTTTTTGTTGGGAAAATGGAGGGAATGAGAGGTTGGTTGGAGGGGTGGGGTTGGGGGAAAGAAAAAATGAGAGAAGTTGGAGAAAAATGGGGATTGAGGGGAAAAACAGGTTAATGAGAGCAGAGGGGTGGAAATGAAAGAAATTGCTGGAGGTTCTTTTGACTGTGCAAGAAAAAAGAGCCGAAAGGAGTTGAGGGAGTGTCGGCTCTTTTTAGGGGGGAGGTTTTTGATAAACTAAAAATGTTTTTTGAAAACGGCAAAAATATAATTGATAGTGCGTGTTTTAATTGTTTCTTGGCATAATGATTGGTGATTTTTCACCGCATTTACATTCGGGTTTTTCACATTTGTTTTTTGGCATAATAAACATTCTTTCAGAGTCAAAATAATCTTGAACTATTCTTAATGCTTCGCCAAAACGCTGAAAATGAACGATTTCTCTTTCCCTTAAAAATTTAATTGGCTCAATAACATCGGGGTCATCGGTTAATGACAATATATATTCATATGTTGAACGTGCTTTTTGTTCTGGTACGACTGCGTATTCTCAACAAAATCACAAAAAAATA
>CAZHGC010000035.1:0-17946 GCA_964531385.1 uncultured Lachnospiraceae bacterium | reverse complement strand
ACAGTTCTAACATACTGCACACAATATTTATTAACAACAACTTTTCCATTTTTAACATAATATTTTTTCATAATTAAAAACCTCCCAAAAATTAAAAATTAAATTTCAAATTCTGTATATGTATAAGTATCATCAACAGCGTTGCAACTTTCGATACTGTCACAAATAACCCAACCTTTACCGAAAAACTGAACCTCGACAGAATCCGTTTTCCCCGCAGTTCCATTTCCTACATAAAAGTCAATATATTGGTCAACACTTGAAGATTTATTAACAACTCTAAATTTTGTCACGCATTTGTTAAAATAAGAGTGCGACAAGATTTTAAAAGCCGTCGTACTGCTGTTTGCACTTGAATATTGCTGTGTTGCCGAAAAAACAGTCGTACTCGAACACCCCGAAGAACCGACCGTCAAAACGAACACACCACCGCAAGAATTTTTATTATTTCTTGCAAGTCGAAACCAACTTCCAACAGCCGTCGTATATTGAAAAAACTTCTTATTAACCGTCTCCGCATTAACTCCATAAAGCTGGCTTCCGTCTCCTGTAAAATTTCCCGCAACAATTTCTCCACTAACCGTTCCGCCCGAAAGCGACAAATAACTATTATTATGGCTATGCCCCGCCGTTGCAAAATAACTTGCGTGCTTCCCGTCAACAGTGTCCGCATTTCCGCCGTCATTAATCTTTTTCCAATCGCTCCAAGTGCTGTCGTGCTTATATCTAATATATGTCTCCCTTTGGTGAGAATATGGCAAAGTTGCAATCTGTGTAATACGATTGTCATGTTCTCCAAAAGTCAAAACATTGTACCACGTTGCCTTTGTTTCTGTATCGCCTAAAGGTGTATGAAATCCGCTTTGGCTTGTTCCCGCCACAAATTGAAACTTACAAAGAGTATTAGGTCTTAAATCATTAAAATCTTCCGGAGAACCACTGCTTGGCGTAAACGTTCCAACATCTTTCATCAATTCATCAATACCAAACCCTCCAACAGTTACAGCATTTACATTTGTAATGTTTTCTCCGTCACCAATAAACGCATTTGCCGAAACCGAACTTCCAAAATCGGCATCGCTTCCATAAACAGTACCGCCAAAATGAATTTCATTGTCATTCGATACATTCAATTCACCATTTAAAACCAAATCCCCCGAAACCGTTCCGCCTGAAAGTGGCAAATAATTATGCGTATGCCCCACCAAAGAAAACTCGCTTGCATGCTTCCCGTCAACAGTGTCCGCATTCCCGCCGTCTTTATTCTTTGCTTCTGTTTCAACCTCTTTGATTTTTTCATCAATCTTATCAAGGTTGGAATTAACAACCCCAACATCGTAAAAATCCTCCGGAGCATCTTTTTGCAGCTTATAATTTTTCGTCATCGTTGCCATTATTTTAACACCTCATCTCTCAAACCTTTATGCGTAAATTTGTGCAAATCGCAATGCCTAAACCGCCCAACCGTCAAATGCTGATTATACATCAAATCCAAATCTATAATCATATTCAGCGGTACCATTCGTTCAAGCATTTGCCCAACTTCGCCAAACATACCCTTGCTTTTCAGTGCAATTTTAACCGTCAAATCAAATTTATTTTCATCAACCGCCACACTGTACCCGTCATCACCGCACAATGTCGCAATCTGCTCTTTAAGCTTTGGCAAAGTATACGGTAATTTTTCGTTAAACCTAACAAACAACCTAAATCGTCTAACATCAAGCCCCTCTGTTTCTTTCGCAACAATCCCAAGCATATCCTCATACCTTTTAATACCGTCAGCCGTTGCCAAATTTATAAATTGGTCTTTAAAAACATTTTTAACAGCCAAATTCAAGTTGTCACCCTCGCCCGTCAAAAACTCATCTTCAACAGACATAATAACTTTCATTTCTTTGATTTCCCGCATAAATTCAGGCAAATAATTAACTAACTGTGACATTCACATACCCCCTAATCGGTATACTGTTTTTATCAACAACAACATCAGCCGCCGAATTATTAAGCCTTATTTCAACAACATTTTTAACTCCGCCAACCTTTAAAACCTCCGAACCGGCAACAAATTTATAAACGATAATATTTTCGTTGCTTTCCCAATTTTTCCTCAAAGTTTTCAAATAATCTTCAAGTACATTTTCAACAGCTGTTTTAACATCATCAACAACATACCCTGTTTCAAATTCAACCGTCAAATCAAAATCAACAATCTCTTCGGAAACTCCCGAAACCTTAACCAAATGCCCAATAGGAGCAAACCCAACCCCGTCACCACTGTTTACAGTTGGGTCAACAGCTGTCTGAACCAACTCAACAAGAGCATTCGTTGGTTTTTCGTTGCTGTTGTTTGTAAGCACAACCTCAACCGTTCCTCCGCCGTTTGGTGTTCTATAAAGCTTAACCCCACCAACACCACCGTTATTATAAATTTCCTCAACATCATTCAATGCCTTTAGCTTTTCATAATAATCTTTTCTGTTGCCCCCAAATGCCTGACTTTCAAAGCTTTCAAAATACCTTTTTCTAAAATCTTCGGTAGTTTCTTCATCTCTTGCAGATACATTAATCCCCACAATTTCAGTCGTTTCCAACCCTTTAACATTGTCAATAGGTATCAATGTTCCATAAGTCAAATTTCCAACAGTTCCCCTTGTTTCGCACCTCAAACAATAATAATCGTTTTCGTCTTGCTCACCCGTATAAACAAAATTCAACTCATCACAATTAAATCTTGCCCCCTCTTCCAAAACAAAATCACCCGTCATTTCCGCAAGCACAACCGCATTTGTTGCCTCCTTAGGTTTCAACCCTCTTTCAGCCGCTCGTAAAATCAAATATTCCCTGCTTGCCGTATCAGCAAAGGTTTCATTTAAAAACACATCAAGAGCAACATACATTTGAGCAAGTTCAAGGCAACAAGGGGCAAGAGCGTCATAAATAATAGAGCCCTGCCGTTTATCAAAATCATTTGATACATTCGATAAAGCTCTGTTTAATATATTTTCAAAGGTCATATCTTCAAACACTAAATATTCACCTCCCAATTTTCAATTTCAACATCACCAACATTTGTTTTAACAACAAACTTAACAGCTAAAATTGTCTTATCGACCTCCGTAAACACAAAGTCCACAACCTCGTCAACTCTATCATCAACCGTCAAAGCTTCTTCAATCCGTCTTGGCAATTCCGCTTTAACAAATTCCTTTGGCTTGCCGATAAGGTCATCAAGCTCAACACCATAATTCCAGTCATAAATTTCAAACCTATATCGCCCCGTCATCAGCGTTTTGTAAATCATCTGCTTAACAGCCTCAAGCCCGTCAACCGTCCTCTCAATCCTCTCTTTTTCCGCCCTAAGCTGATATGACAACGACGGTTGCTTTTCAACAACAATATTCTCACCAACATCAACTCCATTTAAAGATATTATAGAACCACCTCCAATAAAAAAAGACATCAATTTTTCAACTGACATCTTTACAAAAAATATTTTTATGTTATAATTAAATTAGAAAAAGGGCAATCGCCACAAGATGTGGTCAGCCTATGTACAGTTGTTAAAAATAACAGTCCTCTACACGGTCAAATGCAAGGGCTGTTATTTTTTTATGCTTTTAATGAGAACAACTATAAATGTTGTATATGTAATAAGTAACATACCAAATTCATAATTACTCATAGCACCACCTCCCCTCTTATCAGGAGTAGGAGGCTAACACACATCAGAACTTTGCTCCGCAAAGCCGAACTACGTTCGGTCGGATTTGTCTTTCCGATTCATCCCTGCACCGATTACCCATATTTGAATTTTACCACAAACTAACCCTTATTGCAACAAAAACTCTTCTTTCCTTTACCTATCCTCCCACTCTATCAATCACATAATACTTCTGTCCGCCCGCCTTTCTCACAAGGATAACCTTATCCCCAACTTTCAACCCGCCGTAAACCGCAAATTTCCTTCTTGCCTCATATTTGCTCTTATCTTTAATATCTTCAAACCCATATTCAACCTCTGTCGCATATACAAATCTATCTGTCAGCCTTTCGGCAACTTCAATAAAAGCCCCGTTAATTCTGTCGCTTTGTTCAAGTTCGATTTCAATAGGTTTTGTTTTGATAACCTTGCCCACAAAAATATTTACAGGTTTTGAAGCATCAACAGCTTGTATCCCTGCAAGTTTAATAGCCTCAACCAATCTCGCCCCGTTCATTAAATCACCTCTAATCATTCCATTCATTTATATTAAGTTTAATACTGTGTTGACTGTTTGAAAATGTATGTGTACAATTTTCAACAACATATTTATTAAAAATACTGTTTTCTCCAACATCATTAATGTCAACAATAACAACACTTCCACCCCTGATGAGCTCTTCACCTTGCCCCGCTCCAATGCACTCAACAGATAAAGTTTTGTGAACTCTGTTTTTTTGTTTAAGTATCTGCTCTGCAATGCTTTTAGCTTGGGCATCATTATAAATTTCAGGTAAATTTTCATAATATTGCAAAATACCCCACATCTGTTGTGTAGCACTATCTTTCGCAATATACACATCTCTCTTTTTCGTTTCTTCGTTGTCCCGATATAATTTAACCATATTGTATGTGTCAGTATCAATATCGGTTTTATACGTAAAATCCGTTATTGTCCCGTCATCACTAACACATAAAGGCACAAACATATTGTCAATATTTTTTAGAGTCAACGCACCAAAATCATCATACAAAACATACAACTTATTTGTATTTATAGCAGTAATATCAATAGCATTAAGTGCTATATCAAGCAACGTTTCGTCTTCTTCCCGCCTTTTCGCAATAACAAACCCCGTATCTTCAATCATTCCCGTTGTAAGCTTAAAGTCATCAGCAATCATTTTAATAACTTCTCCTGCTTTTTTATTGGTATATTCATATGTCTTTTTGTTTTGTAAATATCTGATTTGGTCATAAGCCGTAACCGTTATAATCTGTTCTTTTGTCCTGCTCTTGCTAAAAATCCTGCCTTTAAAAATCTTGTTATCATTAACAATTAAACTAACAACATCGCCTTCAACAAATCTCAAGCCCTCTTGTAACGCACTTCTTAAAATCTTAAAACTCAAGTTAGACGGCGAACTTTTTCTTGACGTCGTCAAAGTTATATTTCCCTCACACAAAGCAGATAACTCATATTTAACATTATCATTCACAACATATAACTTTAAATCGGGGCAATAACTATACATATTAAAACACCTCCAAAAATTAAAAGGGCAAAAGCAAAATTCTGCCCTCTTCAAGCGGATATAATATTTCGTCCATCTCCGTTATGTCGTTAATTTTCGCAATTTCTGTATACCTGCTTCCGTCATTTAATTGTAGCTTTGCAATTTTCCAAAGGGTGTCTCCTGCTTTTGTTTTATAATTTTTAGCTATCGGTTTTATTGTCCTCTGCAAAACCTCTGCAACAACAATTTTATTGTCCTCTGTAACTTTCCCTGTTTCTTTTAAAACAGCTTTCCTAACCGGGCGATATTCTTTAAGCTTTAAATCAACCCAATAGTCACCAACGCAACCGCCTTTTTCTTCAACATTATATTCTTCAAAAGAAACAAGCATATTTCCTTGAAAACTTTCTGTTCCATCCGAAAAAATTCTAAGCATCAAAAACCTAATCGGCTTTTTATCCATTTTAAATTTTCTAAAAGCATTTAGATAAACAATAGGCCTTCCAATAGTACAAACCTCCGTTTCGGGCTTTTGTGCAAAAGGCAAATCAACAAATCGCGGCAAAAGAATTTTAAAATTCAACTCACGTAACCCAATATCTTTAATAACGTTAAATTCTCCTCCGTCCATAAGTTCAACAGTTTTATTTTTGTTTACAACCTTGGTTTTAAAACTTTCCGGCGGTATAGGAAGTTGTAAAATTTCCGTACTGTCATCATATTTAAAAAACATCACAATTCTTTCATTTGTCATATGTGAACCCCCTGTGCGGTATTGTTTACAACATTTACAAGTTCATCGGCAACCCTGCCAATCATTTCATTAACATCAAAAGGATTACTGCTGTCGCCTTTAAATTCAACATTTATTTGCGGTGCAAGTTGGGTTGTGTGAATTTTGTTAATAATATCTCTTTCTGCAAAATCACGCATAAACTTCAAATCTTCGTCAGTAACATCAACGGTATCTTTTATCTTGTCAACTGTTCCAACATCTGTTTTCTCATCTCCTCCACCCCCGCCTGTATACGGTTCAAAATTTAAATTTTTAAACCAATCATCATACTTATCATCTAAATCATCTATTGTTTTGTTTTGATTTTTAAAACCATTAACCATATTCCATTTTTCTGTTTCATATTGCTCCCACATTTCTTTTTCATTTTTCGTAGTTAAGCTGTCTACCTTGTCTGCCATTCGGTTCGCTTTTCTATATTGTTCCTCAGTTATCTTTCCAAAACCGCTAACAACCACATAAGTTGTTCCGTTTTCGGTTTCTCTTTGTTTTCCTGCGGCAACGGCATCTTCATAAGCTTTCGCTCGCTCTTGTGCTTTTGTTATCCCAGCTATATTTTTAAACTTCTTGTTTTTTGCTCTTTCTTCCTTTATCTTCGCACTAACTGCGTCCCTCTCGCTAAACACCTGTGCTGCTTGTGCCGGTGTAATGCCGTGTTTCTTTGCATATTCTCTAACATCTTTGTCATATGGCGACCTTATTTTAATTCCGTCGGTTTCTCCAATACCGCCCCCGGCTTTTTCATTAACCTCATCAATTTTCGAACTCAAAATTGAAAACAAAGATATAAGCAAAGAAACAACTTGAGCAACAACTCCAAAAGGGTTTGCCCTCATTGCAGCGTTAAGCCCTCTTTGTGCAACAGTTGCCCCGTTAACTGTAGCTGTATAAACATTCATTCTCCCCGTAAGCATTGAAGTAAGGTTAGATAATGTTCCCGCAAGCCTTTGTGCAATACCATTAACTGTGTTGTAAATTTTCACAAAAGCTATAACTCTCACAACAGCAGAACCAAACCAATCAAAAGTACTTATCAAATTCATAAACCCCTGAACAAGGTAAGAAACTGTTCCAATAAGATTAATAAAAATATCTGTCAAAGTTTGAACAGCCGCTGAAAAACCTGAGCTTGACAACATTTTCGATAACGTCTTTATAAAGTTGCCCAAAACTCCATTAGCCGAAAAAATATAGTTTCTAATATTCACAAATCCTGTGCTTATTGCTTGAAATGCAGGCTGTGCCAAATTCCATAATTGCACAAACAAAATTTTAAATTCATAAAATCTAAGAGTGACCCATTCTGCCGCACTTCCAATGCTTGTTTTTATTTTTTCAATAAAACCACTAAAACTTTCGGTATTAATGGCATTGTTAATTATCTGCATAAGACCGCCAAACTCTTGATATGTAACATTTTTAATCTCAGTCCAATACAAACTGAAAGTTTTGGGTATTTCAGCAAATTTTTTTTCAATGTCCGAACCTGCCATAAATAACGCATTTTTTATAACGTCAGCGGTAATTGAACCCTCTCTTGACATCTCCTTAAGGCTTTCCATACCTTTTCCCGTATATGTTGCAATGGCTTGTGCAAGCATTGGTGCGTTTTCAATAATCGACCTAAATTCATCGCCCTGCAATCGTCCGCTTGCCATAGCCTGTGTAAGCTGATACATACCCGCTTGTTGCTCTTGCGTGCTTGCCCCGCTAACTTTAAAAGATTTCGACATTAATTCAGAAAACTTCAGCAGTTCAGCATTGTTATTAAATGCTTTCCCCGACAAAAGTCCAAGCTTTGCCGTAACGCTTGCCATATCTGTATAAGAGCTTCCTGTCTTTTGTGCCGATTCGTTTAATCTTTTTGACAACACAAGCTGTTCCTCAAAGCTTTTTGTAATAAGACCAAGCCTTGAACTTAAATTTGCATATGTATCAACTGCTTCCAATCCCGATTTCAACCCAAACCCGGCAAACGCCGTTGCCGCATACATCTTTATACGGCTTAATATATTCGTAACTCCGTTTAACTGCCTTTTCAAAAAGCCTGCTTTTAAGCTGCCTTCCCCAATACCATTGTTAAATTGTTGCTGAGCAGACCCGTTGTCTCGTATATCTCTCTCAATGCCGTCAATTATCGCATTAAGTTTTCTATACTCTTCGTTTAATCTTCCAACATCATTTTCTTGTATCGCTTGATTGATATTTCGTTGTGCCTGTTCTGCCAAAAACATTCGTTGCCTTAATTCTTCAATTCGGCTGTTAAATTGGTTAATTCCCGCTGTGTCCCACCTTTTTAATTTATTTTTTTCGTTTTCAAGCAAAGATATAGACCCTTTAACATTTTCAAGCCTTCTTCTAACCATATCAATCTCAGAAACGGCATTTGAAGGTAGCATTTTGACATTTGATGTATTTGCAGATAACCTGTTTTGTTCCAATGTAAGTTGGTTCATAGCATTTTTCAAGGTGTCAATTTCCTGTGTTGCTCTCATAAGCCCCGTTGTATTAATAATCTCTGCTCCACCAATGCTCTGCCAAGCAGAGCTATTGATTTGACCCAACGTTTCTTTAAAACTTCTAAGCCTCATCTCTGTTTGCTCAACAATAGATTTTATCTGATTAAATCCTGCGTTTACACCCGAAACATCACCGTTTGCAGCACTCGTGTTCATATCTCTTTGTAATTGCATTATAGCAATGACATTTTTTCGCAAATTTTCATATTCGGCATTAATATTATTCTTTTGCCCTTTGCTAAAAAATGTAATATCAATGTTTTTAAGCATCTGCATATCCGATATAAGCATTTTAACTTTGTTATCTGCTTCAACAATATCCGATACGGCACTTCTCGGCAACAGCTCCATTCCCAACGCCTTCCTCTTGATATGTTCTTGTTGGGTCAAAACAGCTTGCATTTGCTTTGTTATTTCATTAACTTCGCTTTTAAACCGCTCATCAGCACTCCCTCCAAAAACATTAAAATCAAAAGTTCTTCGCCAACCATTTATAGCTTGTCCCATAGATTGAGATACATTTTGGGAAACTCTTCTTGCCTCTCTTTCCATTAACCCCATTTGAGCAATAGCATTTGACATATGTTCCCTAAAGCCGTTAAATGCAGATGTATTAAACCCTCGTCCAACTGTGTTCTGCATATTTCTAAAACCACCAAGAAGATGATTAACCCCCGCATACATAGAGTTAAGAACGCTCGTCATACCATCATTTAAGTTAATGCTTGTCTGTATACTTGACATCTTTTCACCTCCAACAAAAAAAGATGCCAATTTTTCAACTGACATCTTTACAAAAAATATTTTTATGTTATAATTAAATTAGAAAAAGGTAATTGAAAACAATTTGCCGACTAATTGGACTAAAAAAATAGTAGCCACATCTTAGCGGGAGGGCTACTATTTTTTTGCGTTTATGTAAAGTGTTATCAAAGCCAAAACAAATTGACCGAGTGATAACATCAAACTTAAAAATTCAAAGTCTGACATAAAACCACCCCCTCAAAGTTAGTTGCGATACCTAAAAATCTGTATCACACCAAAAGAGAGTGTTCACCTCCTTTATTAAAAAATAAAGTCGGCAAAGCTAAAAATACATAGCCGTTAATCATTTTCAATTACCCAAGCGACACTGTTTATGAGCTTGCATAATAAAAATCGGTTTAAAACAAAAATGCTTTAATTTTGTCTTAAATTGATTTTTTACAAGTAAACGTGCCACCATTTAATTTTACCACAAAATATACCTTCACACAATACACATTTAACAACATTTCTATTTTCAGTATCTTTATGCTTTTTCAACCGTTCCATCGGTATAAACAATTTGCCTAACTTCATACCTAAATTTAAGGTCCGCATATTTTGTATTATATAGTTTCATATGTTCGTCCATAAATTGATTAACTTCCAACCCATAATCATTCATAGTTACAGTTTTACCGGAATAAATCACTTCACCCGTAAAATCCCATTTTAAAGAAAGTATACGTTCTCCAAAAAGGTCATCAATATATAAAACCCCTTGAACACCCTTTATTCCGCAATTTGTATTATTTGTTATACTTGTTTTAATTTCAACAAAAGGCAAGTATCTTCCGGCATTATAGTCTGTCGGTCTATTTATCTTGTCAACAACATTCACCGTAACCTTGCTCTGAATATCTTGTTTTGGAGCCTCCGTAACAGTTTTTGTCAAAATTTCCGTTAAGCTTTCTGTTTCCGCTTCAGTAACATCAGCTTTTTCCGATTTCTTCAATTCCTCAATTTCTTTTTTCAAACTTTCAATTTCCTTGTCTTTGTCACTATCCGATTTAACCCCACACCCAACAAAAACAAGTAAGGCTAAAGCCACCGCAAAAATTTTTTTCATATTCGCCCCTCCTATTCCAACTACTTCTCAACAACTTTAGCCCTAATAAGACTTTCATTGCATTTAATACAACCCCCTGCAAACATACCGTTAAGTTCTCCGCAGTTCGGGCATTCTTTATATTTCTGTTTATATTTCGTTTTTTGCTCATTTTTCGCTAAATTCATTTCCTCCTGTTTCTTTGCAAAATAAAGAAGCTCCTCAACTTTTTCAAGAATAGCCCCCATACCAAAAAATACAGCAAAACCCAAAACCCCCGAAACAAGAGGTATAACAACCAAACTAAAGTCAATACCTGAATTCAAATCTGAGATAAATATTATCGCACCTCCAATTAAACTAAGAACACCCAACACTTTTAATAAGTTTTTCATATTATCACTCCTTTCAGTAACATATTACCATAAACCGACAATCAATGTCAACTTTTATTTGATAAATATGTACTAATAGGAGTGATAAACCTTATTCCATATCGTCAATAAGTTCTTTTTCCGCTTTCGCCTTAACTTGCATAGATGCAAAAATAAAAGCCTTTTCCTCTCTCGGCAAATCTAAAACCTCGTTGGGAAGTTTGTGAAGCTTATGTAAAGCACAATGTAAAAAGACGGCTTCCCAATCGCCGTCTTCAATTAGTTTTTTGCATCTTCAACCAATTCGTTAAAAGGCTTATATCCATTAACTTGCGTAATCTTCTGCACAAGTGCATCAATTTCACCCGGCAAAAGCACAGCGTTAATATAATCTTCTGCCGTTGCAACCCCAAGAGAGTCAATGCTTGCCTTGTCCTTAAAATTCGGCTCAACACAACACTTTGTTATAAGGTCAATTCCAAAGCCCGCCGAATTAAATTTGTATGTGTTGCTAATTGGGTTAATCTTCATATTTTTGTCTCGCAAATCTTCATATTCCTTCGATGTAATAGCCTTTGCTTTAAATTTCAATGGCTCGCCTTTTTCGTCACAAATTCTGTTGCTGATTGCAAATTCCTCTGTCAACCCAATCACTTTGTTTTTGTTAAAAAATTCTTGAATATTCATAGTTAAAATCCTCCGTATTATAAATTTTAAATTAATTATTCGCCAACAACAGGGTCAAAAGCATTTCTGATTTCAACGCCGTTAAATGTAAAATCAATGTCTTCGTCAAGCTCTGTTGAATCAATATCAAGCTTAGCAATATTAATTCCGTCAAGGTTAACTTGTTTCAAAATAATTGTCTGTTTGCCAATCTCACTCGACGGGTCTTCATTTTCAATTAACAAATCAAAATAAGTATCAACACCCTCGTCCATATATTTTACAATCATTTGTCTGAACAAAGTTGTTGCATAATACATAGTCATAGAGCCTGTACCCTTCCAGCCTGTGGCTTTATGCTTTGTACCCGTCTGCCCAAGTACCTTAATTTCCGATTTTTCTTTTTCAACTTTCGCTTCAATGTTTTTAACATAAATCATATCTTCAACATCTCCGTTAATCGTTGCAACACATCTTCCTTCCGCACCGTTAATTGCGTCCCACGCTTTAAGCGTGCTTCTTCTTGCCATAATTTAACCTCCTTTTATTCAACAATACAAGTCATATAAAGCTTGTCCATTGCCCCAACAGGCTCAATATATTCATTTACAACAACGTCACCCTTTTCAACACCTTTATCAACGATTATATCGGTTGTCTCAAAGTTTTGAATAGCTTGCAAACTTTGCAATTTTTCGTGATAATTAATAAGCTCTGTTTTAAACAAATCTCTTCCAAGCGTGTTGTTTTGCACTTTGCCAAGATAATATTGGTCAAAAATCCTTGCCGTATCGTTGGCAATAGCGTCCAAAACTCTAACAACCTGATTATTGGCAAAATCACTGTTTTTATCAACAGCAGCCGAAACAAATGTATTGATGTCTTTAAGTACCTTGTAAATGCCTTTCTCGCCATAAAAAGCAAACTGACCTTTTTCGATAAGCTCTTTAAGCTCCGACTTTTTATATGTCGCCAAAACATCAAGCTCACCGTCATAGGTTTCATTGGTTAAACTTTCGTTCACTTCTGCTCCTGCCGTCTTTCCGGCAACCCAATAAACAAGCCCTGTTTTGCCAATAACACCGTCAATAGCCCCACACTCGTTTTTAACTGATATAACACCCTCAAAATCAGCTTTTGAGTAGTCGTGCAACACACAACTAACTTTATATCCCTCCTCATCACGTAATCTCTTAACAAAGCTAACAAACAGCCCTTTTGTGGTTTCATCATCTCCGGCATACAAGATTGTTGTAAAGTCTTCTGCCTCAATTTTATCCAAAAATGTCGAATAGTCATTTCCCTTAATTTCAGCGTCTGCTCCGCCTGTCAAGCTTGTGCCCGCTGTTGCCGTAATCGCTGTACCGCTAAATGTAACAAAATCGTTTGCAACAAGCTCCGAAACACCCGAAACAGTCTGATTATCAGCTTCAATAAGGTCACTTCCAACCAACGTCTTAACAATAAAATTCCCCTCGCTGTCAATATCGTTCTCAACAATAATTTTGATGTCATTGCCTCTCGCACCTCCGCAAACAGCCGTAACTGTCATTGTGTTGCTATCACTTCCGATAGTTGCCGTTGCCTTTGTTCCTGTGCCAAGGCGATACAATTTAACTTCGCTCGCCCCCTTAAAAACTTCTCTTAAGGGCAACATTTTATCGTCTGTATACGCATAGCCAAAAATGCTCAAACAATTTTTCTGCAAATCCTCCGCCGTAACGGAAACAACCTCGCCTTCCTTGCCCCAAGAACCAATAAAAGGCATTGCAACAATGCCCCTTTCTCCAACCGTTCCCAAAGCCCTCGCCTTAGAAACAAAATTTATATAAGCCCCCGGTAAAACTTTGTTTTGAGTTGTAAAAACTCCACCACCTGCCGCCATATTATTTCACGCTCCTTTTCAAATAGCTTTCAATAGCCTTTTCAACTTCGCTTTTGCTGTAAAATTTACTGCCCTCAAGCAACACATCAATCAAATCTCTGTGCCGTTTAAACTTCTCGCTTTTCAAAAATTGTTGCTTCGGATATTTAACGTCAATTCCTGCCGCCTCAGCAATAGTTCCGCCGCTTTCAACAACCTTGCTCAAATCGTCCGAAACAAAATCCTTCGCTTTTGCCATTATTTCGTCACCCCTTTCTGATTAAGTGATGTCATTTTGTTATCGTCAACTGTCCTGTACCTGTATGTTAAATCAAACAAAAAATGATACACACCATCACCTTTTTGACCGTTTTTGTTTTGAGTTCGATAGCTTTTTCCGTCTGCCGTTTCAATAGTGTCAAGTAGCAAACTAATTTTAGTTACCCAGTCATTATATTCGATATTTTCGCTGTCTTTGCACCAATAAGATATGTCAAAGCTAAGTTCTGTCCTCTTAACTCCGCCAAGCTCGTTTTTATTTTTTGTGTCAACAATGCTTACAAAAATCTTCCCAACCGCATTGCTCGGTATAGCCTCAAGCTCAATTTTCTTCTCGGGAAAAGCGGTTTTTATTTTCTTCGCTATCCCCTCAACTATTGCATTTGTAAACAATCAACCACCTCCAATAAAAAAAGACATCAATTTTCAAATTGACATCTTTACAAAACAACATATTTATGATATAATTATCTTAGAAATGAGGCACAATCGCTTGCGTAAAATCAATTTAAAACAAAATAGAATCATTTTTGTTTCAAACCGATTTTACTTATGCAAGCTCATAATCAGTGCCTCACAGGCAATCGAAAATGATTTGCCGACTAAAAAGCAGTTACATTAAAATAGTAGCCACAACTTAGCGGGAGGGGCTACTATTTTTTTGTACCTAAATATGTCAACAACATTATTACAAGCTCTGCAAAAGCAATCATTATGTATAACGCTTCAAATATTGACATACAACCACCTCCAATCTCAAAATCGGAAGTGTCACCTCCTTTATCCTAAAATAAAGTCGGCAAAAAGCTAAAAAATAAATAGCCGTAATCATTTTCAATTACCCATATCAAATTTTACCATAAACCATAAATTTATTCAACACAAATCTCCAAATATTTCACCTACTCACCACCATTCAATTCCTGATTGAGATACTGTTCAATCTTTCTTTTAAGCCTTGCATTTTGGGTCAATTTAACAGTATGTATAGCACGTTTAACAACCCAACGCCCTTCAACAACGCCCTTATAAGGACCAACATACATACCGCCTTTTGCCCTTCTGTCATAAACAAACACATCTCCTTGCCAATACCCCGGAACAAAGTGGCTTCTAAAACCTTTTTCAACAAAGCTTGCATAATTAGCGGTGTTTCCAACCCCAACAGTTATTTTTCCGCCCTCAACCTTTGCCTCGTTATCGCTGTGAAAACTCCTTTTATAGTTTCGGCTTGCGTAAATTCTTTCATTGTCAACAATCCTTTTTGCCTCTTTAACAAATTTAACACCTTCCGCAACAGCCATTTCTCCAAGCTTATTCGGCAATTCTTCTTTAATTTTTTGCAGCTTCTTTTTAAAGTTCTTTAATTCTCGACAATCAACCTTTGCTCTCATACGGCATCTTCCTTTACAAGCATAACTTCCTGATGTGTTTCGTATTTTGCCGAATCTCCGGCAGAATTGTATTCAAGCACTTGCCCAAACCGCCTGACAACAAATTTATCGCCTGCTAAAATAACAGGCTCCGGAGGCATAATAACTTTAACAGAATAATTAAACACTGCAAAAGTATCTGTTTGATTAGTTGGGCTTTTCCCCATAACCAACCCGCAAGGGATATTTTCATAAACCTTTTCCGTAACCCTTTTGTTGATATAATTAACTTCCTTTTCAACGGTTCTAATTACGTCGCAAGTGTCTGTATACGTTGCTTCAATGGCTCTTCTTTCAGCCTTAACATTGCCAAACAAGCTACCACCTCAGCTTTCTGTAATGGTTCAAAACAGATTTGTATTTGCTTAAATAATCGCCCAAAACCGTCTCTGTCGTTGAAACAGAAGCAAAAGAGGTTGAAACATCACCCCTTTTAACTGACGTAACCTCTTGCGGTTTACTTTCGCTTCCATAACCCTCTATTCTCCAAATATCAGCAGCCATTCTGACAACTGTATTGGTAAGTCCCTCCGGTATTTTGTCAATGTTACAATAGCTCAAAACCTTTTGGGTAGCTGTATCTAATACAAACTGTAAAAGCTCTGTTTCTTCGCTTGTCGGGTTGCTTTTACCTAAAATCAATAACAGCTTTTTAAGCATAATAATCACTGTCCAATCTTGTGTTTAAATGCAACAATACGAATTTGCTTAGGCTCATAAACCGGTTTCCAGTTTTTGGCATTTGCAAGCTCCGTTCTTGACGGACCTTCTGTTTTTGCAACGTCAGCGTTTGTAAATTTAACTCCACGTGGGTGCAAAATGTACGTCTTGCGGTTGATGAGATAGTCAACCCTCGAGCCTTTCTTTTTATCCCTATCAGTTTCGGTCGGAACAAATCCTTCCGGGCTTCCGTTGCCCAAAGCAATAGCCCCCTGCCCAAACAAATAGGTTGTATATGTACCGCTTTCAACCGGACAGCCATCATCAATAATAACTCTTTTGCCTTGATAAGCGTCAAAAGAAACATCGATAGACGGGTGCTCTGTTGTAATTAAATTTTGCTTTTTAAGATATGACCAAGTTGCAGAGTGCATCATAACCCCCGTAAGCTGACTTTGAGCATCTCCCAAAAGCTGTTGTGCATCAATAAACGAACTTGCACTAATTATTTTTGCCGCCGCCGAAGAAGCTGATGTAATATCAAGCAAGTTTGAAGAAAGCGGTGTAACTGTCGAACTTTCAGAACCCGTATAGCTTCCGAATATCCCTTTTAAAATCGCAACAAGCTCTTTTTGCATATCCCTAACCCAAAAATTAGATACAAGTGAAACAATCGCCCCCATAGGGTCTTTGCCGCTTAAAGCCGCCGATAAATCCGTTGCACTCCACATTTTAGCACGTCTGATAATTGCCGCAACATCTTTGTTAGATGTAATTTTGTTGTCAGTCAAATCTATGCTTCAATAACCTGTTCGGATTCTCCCGTTAAATCCTCATAAAACGGCATATTGACTGTAGGTGCTGCTTGGCTTGCAAGCCTATCAAATTCACTATTGTTTGTAACAATCCCGCTCTGAAAGAGAGCTGATAACTCCATACTTTTATTTACAACGTATGGATTAAAAAGTTCCGGAACGATAACGTCCGATAATTTTGTTCCTGCCATAATTTAAAACCTCCTTAAATGGTTATTCCTGCTTGTGCTGCCAATTCCTTAGCCTGTGCAGGGTTTTCTTTAAATAGTTCGCCTTGCTTTGTAATGTTAAATGTTTCTTTTGCAAAAGGATTTACGCTTGACTCATCGCCTTTTTGTGGCTTATATACGGTTGTTTGCTTGCCATTGTTGAAAATGTATGGAACACTTTCTTTATACGGCGTAATAACTTCTTCAAGTCCAATCGCTCGCCCGTCCTTGCCAAAAATAAATTTTTCAACACCCCCGTTTTTGTAAATCAAATAGTCTGGGTCAATGACTCCCAACTGCGAAAGCTGTTCTTTTAAAACAAATTCCTTTTTGGTGTTTTCGGCTTCAATGTTAAGCCTTTGAATTTCTGTTTCGTATTCCTTTACTTTGAGTTGTAAATCCTCGTTGCCTTTGCCTGTTTCTTCAAGCTCTTTGATTGTTTCGTTTGCCTTTTTAAGCTGTTCATTGATAGAATTAAATTCCGATTTGGGAACAGCGTTTTTAGGGAATGCCGAGTTGATTTCTTTCATAATGGCACCAATGTCAATTTTCCCGTCATCAACCTTTGCATTTTCGATGATTTTTCGTAACCATTCCATTTTTAGTACCTCCATAGATTTTTTATTCTGCCTCTCGCAGTCGGGAAGTTTCGCCTTTGTTCTTTATTCTCTGCAAAAACAAAAAAGAGTATAAAAATAAAGCCTTTTTGTGTCTTGCTTAGGACAATAAAAAAAGACACCTAAAAATTTTTTAAATGTCTTTACAAATGATTTATTTATGATATAATTAAGTTATAAAAGGCAATCGCCACAAGATGTGGTTAGCCAGCTATATTGAGTTAAAATAACAACCCACACCGACCAAAGCAGGGGTTGTTATTTTTTTATGTATTCAAGAACTTGAATGATAATCATAATAATTGTTAATAACAAATATATTTTCTCATATCTGCTCATAGAACCACCTCCCCTCTGTTAAGAGTAGGAGGCTAACACACCCTGCACCGATTGCCCATATTCAAATACTACCACAAAAAATAAATCATTTCAACATTTATTTTTCATCTTCATAGCAAGAATACCCCTTACAACAATTGATATATTTATCCCATTTACATTGTTCAAAAGAATTAGCACCAATATCACAAATACAGTTGCAAATTTCTGTTAATTCTTCCCCCAATTCCTCGGAAATAATCCCACTGTTAATAACTTCATAAATAATTTCAACTGCTTCTCGCCTTGTCATAAAAACACCCC
>CAZHGC010000034.1:0-19739 GCA_964531385.1 uncultured Lachnospiraceae bacterium | reverse complement strand
GAGGGAAAGTTTTTATGATGTGGTGTATGATTTTGTTTGTGAGAGGTGATTTTTTACACATAAGATGTTTAAATTTAGCATTATAAAAATAGTGTAATAAGAAATTTTTTATGAGTTTGTCGTGTACTAAAGATGTTCTGTTTTTTATTTTTAGGTCCTGAAACCTTGTATAAATATGTTATCGTAATATAAGTATTTTTGTCAACGAATAATTAAATATCTCAAAAGACACACAGTAACAGAAGCGTCGATATATTTTAAAGTAAGCAGACAAAAGATTTGTATATAAATTAAAACCGCAAAAATCAAAGAAAAAGAAAAACAGAAAATCAAAACCGTATAAGCGAGCAGAATACATAGGTCAAAAAGTACAAGTAGATGTAAAATTTGTGCCAAGTTATTGCGTAACAAACGGTAAAAAATATTATGAATATATAGCGGTAGACGAATGTAGCTGTTGGGTATTTAGGCAAATGTATGATAAACACAGCACATATAAATTTTTAAAGGAATTAGTAAAGGCAGCACCGTTTCAAATAAGAGAAATACAAACGGATAACGGTTCGGAATTTACAAATGCTTTAAAATCAAAAGACCAGAAACCAACAATGTTCGAAACATTGTTAAAGGAGTATGGAATAATATATCATAGGATAAGAGTTGCAACACCAAGATATAACGGAAAAGTGGAACGACAAAGCAGACAAGTTGAAGAACGTTTCTACAGATATATGAAAATGTACAATTTTGCAGACGGAAAGAAACAGCTTGAGGTTTATCAGAAAAAATCAAATAATTATATAAAAACTTGCCTAAATATGAAAAGCCCAAACCAAGTAGTTGCAGAATATTTGGGAGTAATGTGAGAGTGGTTAAGGGTGTTCAGTATTTTATGCTGAACGCCTAAAAACAAGTATGTTTATTTTGAGCCTGTCAAGGTCAGGTAGTATTTTGCGTTGCAAAATATCCACCTTACCATTGACAGAATAAATGTGTTACCAATTATTGACACTTTAACAGGTTAAAGACCTTTGGTGTTGACATTTCGCAGTTTGATTTTTTACTAAAATAAAAAAGGAATGTAGGCTTTTGCAGTTTATATTCTTTTTTGCATAAAGAAAACACCCGAATTGTTCGGGGAGTTTAAAAAAGCTTAAATAATAACAGCAGATGACTTACATTGCCAAAAGGAAACTTGTTCAAAAATTATCGAAAAGAAAGGAAATTATATTTTTGGATTAAAAGAAAATCAAAAAATATTGCACGATAATATAGAATTGTATTTTAAAAGTAATACTACAAAAGAAACATTTACAACAATAGAAAAAATGGTGGTAGGATAGAAAAGAGAATATGTAGTAAAATTTCTGATTTGTCATGGTTACAAGAGCGTTCTTTATGGGCAGGATTAAAAACTGCATTTTCAGTGAAGCGAATTATAAGTACAGCGAATAAAACAACCGAAGAAATAAGTTATTATATTTCAAGTCAAGATGTTTCGGCTAAAGAGTTGCTTTTTTTATCAAGAGAAAGTATGTATGTTAGATACTATTTTGTCAGAAGATAAAAGTCGATTTTTGAATGAAAATGTTCACGTAACTCTAAATATATTACGTAAATACGCATTACTTTTGCATAAACAATATATATCAATTTTATCTAAAAATATTTCTGTAAAGAAAAATATGCTAAATTGGTTAATGAAAGATTCACTTTTATTAAAAGTATTTGTCAATAATAATTTTATGAAATGAACGTGATTTTACAACTTTCCATCTTGATGAATTTGAAAAATTGACGTATAATATAAGAAATTAAAGATGTTGTTTCAATAAAGAGAGAGCATCAAAATTGCAATAAACTTTACAACTATAGAAAAGAGGGTTTTTATGAGGGCAAAAGATGATATAACTTATCAAGATTATAAAGATGGTGTATTAAATGCTTTCGCTGTTTTGGGCTATGAAAATAATACATCAAACAAAGAAAATATTGTAAATTATATGACAGATGAAGATAATGACCTTTTAACATCAAACAGCACATCGCTTGCCCTGTGGATAATATCAATAGGCGAATATGAAATAAGAAATAATATCCTTGAAGACAGAGTTCTTGAACAATTATCCTATCATATCCCGAAATTTGAAGAGGGGCATTACACAAATGATTTGTCAAATGAAGAATATGAACAAATAAAAAAAGATGTTGAATATATTAAAAGCAAAGTTACACTTAATAAATTCACAAGTTATAAACCCGATTAAAAAGTATTTCTTGTAATGATGTGCATAGCAAAATTTTGTGTCTTGCCTAACAAGGTTTGACACTTGATTTTGTTTGCCTATGATAATTCAAATTCTTCTCAATTTTGAATATATATTTTTAGTTTACTGAATTTCTTTCAACTAAAACCATAATCAATCAAAAATATTTGTAAAAATTATTTTTATTTAAAAATTTTATTAAACCGATTTAAAATTTTTAATATTAAATCCATATCCGAGCTATCTAATTTAGATAGTTCTTTTTTTATTTCTTCGGTTAATATTGGGTCTTTTTCTTCTGTGTCAAAAAATTGAGTTGGTGTAATGTTAAAATAATCGCATATTGAAAAAAACTCCGACATCGACGGGAGAGCCTTTTTTGAAGTTATATTATTTATGTAACTTTTGCTGCGACCAAGATCGTAGCTCATTTGATATTCGGAAACGCCTTTTTGCAATCGTAATTGTGTTATCCTTTGGCGAACGTATTCTTCCATATAATTAATCACCTCTAATTACTATTATAAAACGAGATTACAAGTTTATAGTCGTATTAAATATGTAATTAATGGTTGACTATACGTTTTAAATATGTTATTTTTGTATTAGGTGACAATTTTAAAACTATTATTTTAAAATTTGACATCTTTAAGTGACGGAAATACTGACGAAAAATAAAAAATTATTTAAATCTTAAAAATTTAAATAACAATTCAATTTTTTGTATTTTTGCACAAAAATATTAGGAGGTGGTTCTTTATGAACACAATGTTTGAAGAAAATGAATATCTTGTTAAAGAGGGAAAGGCAAACTATTTTACGGGACAAACATCTGCCGGTGGTAAATTATACCTCACAAACAAAAGGTTGATTTTTGAAGGAGGAATGTTTAACATTGGGAACAATGCAACCATGATACGGCTTGAAAAAATTTCAATGGTTAATGTTAGTTTTCCGAATATTTTAACTATTGTTGCCAATGATGGAGAAAGAGATTGTAAATTTGCTGTTAATGGAAAAAATGATTGGAGTTATGAAATTAAAAATCAAATTGAGATGTTGAAAACAAAGCCGGCTTCAAGCAATTCCAATAACTATCGTTCACAAAACAATCAACCGTTATTTAAAGATGACGCTCCTAAAGCGCCCGATAACAATTATTATGATTTTGAAGAAAATAACAATAAAAGCAATAGTAAGAAGTTTGCCAATAACTATCGTTCACAAAACAATCAACCGTTATTTAAAGATGACGCTCCTAAAGCGCCCGATAACAATTATTATGATTTTGAAGAAAATAACAATAAAAGCAATAGTAAGAAGTTTGTTGTGATAGCAATAGTTGCTGTGATTGTAATAGGTGTTTGGGGAGTTGGAAAGATAAAAAGTTCTTGTCTTTTTGGCCACGAATTTAAAGCTGCAACTTGTGAAAAGGCCCCAACTTGCAGTAAATGCGGAGAAACAGAGGGAAAACCTCTCGGACATGAATTTAAAGCTGCAACTTGTAAAGAAACCAAAGTTTGCACAAGATGCCGTATACACGAAGGCTCACCATTAGGACACTCCCTTTCGGGTGAAGAAATTATTGATATTAAACCAACTTGCAGCAAAACAGGAAAATCTCATCAAGTTTGCACTACTTGTGGGGAAAATGTTGAGAAATCTCTTCCTAAGCTTGAACATAAGCTTGGTGAATGGGAAATTGAAACTGTTGCAACAGTTTCATCATCCGGAAAAAAAGTTCAAAAATGTACTCTTTGTGGTGAAGTTATAAACAGTGATACATATGATGTATCTCCGGAAGAAAAAGCAGCAGCCGAAGCAGCAACAAGAGAAAAAGAAGTTGAACAGTATACCGCTTCTTGTAAAGTTTATAATTATAATGATATTCTTAGAAATCCAAGCTCGTATGTTGGCGAAAAAGCAAAATTTGTTGGAAAAGTATTGCAGGTTCAGAAAAACGGCAACACCTTTGATATGCTGGTTAATGTTACCGATAATGGTTACGGTTTATATAGCGATACTATATATGTTCATTTTGTAAAAAGACCTCAAGACAATGGCATAATTGAAGATGATATTATTACAATTTACGGAGAGCTTAATTCAACAAAAACTTATACAACCGTATTGGGGGCAGAAAAAACTGTTCCTGCTGTAAATGCGGCATATGTTGGTTTTGGTGTTTATTAAACAATTATATATTTCTTTAGGCTTTGGAGAGGAACTGAAATTGAGAGGAGGCTATACATTAATTTAATAGCTGGCCTCACACCACCATACATACCGTTTGGTATACAGCGGTTTAATAGTTTATTGTAATACCTTGCATCATTGGCATATATCATCATATCCCAATGATGCAAGGTATTTGTTTGTTAATGGTTAGGTCTCTAATTTTATCCTTGAATATTTTAACACTTTTTTTGGGGGGAGGGGCGGTTTTGAAATCTTAAAAAATTAAAGAAATTTGACAGAAGCTATTCTTAAACGCATATTTTTATAAAGTTAAAGGGAGAAAATTAAAATGTTTATAACAAAAAGCATATTATCATAATTTGAAAATTATGACAGTATGCTTTTTGTTTGTGTGTTTTTATGATAATTTTTTATTAATGAAAAATTTTATTTATCGTGTTTATTTTTTTTCTCGATAATTTTATCCATAACATCTTTTGGAGCTTCCTCATATCTAAGGAATTCCATAGTGAATTTACCTCTTCCCTGAGTCATAGAACGAAGTTCAGTTGAATATGAACGCATTGTTGCAAGAGGAACTTCGGCTTCGATAACCTGTTTTCCGTTTTCTTCATTTATGCCGTTTATGCGACCTCGTCTTTTATTCATATCGCCCATAACATCTCCTGTGTAGGCATCGGGAACAGATATGTGAGCTTTATAAATTGGCTCAAGAATGACGGGATTAGCTTTGACAAAAGCATCTTTAAACGCCATATGTGTTGCCATTTTAAATGCCATTTCTGAAGAATCAACGCTATGATAGGAACCGTCAACCAATGTTGCTTTAATTCCAACAACGGGATAACCCGCAAGAGGACCATTTTTTACACATTCCTGCAAACCTTTTTCAACTGCCGGAAAATATTGTTTTGGAACAGCTCCGCCGAAAATTTTTTCCTCGAATATATATGGAATTGTGTCATCGCCGGAAGGTTCAAAGTCTATAACAACATCGCCGAATTGACCATGTCCGCCAGATTGTTTTTTATATTTACCTCTAACTTGAGTTTTTGATTTGATTTTTTCCTTGTAAGGAATTTCAGCTTCACGAAGTTCCACATCAATTTTAAATTTATTTTTTAATTTATTTACAAATATTTCAATATGAGTTTCGCCGATGCCATAAATTACCGATTGTTTGGTTTCTTTATTAACTTCGAAACGAATTACTTTATCTTCTTCGGTGAGTTTTGCTATCGCTTGAGCAAGCTTATCTTCATCACCTTTAGCCTTTGGATATAATGCTCTTGCAAAATAAGCTTTTGGATATTCTATTGGTTCAAGCATAACAGGGCGGTCACTTGTGCAAAGAGTGTCGCTTGTGCTTGTATTTTGCAATTTTGCAACAGCTCCTATATCGCCCGCTTTAAGTTCATCAACTTCGATTTGTTCTTTACCTCTAAAAACATAGAGACGTCCGATTTTTTCAGCAAAATTTTTATTTACATTTTTAACCATAGTATCTTTTTTTATGATACCCGACATTACTTTGAATATACTTAATCTACCAATGTATGGATCGGTTATTGTTTTGAACACAAAAGCCGAAAGAGGATCTTTTTCATCACAATTTATTTCAACAATATCGTCTGTTTTTGGATTAATTGCGGCAGTTGTGGCTTTGACAATTTTTGTTGGGGGTAAAAATTTATTTATGGAATTCATAAGAACTCTGATGCCTATAGTGTAGTTTGCAGCACCACAAATTACAGGTGTAACCGTACCGTCAAGTATGCCGGCGTTGAGACCTTTATGTATTTCTTCAACGGTGAAAGTTTCATCATTAAAGAATTTTTCCATTAAATCTTCGCTTGTTTCGGCAACAGCTTCTTCAATCATAGTTCGCATTGAATTTACAGCTTCGTCTAAGCCTTCTGGCATATCACAAGGCTCAACCATACCATTTATAAATTTTCGTGCTTGTTTTCTTATTGCATTAACAAAGCCTACAAAATGACCATTTTCATAGAAAGGAACTTGTAAAGGTGCAATGCTTTTTCCAAAAACTTGTTTTAACGCAGAAACAACATCATCAAGGTTTGCGTTTTCATCGTCCATGCCATTAACAAAAATCATTTTTGGAATATTATTTTTTACGGCATATTCCCAAGCTCGTTCAGTTCCGACCTCAATGCCTGATTTTGCATTTACAACAATAAGAATCATATCGGCAACACTGACAGCTTGAGCAACTTCGCCGGAAAAGTCGTAAAACCCAGGTGTATCTATAAAATTAATTTTTTCATCAAGCCATTCAACAGGAATTATGGAGGCATTAATAGAGGCTTTTCGTTTAATTTCCTCTGAATCATAATCACTTATAGTATTTCCTTCTTCAACACGACCAAATCTTTTGGAAACACCACTTACATAAAGAACTGCTTCGGCAATTGTCGTTTTACCGCTACCACTATGACCAAGAATTGCAACATTTCTGATATTTTCAGCAGAATAATTTTTCATTGTAAAACCTCCTTAGAATATCAAAATAACTGATATTATCATTTTTTTGCTAATAAATATATATCATATGTACAATAAATATATTATTTATATTCGGCGTAAAAATGAAATTTCCTCTATAAAATTGTTGATTGATGATATTTTTGTATATTTTATACAAAAGCGATATTTTTCTTTTTTACTGTTAGAAAATTAGTTATATTGAAATGTGAGGGGATTTTTGAATTAAAAATGTTATAAAATATGCACAATAAGTTTACGATAAATCGGGGATTGTGTATAAAAGTAAATTGGGAAACGATTTTTTGCTTGAGATATTAACAAACAAAATTGCTTTTTTTGTTTGTTAATTGTACGGTTTGTTGGTTTTTGTTGGTTGTTATGAAACCAATCTACATATATAATAATGTTAAACAATAAAATTAAGTTGATTTAAAGGAGGTTTTGTTATGAATAAAGATGCAAAAGATATGATGTTGTTCCAACCTTCGGTTCCTTTTGTTGATGACCGTTTTACTCATGGAATTTTGTCTTATTTTGAATCCGGTACAACTTTGTTGAAAAAGGGCTGGCAGTTGGACCCAAAATTTAAACCATTGGAATGTGATATTATTTTTGAAAAAGATGTCCCTTTAAAAATGCGAGATGGCATTACTATTTATACAGATATTTTTCGTCCTGTTACCGATGATAAAGTTCCAGGTATTATTGCGTGGAGCCCTTATGGTAAAAGTAGCGGAAATGCTCCACGATACACAAATATGTTCAAAATGATTGGTATTCCCGATGACCAATTATCCGGACTTCAAAAATTTGAGGGTCCCGACCCTGCTTGGTGGTGTGCGAAAGGTTATGCTGTTTGTCACCCCGACCCGAGAGGTATTGTTCATAGTGAGGGTAATATAGTTATGTTGGGTTCTCAAGAAGCGGAAGACTGCTATGATTATATTGAATGGCTTGCTGAACAAGAATGGTGTAATGGAAAAACCGCTCTTACGGGAACTTCATATCTTGCAATGACACAGTGGGCTATTGCTGCCGAACGTCCGCCTCATTTAACCTGCATTAACCCCACAGAAGGTTTGCAAGATTGTTATCGTGATTGGAGTAATCGTGGCGGAATTCCGGACCCTGAATTTATGGTTATGCTAAGCAATGTTAATCATGTTCATTCGGGCGAACCGGTTATGCGTGAAGATATTGGAAAGGAAGCTTTTGAATATCCGTTTGCAAATGTCCCTTTATGGGAAGATAAGGTTACACACCCTGAAAAAATTGAATGTCCCGCACTTGTTATAGCAAGTTATACCAACACTTTACACAGCAATGGGACTTTTCGTGCATGGCGAGCACTTGGAAGCAAGGAGAAATGGTTGAGAATTCATACTTCTCAAGAATGGCCGGATTATTATAGCGAAGAAAGTCAGCAGGAACGTCTTAAATTTTTTGACCATTATTTAAAAAATATAGATAACGGTTGGGAAAAAACTCCTGTTGTGCAATATGCTTTGTTGGATATGGAAGGCGGTGATGTGACAGGAATTTTAGCCGAGTCTTTTCCTCCTGAAAATACAAGTTATCATAAGTTATTCCTTAACGGGGGTTCTCGCACTATGGCTGAAATTAAAACGCCTATGGATATTCCTTCGCAATTTCCTGCTTTACATACACCACCTTTTGTACCGCAAGCATCTTTTATTTACACAGCCGGTGAACGTACAGAAATAATTGGTTATCCAAAGTTGAAACTTTGGGTTGAAACAAAAGATACTGACGATATGGATATTTTTGTTCTTATTCAAAAGCTTGATAAAAACGGAAATACATTGAAATCAATTACTATACCAAACAAATCTGCAAGAATTCATGATAACGGCGACTATGGTGCAACTGTTACAGTATATCCCGGTATAAACGGTATTTTGCGTTTGTCTATGCGTCATCTTGATGAAGAAAAGACGACAGACATTACACCGGCATATACTTTTGACCGCAGCGAGAAGTTATCATCGGGAGAAATTGTGCCGGTTGAAATAGAATTGTCGCCTGTTGGTTTGGTATTATACCCTGATGAAAGCTTACGGTTAATTGTTAGCACACAAAATATTTTGGGCAGTATGATGCCTTTGAATAAACCGTATGTTCCTCAAAACAAAGGGTTGTTGGTTATTCATTCGGGCGGTCAATATGACTCTTATTTACAAATACCGATTAAAAAATAATTGATTTTAGAATAATAGAAAAGGATACTTAAACTATTATATAGATTGAGTATCCTTTTTGTTATAACAGCACTTTTTGAGTTGCCAAACTGACATAATTAAACATTCGCTGTAAATCCAATTCACAATTTCTTTCTATGTGCCATTTAATTGTGGTCATAACCAATGTGGCATAGAGAGTTGCAAAATAATCATTGAACTTTGGATTTTCCAACACTTCATCGTTTAGACGTTCCATACACAGATTGCGGAAAAGAGTTTCCATATCACGATAGAGATGAACGGAATTACTTTCATTTTTCCAAAGGGCAAGAATCATTTTACGATTTGTTTTGATATAGCCATAAATATCAAGAATTATTTCTTGAATTTCGGAAAGATCTATTTTTTTATCAAAACGTTTTTCCACAAGCATAGTTATATTATCGATACATTCTTTTACCAATTGATTTGCCAAATCATATTTATCCGGATAATATTTGTAGAAAGTTGCACGATTGATTTGGGCAATGTCTAAAATTTCTTGCACGTGGATTTTATCTAAAGATTTTTCGTTTAAGAGCGTTAAAAAAGTTTCTTTTATATTCTTTTTTGTCTTTTGAACACGAAGATCTTCTTTTTTTTGTAACAAAGCAATTACCTCCAAAAACATTATCCCGTAAATTTGAGTAATAATGTTGTTCTTTTGTCATATTAAAAAATTGTTATCATTATGAAAGTTATATTCAGTATATCATAACAGAAATTTTTTTGCTATATGTCAGTTGATTTTTAACACAACATACGTATGAGAAATTTATTACTATAATCCTTATAACAACTCAAGTTTAAAATTTCTGTTAGTTACCTTAAAAAGTCTTGTATTTTAAGTTATATTATATAACGTTTCCTTTTAAAGTTGATAAACGGCATTTGTTTATTATAGTTAGATTTTGTGCTGTTGTTATATGGAAAAATCTCTGACATAATAATAATTACTTTTTATTTTAAAATATCATAAAAAATGCTGTTTGTATATATTTTTCGTAACAATTCCTATGTGTTTGTTTTATGAAGTTGTTTTGATGAATACAAATTATTGCAATTGGTAAAAGTATAGTTTTTAAATTTGTATATCTGTTTTTGGAAATTGTATAAATTATTGATGAAGATTTGAAATTTGTCTTCCCTCGTGATTCATATAATAATTATCTTTGTGTATTAAATCTATTATTGGAACAATTTCATAGCCTTTTTCTTTAATTCCTTTTATGATTGTGTCTAAAGCTTCGGGAGTGTATTTTGCATCATTGTGGAACAATATTATTGAGCCGTTTCCTAAATGCTTGTGGTTGAGAACTTGGTTGATTTCGTGTTCTGTTCCTAAGTTTTTCCAATCAAGGCTATCAACGTCCCATTGTATGCTATAGTATCCGCATTCTTCGGCGGCTGTTAGAACAGTGTTGTTATATTCGCCAAAGGGGGGTCTGTATAAATTCATATCAATTCCAAGCAAATTTTTAACTTTTTCGTGACATTTAACAATTTCATCTTTATTTTTTTGCAAACTGATTTGATTGCCATGTGGGTGGGTGTTGGAGTGGTTGCCAATTGTGTGCCCTAAGTCATATATTTTTTTTACTTCATCGGGATATTTATCGACCCAGTATCCACATAAAAAGAAAGTTGCTTTGACATTGTTTTCGTTTAAAATTTTGAGCAAATCATTGGTGTCTTCAGCTCCCCATGCAGCGTCAAAACTGATTGCAACTTTTTTTTCATTTGTTTCGACGCAATAAATTGGGAGTTTTTTCTTTGTGGCACTTGTTTCAATGGCATTGTTTTTATCAATTTGATGAAGAATTGGGCCAACAACACAAAAACCAAAGCAAACTGAAAAAACAAAAATTAACGTCCATTTAATATAAAACATTTGACTTATTTTTTTGATTTTTTTAAAATTCATTATAACTCCTCCTTATTAAAATAAAATTTTAAATTAAAAATACCGCCCTTTAATGCAGTTTGTTTGGCAATTAAGGGCGGTTTTGCAGTGCTTATCGGTTTGGAAAGGTGTTAAATAAAAAATACTATATGCCAAAAACTGTATTTTTTGCTTTGAAAAATTTACAATTTGACTTTATGAAATTATTTTCGTTGTGTATTTTTTATTTTTTAATTTAAGATTATATAATTGCATATTTAAAAATGTTTTATTTTCCTAAATATTTTCTTCTTGTTGCCATACCTCCTCTTATGTGTCTTTCAGATTTGTTAATTTCCAAAACTTTTCTTGCTTCACCCGCAAGAGTAGAATCTATCTTTTGAAGTCTCTCTGTAATATCTTTATGTACGGTTGTCAATAAAAGTGTTTTGAAGCGAGAGTGTTGAATTAGGAATGATAGGCATTAATTTTGGCGAGGTATATTTATTTTTTTTCTTAAATATAATGTTACAAACGTTTAATTGGTTGATAAAAATAAATTATTGGGGGCGAGATTTTGAAAACAAAATTTATATTTGATGGGTCAAACGATTTGAAAACTTTTTTGTCGAAAATAATTGCAAAAAAAATAGTTGCTGTAATTTGTCAAAAAGAAAATATATCTCAATATTGAGGTGATGATTTGAAGTTTTGGAGGAGTGAAATTTTGTTGGAAATTAATAAAATTCGGGTTGCTGCATATTGTCGAGTTTCAACGGATAAAGAAGACCAGCTTGCAAGTCTGCAAACGCAAAAACAGTTTTTTGAGGAATATGCAAAATTGCATAATTTTGAACTTGTTGAAGTTTATGCTGATGAGGGGATAAGCGGAACAAAGTTGAAAAATCGGAAATCTTTCAATAAAATGATGTTTGATGCAACATTTAACAAATTTGACAAAGTATTTGTTAAAGATATTTCAAGGTTTGCGAGAAATGCGGTTGATTTTTTGGAAAGTATAAGAAAGTTAAAATCCATTGGTATAAAATGTGAGTTTATAAATGCGAATTTATCAACGGAAGATGGTGAATTTACTTTGGGAATACTTGCACTTGTTGCTCAGGAAGAAAGTGCAAATATGTCAAAACGTGTGAAATTTGGAAAAGCAAAAAATGCGGAAAAAGGCAAAGTTCCAAATTTAATTTATGGTTATAACAAAACAATTGGCAATCTTTTTAATCTTGAAATAAATCAATTTGAAGCTTCAATAATAAAAAGAATTTATTCAATGTATGTTTTTGACGGATATGGTGCAAATAAAATTGCACAAATTTTGAACAAGGAAAATATCAAAACAAAACGAAAGTGCAATTGGAGCCAAAATGCAATTTCGAGAATACTTCAAAATCCGATTTATATAGGACAAGTTATAAACGGAAAAGAAGAAATAAAAGATTTTTTGACGGGAATAAGAATAAAAAAATCTTCAGATGATTGGATTGTTACCGAAAACAAGGCACTTCAAATAATTGATGCCGAAATTTTCAATTCTGCAAAAAAAATATTGGAGTTGAGAAAAAAATCGTTTAAACTAACTTCTGAACGCCAAAGTTGTAAATATTCGTTTTCAACTTTAATAAAATGCGGTTGCTGTGGATACAGTTTTCGGAGGGTTAAACGAAATTTTAAAACAAAACAATATATAAAATGGACTTGTAGCGGGAAAAATTCAAACGGCAAAGATTTTTGTGGAAATAAAACGTACATAGATGAAAATAATTTGATGAACGAAATTAAATCGTTTTTGATTGATTTATTAAGTTCTAAAAATGAATTGTTTTTAGCCGTTAAAAGTTCAATTAAAAAGGAGCTTTTGCAGATGTTTTCAAATAACGATATAAAGTTAACAGAAAATGAGATTGAAAAATTAAAAAAAATTAGGCAGAAGCAAACAGAAATGTTTGAAGTGGACGCAATAACGATAGATGAACTGAAAGAAAGAATTTGCAAAGTTAATACAAAAATTGATTTTTTTGAGAAAAAGTTAAAAATTTTAAATTCCGGAACATCTGATGATATTTTAAAAGAATTGATGCAGAAATATTGTAAATCGGCAGATGCGATGATTTCCGAAAATATTTTAGATAATCAATTTTTGAAACAGATTATAAATTTTATATCTGTAAATCAAAACGGGAAGACGGAAATTCACTTGAATTTTTCGAACTGTTGATAAAGCTGATATTTTGCTAAAAAAACGTTGGTGTTTTTACAAATTCGGATTTTTAGAAAGTTTGCAAAAAAATTTATTTTATGTATTGACATTCCACTTAGGGAAAGGTTTATACTTTATTACAGAGTTAATTAATTAATTCATTTATTCAAGGAGGAAAAAATGATTACAATTGGTCAATTTTCTAAAATATGCTCCGTTAGCATAAAAACTCTTCGTTATTATGATAAAGTTGATTTGTTGAAGCCGGCAAAAGTTGACGAATGGACAAGTTATAGATATTATGACGAAAGTCAGTTTAAAGATATGCTAACAATAAACAGGCTTAAAAGATATGGATTTTCATTGATTGAAATTAAATCTTTTTTATCTTCCCAAGACCCAACAATGCTTTGTGCAAAGCTTAAAGACCAAGCCGAAATTATAAAAACGGAAATAGGTCACAAAGAAATGATTTTACGTGAATTGGACAATACGATAAAAGATTTTGAGAGGACAGGTGATTTTATGAATTATCAAAGTAAATATGAAATCAAAGTTAAAGAGGAAAAGAATATTCCGATTTTAAGTTCAAGACAAAATATGTCTATTGAAGATTTTGGTAAATATTGCGGAAGACTTTTTGAAAAAATTGCAAAAGAGGGTATTCAAACAACAGGAGTGTGTCTTGCAATTTATCACGACAAGGAATTTGATGAAAATAACAGTGATATTGAAATTGGTATTGGTGTTAAAAATGAGAAAGATGCAACAAGAGTTCTTGAAGGAGGGCTTTTTGCCGAAACAACTCATTTTGGTGCATATTCAAACCTTTCGGAGGGCTATGCCGCAGTTATTCACTGGATTAACGAAAACGGTTATGAAATAACTGCTCCGCCGTATGAAATTTACAGAAAGTCTCATATTGATAACATTCCTGTTGAAGAATGGGAAACAGATATATTTTTCCCTATTAAGAAAAAATAATAATTGATTTTACAAAGGTTGGCACAAGCAGATTATACTTTTTCAAATTATGTATATTTGATTTGTGTCAATCTTTTTTTATTGTGTATATTTTTTGCGAAAAAGTTAATATTACTTTATAAAGTAATATATGCACAATATGGGTTAATTTTTTAAGCGGGTGATGTTTTGAAAAATAATAAAAATTATAAACAAATTTCAAAAAATATCGATGAAAATATAAATTATCTTGAAAATCTGTTTCAAAACTGCGGGGATATTGTAAAGAGAAAATTCCCTGTTGGAGTTAATAAAGATATTTGGCTTTATGTTATGTATATAGACGATATGACAAATCGTGCGTTGATTGAGGACAGAATAATTGAAACGCTTATGATTGAAATAAGAAAAATTCCGCCAAATCAAGAAAATTTTAATTATAACTTGTTTAAAGAACTTATTGACGGTGCTGTTACAACCGCAGATATAAAAGAAAATGATGACCTTGATGATGCTTGCACAGAAATTTTATCGGGAAACACACTTTTATTAATAGACGGATTTTCAACGGGAATAATTGTTTCAACGAAAGGATTTCCGAAAAGGGGTGTTTCCGAGCCAGACACAGAGGTTGCTGTTCAAGGCCCGAAAGAAGCTTTTGCAGAGTCTTTCAGAATTAACACTGTTTTGATTAGGCGAAGAATTCGTGATACTAATTTGAAAATTGAACAAATCAAAGTTGGGAGAAGGTCGAAAACAGATGTTGGGATTGTTTATATAAACGATATTGTTCGTCCTGAAATTCTTGAAGAGGCAAAAAAGAGAATTGATGAAATTAACATTGATGCAATTTTGGACAGCGGTTATATTGAACAACTTATTGAAGATGATTATCTTTCGCCGTTTCCTCAAATTCAACTGACTGAGCGACCCGACAAAGCAGTTTCTGCACTGCTTGAAGGACGAATTGTTATAATTGTTGACAACACACCGTTTGTACTTATTCTTCCGACTGTTTTGGCTTCATTTTACCAATCTTCGGAAGATTATTATCAACGTTGGGAGATAATGAGCTTTGTTAGAATTATACGATATATGGCCGGTTTTATAGCGATAAGCTTGCCGGGGCTTTATATTGCAACGGTTGTTTATCACCCCTCGATGATTCCAACGCAGTTGCTTTTTAAAATTGTTGAGTCTCGTGGAGATGTTCCAATTCCTGCGGTTTTTGAAGTTCTTCTTATGGAGATTGCTTTTGAAACGTTACGAGAGGCGGGAATTCGGCTTCCGTCGGCAATAGGCAGTACACTTGGGATTGTTGGAGGAATTATAATTGGTCAGGCGGCTGTTGATGCCGGTCTTGTTAGCCCAATTGTTGTAATAATTGTTTCTTTGACAGGGCTTTGCAGTTTTTCAATTCCAAACATATCATTGGTTTCGGGGTTTAGGATTATGAAATATATTGTAATATTTTTTTCGGCAATTCTTGGGTTGTTCGGTTTTTGGGTTTCGATGCTTTTAATTTTAGTTCAACTTGTTGCTTTAAAAAGTTTTGGAATTCCTTTTATGTTTCCATTTACATCTGCCGAAAACAGTTCGGATATGAAAGATACATTTTTTAGACTTCCTGTTTTTATGATGAAGAAAAGACCGATTTTTGCAAATCCCAAACAAAAAATACGAATGAAAATTAACAGAGATTTTTTAAAGAGGAGGAAATAAATGTTTTCTTCAAATAATAAAATTTCAATAAGACAGCTACAAACTCTTTTGATTTTGGATATATTTGGAATGGGAATAACTTTTTTGCCAAAAAAGGTTGCTGAATTTAGCGAACAAGACGGTTGGATTTGCGTTATAATTGGAACAATTTTGGCTTGTGTATGTGCTTGGATTATTTCAAGTCTTGCAGAAATGTTTCCGAATGACAATTTTGTTGAATATGTTGGAAAGATAGTTTCAAAGCCTGTTGCAGTTATTATAACGATTGGATTTATTGCAAAAATAATTTTTTCATTATCTGTTGAAGTTAGAATTTTCAGCGAAATTGTAAAACAAACAATTCTTTTTAACACGCCATCGCATATTATATCAATTTGTATGATTTTGCTTGGTCTTTATGGTGCATCGAAAGGTTATGAAACAAGGGGAAGAATAAGCGAAATTTTAATTTTTGTAATATTTATTCCTTTGTTTATTGTTTTTGCAATTATTGCTGTTGGTTCGGATTATACCAATCTTATGCCGTTTTTTAAAACTCAAAAAAGCGATATTCTTTCAGGCGGGGTTTTTTCGTTGTTTGCTTTTTCGGGGATTGAATTTTTACTTCTTGCATACCCATATTTAAACAATAAAAAGAAAATAAAACGGGAAAGTGTAAAAGCGGTTGCTTTTGTTGGAATAATTATGGCCTTTATAACAATTATTTCGATTTCAAAATTTGGACCGTTTGATATAAAAAATCAAATGTGGCCTGTTTTGGAACTTATGGATACAATTGATTTGCCTGGGGCATTTCTTGAACGTCAAGATGCGGTTGTTATGAGTTTTTGGATAATGTCTGTTTTTATAATTGTTAATGCAGGGTTGTTTTTTTCGTCTTTATTAGCTCAAAATTTAATTGGATTTGGGAAAAAAAGTTTATATATTTGGGTTTTGGCGATTATTGTGTTTTTTATTTCGACGATTCCTGAAAATTTTAGTCAGATTATTGAATTGTCGGAAAAAATATTCATTTTCTTTGGGGGAACGTATATTTTTATAATTCCGCTTTTACTTTTAGTTATTGCAAAAATCAGAAAGCTTGGTGAAAAAGATGAAAAAAGTGTTTGAAAAAATTTTTGTTATATTTTTTTTGATATTTATTTTGACAGGTTGTTGGGACAAAGTTGAACCGGAGGAAAGAGGTTTTGTTACAGCTATGGGGATTGATAAAACGACAAATTCTCTTTTTGATGTTTCGGTTGAAATTCCAACTCCGAATATATTCAGCGGGGAGAACAACGGGGAAGAAAGCGACAATTTGGAAAATTCGAATACAAAAAATTATGCTGATTTTGCAATTTGGTCTGCGGTTAATTCAATTGATGAAGAAATTGACAGAAAGCTTAATTTTGGGCAAATAAAACTTTGTATTTTGGGCGAAAATATTTTGAAGGACAAAAAAATGTTCAGACAGACGATTGACGCACTTGAAAGAAACAAAGAGGTTGGAAGAAGAGTTTTGATTTGTTCGACAAAGGGAGAAGCAAAAGATATTTTAAAAGGTTATACCGGTGACAGAAAAACAACAGGTATGTTTGTTACAGCATTTTTTAAAAGCAATAAAAAGAACGTTGACATAACTTTTAAAAAAGATTTGCAAAAAATTCTTACAGAGCTTAATACAACGGGAAATACGACTTTACCGATTATTGGAATTGATGAGGGCGAACTTTATTTTTCGGGTATGACGGTTATTAAAGATTATTGTTTTGCGGGATATGTTGAAAACGAAATTATGAAAGGATTTGCTATGATTAAAGAAAACCTTATAAATACTGATGTTACAGCCGGATTTGACGGGAGCTTTGTTCCGCTTAACATAACGAAGAAAAAAACAGAAATTGATTTTGGCGAAGATAACGGAAAAGTTAAATGTTTTGTAACGGTTAATGTTGAGGGAAACGTTGAAGAATATAACGGGGCGAGTGTTCCTGTTGATGAATTGAAAATGGCATATGAAGAGAAAATTAAAAAATCAATAAAAGAATGTTTTTTGTTTTTTAAAGATGATTTAAAAACTGATGTTTTGGAACTTCAAGAACAATGTCGAAAAAAAGAAAATGAATTGTATAAAAAGTTTGACGGAAAAAATTTGTTTGAAAATATGGAACTTTGCGAAAATGTTAATGTTACCATAAATGGAACGGGAACGATAAATTGAGTATAATTTTATAATTTGGGTGTTGAAAAATTGAGTTGTGGGTTTATGTTTTGTTAAATTAATGTAAAATTTTTATTTTTTTGATGTTTAGGTAGTGACATTTTTTTTATTTTCGTTATAATATAATAGACAAATAAAAATGAGACTTGCTGATTTTTATTTTAACCAATGTAATAAGTCCCTGCATTTTAGGCGGAGGGGGGTTATGTTATTCGTGTTTTGATGAAAACGCGAGTGTTTTTGGAAATTTATATCGGCTTTTCTCAAATAAAAAATTAAAAATAAGGAGAAAAAAGATGTTTAAAGCTATCAATTTATTCATTAAGGGAATATTTGTTGGAATTGCAAATATTATTCCCGGTGTCAGTGGAGGAACAATAGCGGTTGTTCTTGGAATTTTTGACCAAATGATTTCTGCTGTTAACAGCATATTTAAAGATTTTAAAAAATGTGCTAAGTTTTTAATTCCTTTATTTCTTGGGGCAGGAACGGGAATTGTTCTTTTCAGTAAACTTTTGAAGTTCTGTCTTGAAAATTATTCTTTCCCAACAAGCTTGTTCTTTGTTGGCCTTGTTGTTGGAAGTATTCCTTTGATTTACAAAAAAGCAACCGAAAAGGCAGTTAGTTTTAAAAGTTACATTGCCGCAGTAATTGGTTTTTTGGTTGTTGTTGGTTTTTCGTTTTTAAGCGGAGATTCTTCAAATACGGCATCAAGCATAAATCTTGATACTTATATGGTTATAAGAATTTTTCTAACTGCTGTTGTTGCAAGTGCTGCTATGGTTGTTCCGGGAATAAGCGGTTCTTTTGTTCTTGTTCTTTTTGGTATGTATAACGTTATTTTAACAGCAATAAGTGATTTTACTTCTATTGTAATGGGTTCGGGTGATGTTATTTCAAGAGACGGATTTATGGCTGCTGTTGGTCAAATATTTACATCAAAAGAATTTATTATTTTGCTTGTGACTTTAATTGGCGTTGTTATCGGAATTGTGCTTATTTCAAAATTGATTGAATTTTTGTTTAAGAAAGCTTATTCAATAACATATTTTTCGATTTTGGGACTTATATTTGGTTCGATATATTCTATTTTAACCGATACTCTTACATACAGCAGTTATGGCGGGGCTTCAAATCTTCCGATTGTTGCTATAGTTATTGGTGTTGTAACTTTAGCTGTTGGTGTTGGTATTTCTTTAATTCTTGGAAGAGAATGATGATTTAAAGAATGTGTTTTGATTAAAAAATGGGCTTTGAAGAGCGAGTGTGCTTTTTCGAGCCCATTTTTTCTTTTTAGAAACAAAAAGAAAAAAGTATACAGGGGTTTTGTATACTTTTTTCAAGGGGAGAGAGTATATTCAAATAATAACTGGTAAGCAATAGTAAGTAATAAATTAAATTAATTTTAATATATTACAAATTCATTATATCATAAAAAAATATTAAAGTAAAGAGAAATTTTTATTTTTTTGATTTTTGATATAAAATGGTTGATTGTATAATCAAATAGGACACTAAAAAAAACAAAAAAATCATAGCA
>CAZHGC010000033.1:0-20195 GCA_964531385.1 uncultured Lachnospiraceae bacterium | reverse complement strand
TGTTTTTAACGTAGTCAGCATGACCTGGGCAGTCAACGTGAGCATAGTGTCTGTTAGGAGTTTCATATTCTACGTGAGTAGTAGAAATAGTGATACCTCTTTCTTTTTCTTCAGGAGCTTTGTCAATTTTATCAAAAGCAACTTCTTCACCAAGCTGGTATCTTTCGTGTAAAGTCTTAGTAATAGCAGCAGTCAAAGTAGTTTTACCATGGTCAACGTGACCGATAGTACCAATGTTAACATGTGGTTTAGTTCTTTCAAAATGTGCCTTAGCCATTTAAAATTTCCTCCTTAAAAATAAAATTAAGTGTTTATATTATTATATATAATTTCAAGCAATTATGCAAGTATTTTTTTATTCATTAGCTTTTCCCGCAGCAACTTTTTCCTGAATGCTCTTAGGAACAGCTTCATAGTGATGAACTTCCATAGAATAAGTTCCACGACCCTGAGTTTTTGAACGAAGGTCAGTAGAATAACCAAACATTTCTGCCAAAGGAACATAACCATGAACAACTTGCATTCCGTTCACAGGTTCCATACCTTCAATACGACCACGACGGCTGTTAATGTCACCAATAACATCGCCCATATAGTCCTCAGGAACTGTAACGTCAACTTTCATAATAGGCTCCAACAAAGCAGGGTCAGATTTTCTCATCGCCTCTTTAAATGCCATAGAACCGGCAATTTGGAAAGCCATTTCAGAAGAGTCAACTTCGTGGTAAGAACCGTCATAACAAACCGCTCTAATACCAACAACAGGATATCCGCCAATAACACCGGCTTGCATAGCATCTTGAATACCCTTGTCAACAGCAGGAATATATTCTTTAGGAATAGCACCTCCGACAACCTCATTAACAAATTCATAAGTCTTGTCTTCGTTTGCGTCCATAACTTCGAATCTAACTTTACAGTGACCATATTGACCACGACCACCGGATTGTTTAGCATATTTGTGCTCTTGGTCAACATCGTGACGGAATGTTTCACGATAAGCAACCTGAGGAGCACCAACATTAGCCTCAACCTTAAATTCTCTCAAGAGACGGTCAACAATAATTTCAAGGTGAAGTTCACCCATACCTGCAATAATTGTCTGGCCTGTTTCTTGGTTAGTGTAAGTTTTGAAAGTAGGGTCTTCTTCAGCAAGTTTTGCAAGAGCAATACCCATTTTGTCTCTGCCGGCTTTAGTTTTAGGCTCAATAGCAACAGAAATAACAGGATCAGGGAAGTTCATAGACTCAAGAATAACTTCGCTGTTTTCATCACATAAAGTATCACCTGTTGTTGTAAGTTTAAGACCAACTGCCGCAGCAATATCCCCTGCATAAACTTTGTCAATTTCAGTACGCTCATTAGCGTGCATCTGAAGAATACGACCAATACGTTCTTTTTTGCCCTTTGTTGAGTTGTAAACATAAGAACCTGCTTCAAGAACACCTGAATAAACTCTGAAGAAAGCAAGTTTACCAACAAATGGGTCGTTCATAATTTTGAAAGCAAGAGCAGAGAAAGGTTCTTCGTCAGAAGAATGTCTCTCAACCTCAATGTCTTCTTTTCCCGGTTCGTGACCTTTAATTGCAGGAATGTCAGTAGGAGCCGGCATATATTCAAGAATACCGTCAAGAAGTTTCTGAACACCTTTGTTTCTGTAAGCAGAACCACAGAAAACAGGAGTTGCCTCACAAGCAATACAAGCTTTTCTGAGAGCAGCTTTCATTTCAGGAATAGTAAGTTCTTCACCTTCAAGATATTTTTCCATAAGCTCTTCATCAGTTTCCGCAATAGCTTCAATCATAGCGGATCTATATTCTTCAGCTTTGTCCTTCATATCATCAGGAATATCCTGAATAGAAACATCAGTACCCTGTTTGTCATTGTAATAATAAGCTTTCATTTCCATAAGATCGATAATTCCAACGAAATCGTCTTCAGCACCGATAGGAAGTTGAACAGGAACAGCATTAGCATTAAGTCTGTCTCTAATCATTCCAACAACATTATAGAAATCAGCGCCCATAATATCCATCTTGTTAACAAAAGCCATACGAGGAACGTTATATCTGTCAGCTTGTCTCCAAACTGTTTCAGACTGAGGTTCAACGCCGCCTTTAGCACAGAATACACCAACAGAACCGTCAAGAACACGAAGAGAACGTTCTACTTCAACAGTAAAGTCAACGTGACCTGGTGTATCAATAATGTTAATGCGGTGCATAGGGCCGTCACCAATGTGCCACTGAGTAGTAGTAGCCGCAGAAGTAATAGTAATACCTCTTTCAGCTTCCTGCTCCATCCAGTCCATAGTAGCAGTACCTTCGTGGGTATCACCAATTTTGTAAGTACGACCTGTATAAAATAATATACGCTCTGTAAGAGTTGTCTTACCGGCATCGATATGAGCCATAATACCGATATTACGAGTTCTCTCAAGAGGACAAGCTCTACCTGCCACCTTTATTCCTCCTTTTAATTACCATTTGTAATGAGAGAAAGCTTTGTTAGCTTCTGCCATTTTGTGAGTTTCGTCTTTCTTCTTAACAGCACCGCCTGCGTTGTTAATAGCGTCCATAATTTCGCCTGCAAGACGGTCAACCATAGTTTTTTCGCTTCTTTTTCTGCTGTATAATGTCAACCAACGAAGACCAAGAGCAAGTCTTCTGTCAGGTTTAATTTCAATAGGTACCTGATAAGTAGCACCACCAACTCGGCGAGCTTTAACTTCAAGTACAGGCATAATGTTGTTAAGTGCCTGTTCAAAAGCCTCCATACTTGGAGTACCTGTTTTTTCAGTAACTTTTTCAAACGCACCATAAACAATTTTTTGAGCAATTCCTTTTTTACCATCAAGCATAACGGAATTAATAAGCTTAGTAACTACCTTACTCTTATATAAAGGGTCTGGCAATACTTCTCTTTTTGAAACATGACCTTTACGTGGCACGATTCTTCCCTCCTTAATTATAAAAATATTAATTCAACGGTACTTGCAGTTTAAAAAAACCGCATTTCATGCCTTTGCACAAACCACTGCAACGACAGTTATTAAAGTACAAGGCAAAAAATTTAAAAAACAATATTATTTCTTTTTAGCACGTTTAGCGCCGTATTTAGAACGAGACTGTTTTCTGTCAGCAACGCCTGCAGTATCAAGAGTTCCTCTAATAATGTGGTAACGAACACCAGGAACGTCTTTAACTCTTCCGCCTCTGATAAGAACAACGCTATGTTCCTGTAAGTTGTGACCTTCGCCCGGAATGTAAGCAGTTACTTCAATACCGTTTGAAAGACGAACTCTGGCGATTTTTCTAAGAGCTGAGTTAGGTTTTTTAGGTGTAGCTGTTTTAACAGAAGTACACACACCACGTTTCTGTGGAGAACTTACGTCAGTCTGTTTTTTTCTCAAAGAGTTAAGCCCTTTCTGAAGAGCAGGAGCAGTAGATTTTTCAAATTTAGTCTGTCTGCCTTTTCTTACTAACTGGTTAAATGTTGGCATTTAAGTTGCACCTCCCTGCATATTTAATAAATTCTGCCATTGCATTGGTAATCCGAACAATTTCGTATGAAAACGAAGTAAATGTTTTTCATACCGACACAGTTATACATTGTACCACTAAACAAACCCTCTGTCAATACATTTTGCAAATTTTTTATTTTTTATTTTTCGGCAAATTGCCAATTATTTTATGTTATGCGTTTAACAATCAATTAACAAATCGGAATTTAAAATCTCATAAATCAAACCATCAAATTTGCAAACTACAAATCAAAATATATACTTTCCCCCAAGGTCACAAAAAAATTAACATACAAGCGTATATAAAATCATAAATCGCAAAAAATATTTTTATCACATCACAGGAGGATAAAAATATGGAAATATTAAAAGTTTCATCAAGCTCCCAACCAAAATCCGTTGCCGGAGCAATAGCAGCAATCGTAAGAAATAACAGAAGTGTAGAAATTCAAACAATAGGTGCAGGTGCCGTAAATCAAGCCGTAAAAAGCATTGCAATATCTCGTGGATATGTTGCCCCAAACGGAATTGAACTAATCTCAATCCCAGCATTCTCCCAGCTTGAGGTCGATGGCGAAATAAAAACCTCAATAAAATTTGTTGTCGAAAAAAGATAACCTCTCCAACAACGTATATAAATAAAAAAGGCTTAAAAGTTAGGAAAATCATTTTTCCCAAACTTCTAAGCCTATAATTTTGCAAAAATTTAAATTACATCATACCCATTCCCGGAGCACCTGCAGGCATAGCAGGTTCAGCCTCTTTAGGCTCTGCAACAACAGATTCTGTTGTAAGCAAAGTTGAAGCAACGCTTGTTGCGTTCAATAAAGCACTCTTTGTAACTTTTGCAGGGTCCAAAATTCCGCCCTCAACCATATCCATATATTCGCCTGTCAAAGCGTTAAATCCATAAGTGTTTTCAGAATGATTTTTAACTTCATTAACAATTACCGCACCCTCAAGACCGGCATTTTGAACAATCTGACGAAGAGGAGCTTCCAAAGCTTTGCAAATTATTGAAGCACCTGTTTTTTCGTCTCCCTCAAGGCTGTCAACAACTTTCTGAACCTCAGGAATACAGTGGATATAAGCAGAACCGCCTCCGCTAATAATTCCCTCTTCAACAGCCGCACGAGTTGCAGCCAAAGCATCTTCCATACGAAGTTTCTTTTCTTTAAGTTCAGTTTCTGTTGCAGCACCAACTTTAATAACAGCAACTCCGCCAACAAGTTTAGCAAGTCTTTCCTGAAGTTTTTCTTTATCAAAATCAGATGTTGTAACGGAAATGCTCTCTTTAATTTGGTTAACTCTTGCAGAAATAGCATCTTTGTCTCCCGCACCGTCAACAATAATTGTGTTTTCTTTAGAAACTTTAACAGTTTTTGCGTGACCAAGCATATCAGTAGTAGCTTCTTTAAGGTCATAACCCAATTCTTCCGAAATAACAGTACCGCCTGTCAAAATAGCAATATCTTGAAGCATTTCTTTTCTTCTATCGCCAAATCCCGGAGCCTTAACAGCAACACAAGTAAATGTTCCTCTCAATTTATTAACAATAAGAGTTGTCAAAGCTTCGCCCTCAATATCTTCAGCAACAATCAAAAGTTTTTTGCCTTCTTGAACAATCTGTTCCAAAACAGGCAAAATATCCTGAATATTAGAAATTTTCTTGTCAGTTATAAGAATATAAGGGTCGTCAAGTTCTGCAACCATTTTTTCCATATCTGTTGACATATAAGCTGAAAGATAACCTCTGTCAAATTGCATACCTTTAACAAGTTCAAGTTCAGTGTTCATTGTTTTAGATTCTTCAACAGTAATAACACCGTCGTTAGAAATCTTTTCCATAGCGTCTGCAATCATTGTTCCAACTTCGTCATCAGCAGCGGAAATAGCAGCAACTTTTGCAATGTGGTTTTTGCCGTCAACTTTCTGGCTCATACCTTTAATTGCCTCAACAGCCGCATTTGTAGCTTTCGACATACCTTTTCTCAAAATAATAGGATTTGCACCCGCAGTTATATTTTTAAGACCCTCATGAATCATAGCCTGTGCCAAAACAGTTGCTGTTGTTGTACCGTCTCCCGCAACATCATTAGTCTTTGTGGCAACTTCTTTAACAAGCTGAGCGCCCATATCTTCAAATGGGTCCTCAAGTTCAATATCTTTTGCAATTGTAACACCGTCGTTTGTAATCAAAGGAGAGCCAAATTTTTTGCTCAAAACAACGTTTCTTCCTTTTGGTCCCAAAGTAACTTTAACTGTATCGGCAAGCTTGTTAACGCCTGCTTCAAGTGCCGCTCTTGCTTCAATGCCATATTTAATCTCTTTTGCCATTTTTATATCCTCCCAATTAATTTAATAAATTCAATTTCCAAACAATCTCCGGTTATAACAAAAATTACATAACAATTGCAAGAATGTCGCTTTCTTTAACAATTATATACTCTGTTCCGTCAATTTTAACTTCTGTTCCAGCATATTTTGAATAAATAACTTTGTCTCCAACCGAAACCTGCATAGGAACAACTTTTCCGTCAACTGTTGCTCCCGGACCAACAGCAACAACTTCAGCTTCTTGAGGTTTTTCTTTTGATTGTGTTGGCAAAACGATGCCCGATTTTGTTTTTTCTTCAGCTTCCAACTGTTTAATAACCACTCTGTCACCCAAAGGTTTAAGATTCATTGTTCATTACCTCCCAAAAATATTTATATAAAAAAGTATTGTTATTTTTGTTAGCACTCACCAAACAAGAGTGCTAATTACAAATAATATATTAGATTAACGAACTTATTTATGCAATGCCACAAATAAGCGATTTAAAGCGATTACAAGCAAATAAATTGCAAATTCATCGTTTCTCTAAAATTTTCGTTTATTTTCTTGCGTTTCCTTTAATTTTCATAAAAACCAAAAAAACAAACATTCTGCAAAAACCCGCCGTAATTCAGCTTTTTTTGCGTTTGTGGCTCTTTTGTAATATTGGAATTTATGGCATAATAAAAAATACCTCCGCAAAACCCTCCCAATTTCTTTGCAAGTGCTCTCCAAAGCTTTTTGTGCCAAACATCCGTCAAAATCATTCAACAAGAGCATTCAAAACTGCTTTTGCGTTTTCAACTCTTTCCGTAATATTGGAAATTCCAACATATTTGATTTCCTGCTTAAATCCGGAATAGTCTTTCAAAATAGAAGTTGTATTTTTCGCCGAAACACCAAAAGGCCTGTTTTTGCCCTCTCCGTCCTCGCAATAACGCAAAAGCCCTTTTTGCTCAAATTGTTCAAGTTCCTCCTTCGAATAAACCTTGTCCAAAGGAGCAATAAGTCCTTGCTTCGCAAAACTTGCAAAATAGTCCTCTCCTGTCTTTTCGTTTTCTCCGGTAACAATAAGGTCAAGCTCTTTTGCATAAAGAAGCATTTCAAATTTCTGAGCCATATCAACAGCAACGGTCGGATCCGACTCAGATGAATAATAAGAAGAAAATTTAACCTGCAAATTTTCCCCCTCAGGAACAAATTTGTTTGTAAAATCGTTGTTAAGTTCAGCAATAACGTCAGAATTCACATAGTTGTCATAAAATGCAACTCCCGCAAAAGTTTTTGCGGCAGGATTAATAAAAATAACGTTAATAAGCGATGCCGCCAAAAACACAAAAAATATAACAAGAAAAATATTAACTCTGTAATATTCCCAAATATGCTCAACCTTTTTTTTAAATGGCATTTTTTTAAATTCTTCAGTCATTTTTTTCTTCCTCCAAAAATATTGATGTAATTTTTGTAACAGCCCTTTGCAAAGAATCTTTCGAAGTTTTCCAGGGCTCGTCCTTATATTTGTAGTCAAATTTGTTTATAAACCATTGAACCTCCTCCTCAAGCCTTTCAAAATTTTTCTTTTGAATTGGCAAAATCATATCGCAAAACTCAAAATATTGCTCCTCCGAAAGAAGCTTTTCACCTTTTTGTAAAAGAAGTGAAAAATGTTCAAGACAAAATCCGTCCGAATTTTTAACATAATCTTTTATTTCAGGCTTGTTTTTCCACATATAAAAAAAAGTATCAACGTATCTTTCAAAATTGTCCTCAATTCGATTGCAAACATAACACGACTTTGTTATATTATTAATATACGCAGAAATTTCATTTTCTGTCTGGCTTTTTTTCTTAAAAAAACTTTTTTTGGTTCGGCTGTTCAAAAACTTTTCAAACAGTTTTTCAAAATCCGCATTAATCTTTTTTAAATGCGTGTCAAGCATCAGTGCAACCCCAAGCCTGTTTTGTTTGTCATACATTTTTTTAATGTGTTCTTTGCAAAATCCAAGCTTGTCCGTTTCAAGTCGCACATCATCGCTCATATAAGCCGGCCCCAAAATATATTCAACAGCATCGTTGTCAAGGCTCTTTCGCATATTACAAAACGGACATTCGCTTTTTTCCGAAAAAGCATCAATAACCGGAATTGTATAAATGTGTTCTTTCAAAAATATCACCTCATAGATTAAAATTAGTTTGCAAAAATAATAATCCCGCACCATTGTTCTAAGTATAACACATAAAATTTGAGAAAGGAATAAAGAAATGAATTATTACGAATTTGAAAATAAAATAATTTTAGAAAATTTCACAAGTTTCAAAATAGATGAAACACTTGAATGCGGTCAGTGCTTCCGCTTCAATAAGCTCTCGGAAAAAGAATATGTAATAATTGCATATTCAAAAGTTCTGCACATTCGCCAACTCGAAAATAAAATTGAGTTTTTCCCAACAACCTTAACCGAATTCGAAGAAATATGGATAAATTACTTTGACTTAAATTGTGATTATGACGAAATCAAAAACATTCTTTCAAAAAAAGATGACATTTTAAAAGAAGCAATAAAATTTTCGTCCGGAATAAGAATTTTAAATCAAAATTCGTGGGAATGCCTAATTTCTTTCATAATCTCCCAAAACAACCGAATACCAATGATAAAACAAGTCATAAAAAACATTTCCGAAAAATATGGCACAAAACAAAATGATTATTACCTTTTCCCAACACTCAGCCAGCTTTCAAAAGCCGATGAACCCAACCTTATATCGTGCAAAACAGGCTTTCGTGCAAAATACATTCTCGATGCAATACAAAATGTATCTTCGGGAAATGTAAATTTTGAAAGTCTAAAAACAAAATCAACCGATGAAGCAAGGGAAAAACTTATGGAAATAAAAGGAGTTGGTAAAAAAGTTGCCGATTGCGTTCTTCTTTTTTCAATGAACAGAAGAGATACATTTCCAACCGATGTTTGGATAAAACGTGTTATGGAGCATTTTTATTTCAACAACGAAGAAACCTCAATAAAAGAAATCCACGCCTTTGCAAAAGATAACTATGGAAAATATGCCGGATATGCACAACAATATCTTTTCAATTATGCAAGACAAATGAAAATAGGAGCAAAAAAATAATTCTGTATAATTAGGAAATATAAACCAATTTTACAAAATTATATAATCAACGCCCGTTTAAAGAAAAATTTTGAAAAAAACTTGTATTTTTAAACTGTGTGATATAAAATATTAATAGTGTTGTTTATTTTATAATTCAATTTTTATTTTCATAAAACAAAATAGCATTAATATGTTAAAGATTTTTTGGAGGAAAACTATGGCACGTTACGATTATAAAGAAATTGAAAAAAAATGGCGAAAAAAATGGGAGCAAAACCCCGTCAATCCTTCGAATACGGATAAGCCAAAATATTACTGTCTCGATATGTTCCCATATCCTTCCGCAAACGGCTTGCACGTTGGCCATTGGCGTGGATATGTTTTAAGCGATGTTATAAGCCGATATAAAATTATGCAAGGGTTCGAAGTTCTCCACCCAATGGGTTGGGACGCTTTCGGTCTTCCTGCCGAAAATTTTGCAATCAAAACAGGAACTCACCCCTCCGTTGCAACAAAAAACAGCATAGCAAACGTTAAAAGACAGCTCCACGAAATAAGTGCTGTCTATGATTGGTCAAAAGAAGTTAACACAACCGACCCAAAATATTATAAATGGACACAATGGATATTCATTCAAATGTTCAAAAACGGTCTTGCATATGAAAAAGAAATGCCCCTAAACTGGTGCGACAACTGTAAAGCCGTTCTTGCAAACGAAGAAGCAACAAATGGCGTTTGCGATAGATGCGGTCATACAGTAACAAAGAAAAATCTTCGTCAATGGATGCTTCGAATAACAAAATATGCAGAACGTCTTTTAAACGACCTTGGCAAGCTCAATTGGCCCGAAAAAGTTAAAAAAATGCAGTCCGACTGGATTGGCAAAAGTTACGGTGCCGAAATTGATTTCGAAGTTGAAGGAACCGATAAATCAATCAAAGTTTATACAACAAGGCCCGACACGCTCTACGGTGCAACATTTATGGTTCTTGCTCCCGAGCATTCAATAATTAAAGACATAACAACAGAAGAAAACAAATCCTCAATGGAAAAATATATCTTCGATGCAAGCACAAAATCATCTGTCGACCGTATGACAGACAAAGAAAAAACAGGTGTGTTCACAGGCTCCTACGGAATTAACCCGTTAAACGGTGCAAAAGTTCCAATCTGGGTTTCAGATTATGTGCTTTCCGATTACGGAACAGGTGCAATTATGTGTGTTCCCGCCCATGATGACCGAGATTTTGAATTTGCCAAAAAATTTAACCTTCCAATTATTCAGGTTATCAAAAAAGAAGGCGAAGAAGTTTCAGAGCTCACAGAAGCATACACAGAATCCGGAGTTATGGTAAATTCCGAACAATTTAACGGAATGCCGTCAGAACAAGCAAAAAAAGAAATCCCCGATTATCTCGAAAGTAAAGGAATCGGCAAAAAAACTGTCAACTATAAACTTCGTGACTGGGTTTTCTCAAGACAAAGATATTGGGGCGAGCCAATCCCGCTTGTTCATTGTGAAAAATGTGGAATTGTTCCCGTTCCTGAAAGCGAACTTCCTGTTGAACTTCCAAATGTTGAATCCTATCAGCCAACAAGCACAGGTGAATCCCCTCTTTCAGCAATAGATGAATGGGTGAATACAACCTGCCCTTGCTGTGGCGGTCCCGCAAAAAGAGAAACAAACACAATGCCCCAGTGGGCAGGCTCATCTTGGTATTACCTCCGTTATTGTGATGTAAACAACGATAAAGAGCTTGCAAGCAAAGAAGCCCTCAAAAAATGGCTTCCTGTCGATATGTATGTTGGCGGAATTGAACACGCCGTTTTGCATCTTCTCTATGCAAGATTTTACACAAAATTCCTCAACGACATAGGCGTTGTCGATTTTGACGAACCATTCCTCCGCCTTTTCAATCAAGGAATGATTAATAAAGACGGAGCAAAAATGAGCAAATCAAAAGGAAACGTTGTTTCTCCCGATGAGCTTGTTGAAAAATACGGTTGCGACTCATTAAGAATGTATGAGCTTTTCGTTGGTCCTCCCGAAGTTGACTCCGAATGGGACGACAGCGGAATAGACGGTGTTTTCAGATATTTAAACAAAACGTGGAAATTCGTTGACGAATATAAAGATAAATTCATCGCTCCAACAAAAGAGCTCGAACAGCTTCGCCACAAAATGATTTACGAAATAACAAATCGTCTTGAAGCTCTAACATTAAACACAGTTGTAAGTGGCTTCATGGAATTCACAAATAAAATAATCGCAAAAGCAAAAGAACTTGGCGGAGTTGATAAAGAAACAGTCGAAGCAATTATAACGCTCCTCGCTCCGTTCACTCCTCACATAGCCGAAGAAATGTGGGAAACAATTGGAAATTCCGAAAGCGTATTCAAAAACGGCTGGCCAAAATTTGACGAAAGCAAAATGAAAGAAGACACAATCGAAATTGCCGTTCAAATCAACGGAAAATTCAGAGAAAGTCTCGCATTGTCAGTCGATGCCGATAAAGACACAGCATTGTCCCTTGCAAAAGAAAAACTCGGCTCAAAACTTGACGGCTTAAACATCGTCAAAGAAATTTACGTTCCTGGAAGAATTATAAATATAGTTGCAAAATAATAAAACAAGCCCATAAATCGCACCCCTGCGGTTTATGGGCTTTTCTTATTTTCTCTCCAAACTCCTCTCACAAAAAGGGTTGCCAACCCCTTATTATTGACAACCCCTTCAAATCAGAAATAATATCCCTCAATATTATTTCCCTTTTCCCTATAATTTTCCTTTTTTATTTCAATCCCTAAAATTCAAAAGATACGTCAAGTGCTTTTTTAAGAATCATTGCAGAATCAAGTGCAGTCAACAAATCATCTTTGCTAACATCTGCATACTGCATATAATCTTCCGCAACTTCAACAGGCAAAACTGTTTCGGCTTCAAGAACTTTTTTAAGAACCAAACTTGCGTCATTAACCGAAATTTCGCCGTCATTGTCAACATCTCCAACAACACCGCTTGCTATTGTCGGTTTTTCAAAAGTTACATCATTTGCAACAAACACTCTTGCGTTTGTCTCGTCAACAGTAAATTTAATTCCAACAGATTTAAATCCAACAACCTTTGCTGTATAAGCATCATCTTCAACGCTCAAAGGTAACCTCTTAACAACAAAACTGTAACTTCCGTCTGCCTTAATTTCAGCCGTTGCAACTTCTTCTCCGTTTTTGTCAACAACTTTAATCGTTCCTGATGTAAGGTTTGTTCTTCCCGAAACGCTATAAATAATTTCTTCAAAAGTTACGTCATCAGCCATAACAACTTTTTTATCCTCTTTACTAACCGTAAGCTTAAGAACAACATCGTCATATCCGTCAATTTTCGCTCCAAAAACCTTATCCTCAATGCTCGGCATAAAATTGATATTAAAGTTGTAGCTTCCGTCTGCCTTAATTTCAGCCGTTGCAACTTCCTCTCCGTTTTCGTCAACAATCTTCATCGTTCCCGATGTAAGATTTGTCTTTCCCGAAACGCTGTAAATAATTTCTTCAAAAGTTACATCATCAGCAGTAACAACTTTTTTATCATCTTCACTAACCGTAAGCTTAAGAACAACATCGTCATACCCCTCAACTCTCGCTGTAAGAGCTTCGTTTTCAATGCTTACTAAGCTAACATTAAAGCTATAACTTCCGTCTGCCTTAATTCCAGCCGTTGCAACTTCTTCTCCGTTTTCGTCAACAATCTTCATCGTTCCCGATGTAAGGTTTGTTTTTCCCGAAACGCTGTAAAAAGTTTCGCTGATAGTATTAAGAATTTTTTGTCCATATGCAGTTACATAATCGTTTTTAACCAAATCGTTGTTAAAAGCTGTAAACTCTTTATTTTTAACTGTAAAAATATATTCTCCGCTCGCTGTTTCACCATAAACTGTCGTTGGCTGAACAATATATTCCGAAACGGATATATTCAATCTTTTAATGCTCTCTGCAATAAGCCCTGCCTCAATAACACCGCCAACCTTGTTACAATGAGCAGAATCTCTCATCATAGCCGAGCCGTTACTATCATCTCCGCAAGCTTTCCAAGCGTCCTCAAACATCGTTTTTGTCAAATCAAATGCATCAATATAATAAATTGTGTTTCCTTTTGCAAGATTCTCTCGATAAAGCTGTTCGCAAGCAGTAACATAAGCATTGCCTGATGTTGTATAAGCTGCCGTCGGTGCATAATCCGTTGATAATGCGTCGTGAGAATTTCTGATTTTTCCCTCTTCTGTATAATACATTCTTGCAACAGGCGAAACAATTACAGGAACAGCACCTTTTTTAATAGCCTCATCAATATAATATTGCATATATCCCTTATATGTTGCACCGCAGTCCCAAGCAAATTTTCCGTCAGTTCCTTTCATACCCTCCGTTGGTAAAACTGTTGGATAAATTCCGTCAACAACATCTGTTCCGTTAGGCTCGGCATAAAGCGGAACAAAACGGTCATTACAGTATTTTTCACCATTTGCACAATCGTCGTGGCCAAATTGAATAAGTAAAAAGTCACCCTCGGAAATATTGTTAATAATCTTATCAAAATAACCGTCATTCAAGAAACTACGCAAACTTCTTCCGCCGTTTGCATAGTTGTTTATTGTAACAGCATCTTCATTAAAGAATTTTTGGAAAAATTCTCCCCAAGAACCCAAAGCATTGATTTTTCCGCCCTGATACATACCTTTTGCAGAATAATCCTTAACAGTTGAGTCTCCGGCAAGGAAAATATTAATTCCCTCTCCCGGAGCAAGTTCTCCCTGATTGTCCGGATTAATCCATGTATCACCAACAGCCTTTGTTTCGGCAATTTCATATTTAGCCGTTCCTTGTTTTCCTCCAACAGTAATCGGAGTAACAACAACCATAATATATTTTCCCGCACATTCCATAGGAATTTGATACTTATCGTTTGAAATATAAGAAATTGTAACATCAAGCAATGTTGCCGATTTCAAAATTGTCTCAAGGCTTGTGTTGTCAAAATTCGTTGAAACAGCATACCAAGCAATTCTCGAAGTATTGCTGTCCAAACAACCGTCTGTCAATTTATAATTAACAGTAAGAGTTTCTCCGGGGTTAGGAGCATTAATATCTCCGTTTGAAGTAAATGCAGGTCCTTCAATAATTTCAGGTGTTGCAGAGCTTTCCTCAACATAATAATTAGGTGTCCAACCCTTATCAACAAAAATATTCTTAACAGAATATTTATCTGAATCTATAGTTTCAACAGCTCCCACAGCTCTTTTTGAAGTATCAACCTTTTCTCCGTTAAACGTTGTGTTAAATTCCAAAAGCTTAACAGTTTCCATAGTTGGCAAATTTTCACCAAATGCAGTCCAACCCTCAGAATTAATCATTTCTTCCGATTGAAGTTGAGTATTAATGAAGTTAACTGTTGCACATTTGCCCAACATTCTTCCGAAACTTCCTTTGCCAACCTCACAATCGTTGTTTGCCGAAACAAAACAATTTCTAAAAACATAACCAAATTCAGTGTCACAATCAGAACTTGCCGATTGAGCAGTAATATATCCGTCCTCTGCAACGTCTGAATAACCGCACCAATTAAGTTCACACCCATCAAAAATAACGTCTCCGTTACCGGAAATATAATCAATCATACCTTCAATATGGCAATTTTTGTAATAAGCTTTAAAATTCGTATCACAAGTATATAAAGTATTCTGAACCCCAACAAAAGAACAATCAAAAAATTCGGTTTTGTCGGCAAAGTTAGCATAAGCCGCCGCACTTCCCGTTGCATTTTTAGATTTAACATCAGTTGTTTCTTTTCTAACAACTTTAAGGCTTTCGTCTCCGCCAAACTCAACACCGTCAGAAATTTCTTCGTCTGTCATATATTTGTTAAACGAATTCTCAAAGCAAATGTTTTTTGCGTTAAACCCTGTCGCTTTAGCTGTTGTAACAACAGTTGCACCCGAAAACTTGTCAACAACACCTTTTTCATATTTTTCATACTCCGCATATGGGTTATAAACGCTGTCAACAACACTGTAATATTTATAACCAATTCCATAATACCAAGTAATTTTTGTATTATCTTTGTTTCCGCCATTGCTTTCCAAAGTGATATTCGGAACATCAATATAAACTTGTTCACGATATTCACCTGGGTCAACTTTAATTGTAACTCTTTCGTTGTTCTCTCTCGTCATATTTGAAACAGCCGAAACCGCCGCCGAAACAGTTTTATAATCTTTGTCATCACCAACATAAATTGTTTCAGCAAAAGGAACGTCGCTCTCTCCCTCATATTTTAAAAGAATATTTTTCGAAACAGCCGAATTGTCAACAGCAACATAAGCTGTGGCAGAATAATCGCTTGAAGTAACCGTTGCAATATAATTGCCTTTTCTAAGCTTCAAAGAATATCTTCCCGCCTCCGATGTAACGCTATAACTATAATTATCCGTACTATTCGTAAATTTAATTTCAATAGGTGAGCCGGAAGTCAAATCTTCATAAACTCCTCGTTCCGAACCAAGCCCAATAAGCTTGCCCGAAACATCAAAAGTTGCAACGTCCTTAAAAGCAATATCTTTCGAAACAGGCTTTTCGTCATTATTAACAACTGTAACATTTTCTGCCAATTCATAGTCCAAAGCCCCGCTCTGAACCAATCTATATTCCCTTCTTTGAAGCAAAACAGCCGAATATGTCATATTCGTTTTGTTAATTTCCGCCTCAACAGCTACTTCCTCGCTACCCTCAGGAACAAACGTCAAACCAAAATCTTCTGTATTATACCCGCTTGCAATTCCTGAAATAGAACCTGAAACAGTAAAATCAACGCTTGCACTTTTCAATTTTTCAACTTTAATATCAAAGTCTTGCTCGCTTTCTTTGCTTACTTCAACGCTTCCGCTATCTTCGGAAATTGCATAATAATCTACAGCCGAATCAGTGACTCCTACCGAATAAGTATACCCTGCTTTTAAAGCAACGCTGTAAGTCTTTTTTCCCTCATCAACAGTTGCCTCAAAAACTGCCTTTGTTTCCGAATTTGTAAATTTAATGCCAATATCGGAAATATCATCGTCACAGTCAATTTTTCCGCTAACTTTTGTATAAGGCTCAAACTTTCCGCCAAAACAACTCAGTTTTGTTCCTTTATGACAATAATAATATGTATAACCGGCCTTAACTTCAATACTCACAGCCGTACAGTTGTTACCTTTTTCAACAATATTCATTTCTCCGGCATTAGTAACAGTTGGAGCATTTCCGCTTCCTGCCACAAAATTGCCAACAGCAGTCGCTTCGTTTGTTTTGTTGTTTGTTTTACTAACATAAAAAGTTTTTGCTGCCTTGTTTTCAATCCATGTTGTAAAAGTTCCGTCTTCCGTAGGAACATATTTAATATATCCCCTTGTAGAATTGTCTATCGTAACAATTCCGTTGCTAACAGCACCGTTAGACCCATTAGAGCTAATCGCTGCATATTCAACACCGTCAAAAGACATTGTACTATTAGCACTGTTAATTTTTGAGCTCGGACTGTAATATGTTAAATCCATTCCGTCAAAAACAGCAACACCGCTTGACGTTCCGTTGTTCGTAACTGTCCAACCTCCATATTTAACCGGTTCATCTGCAAAAACCAACATTGAGCAAGATGACATACACATCAAAAAAGTAAGCATAATTGAAATAGCTTTGCTAACAATTGAGCCTTTTTTGATTTTCAACATTTTCATTCCTCCTTTAAAATTTAATAAACACTGTCGCAACAAATTTTCAAAAATAAAATTTAAATTGCAATAGCAAATCAAATAACATAATAAAATTAAGCTCTAACTTTTAAGGCAACCCCAAATAATTTTAATCACAAGAAACAATCCTCTGTTTAATAAAAAAATCTCCGCTTTAAATGCTACTCCGTAGCTCCCGCTACTCGCCAACGCATTTCCCCCTTCGGGTCGCTCCGTTTTTTTATTTCCAATTCAATTTCTTGTAATTTTAATTACAAGAAACAATCCTCTGTTTAATAAAAAAATCTCCGCTTTAAATGCTACTCCGTAGCTCCCGCTACTCGCCAACGCATTTCCCCCTTCGGGTCGCTCCGTTTTTTTATTTCCAATTCAATTTCTTGTAATTTTATAAATCCGTTTTGAGATAATATTTTTGATGCAAAAAACTTGCAATCCTAATCAATACCTACAATAAAAAGTTTTGATACAGCAATGGGAACTATCGCCAAAACAAAAAAATTATAATTATATGCCATTGCCTTAATTTTATCATCTCTTAATGTATTTATTATGTCACTTTATAAATTTTAAATCCTCCACCATTTTTTTGCAATATGTGACAAAAAGAATACAAAATAAAATATTCTTGTATCACATTTTATTTATAAAACTAAAACAAGCCCATAAACCGAACCGAACCAATTTACAGGCTTGTTTTTACCTCATAATTTCAAAGCAATTAACCCAATCTTATTCCTTTTCAAAAAACAAAATCTTTATTCAATGCCTTTTGAAGTATCATAGATGCATCGTCCACCGTAATAACCCCGTCATTGTCAACATCTGCAAACTTCATATACTCCAAACTAACGTCCTCAATCGGCAATTTAAAGCTCGAATCCAACGTTTTCTGAAGAACATAACTTGCATCAGTCGCCGTAACATCTTTGCTGTTGTCAACATCACCAACAATTGATGTAACATCTTTCTCATTTATAAATTTAACTTCCGCAACAGCCACCTCAGAAATTTCCTCATCAACAACATATATTGCCTTAACAACTATTGTCTCATCATCTCCGCTTATTTCAAAAGCTTCTGTATATTCACTCGAATTTACAGTAGGCTCTGTGCCGTCTGTCGTATAATAAATTTTTGAATCTTCTTCCGAAGTTTCTATAACAACATTTATTTTTGTTCCGTTTATTGCAGTTGCCTTATCGGTTTTTATTGTTGGCAAAGCAACACTTCCTGTAAATTCTTCAACAAAAACCGCATCAAGATTTAAATCCTCAACAGCAGTAAAATTATATATAATACTATTACTCAAAAATTCATCATTATTATACCAACCAATAAATTTATATCCCTCATAGGGAGTTGCAACAAGTTTAACTCCGTCACCTTTCACATACTCACCGGCATTTGAAACAGAGCCGTTTTTAGATGATTTTACGTTTATCTTTACGCTTGCGTCTTTTCCTGCCGAAATATATTCGTCATTAATTTTTTTGCCGTCAGAACCATATACAACCATACTCTCAAACTTATCGGAAACAACAGATGTTGTAAATTCCTCGCCCTTATCCAAAGGTATATTATAGAAATTTTGTCGACCAACAGGGGTATTCTCAACATAATCTTCAACAGTAATGTTCAACAAGCCATAATCTGTAGCTATTATTTTATAGCTTATTTCAATTCCGTTTGAAATATATGCTTCTTTTATATCTCCTGTCTTTTTAAGAACAATATCATCAGAATTGCACGTTATCTCATCGCCTATAATAGAGCCGATTTCGTTGCCGTCTTTATCATAAACAATAATATCAACCGGACATTTCCAAGAAAAATATTTATCCCAATTATTAGTTGGCTCAATCATGTTGCTAATATAATTTGTTGCAGCCTTAATAACTTTATTTCTACAATTTTTAAAATTACTGTAAGCTTTTTTCGTCAAAGTTGTTGAAATTTTGCTGGTTTCGCTTAAAGTCAATTTGCTAAGGCTGTTAATCTCATCATAAACCGTCTCATAATTACAATCTGTAACATCTAACACCTTTTTAACATTACCGCAAACATTTTTACAATCTGTAACAAATGTCACAACTTCACCAAGCCCAAGATTATTAAGCTTAGGAGCAAATTTATCTATAATCTTTGTAAATTTCGATTTTATATATTTATCAAGACCAACCTGCTCACAAAAGAAATCTATAGTTGCAATCAATGCTTCATCAAGTGCGTTTTTCTCCATAGAATTAAGCTGATTAAGATAATCTTCCATTATCTTTGCCGTATCCTCAAGCGAACAATGTATTGCTATTGGAACAGAAGCTCCGCCCTTTTTTGGGGTATATGTCAATATTCCTGTAAATGCACCGTTAAACCCTGTTATACAAACATTAACGTTATATTTATCAAAGCTATATTCTTTATTTTCGTTTATAATAGCTTTGCCTATCTGCTTAATCACATTTCTTGAAACAGTAATATTATCTTTAGACAAATCAATTTTATCCAATGCAACTTTTGTATATGACATATCTCTTATTGTATAATAAAGAGCTCTGCAACAAGCATCTTTGGCAGCCTTAGGAGTTGATTTAAGCATACCGATTAATTTGCTTTCCATAGATTTTATAAGCTCTTCCTCTGTAGGCTCGCTAATCTTAACAGTTTCTAAAGCCGATACAACATTTTTTTCATATACGTTCAATGCAGTGTCATACTCTTCAACAGCATTTTTTAATTGTTCTTCTTTTGTCTGAATTGAAGTTCCACCACTGCTAACACCATAATTTTTGTTGTTATCTTCCGAAACAAAGCCGTCAACAACGCTAACAAGACAGCTTGCCGTTGCTCCGCTTGAATTTGTCGCTGTTATTGTAGTTGTCCCTGTCGCTTTCAAATTAAGAACAACCCAAAGCGTGTTCGAACTATTATTAAGGCTAATTCCCTTAGATAAGCTTTCAATATCCGCAACATCTGTATTAGAGCTTGTAACAGTTATTTCCGATACATCACCTATAGCATTTGATAAATATATCGATAAATCATAAAGAATCTTATTTCTGTCAATAGCTAATGTATATATGCCTCTATCAAATTTAATAGTTGAACCGTCATCGCCTGCAACTCCGCTTCCGTCTGAAATATTGTAATATATCTTTGCATTTATTAACTCACTGTTATCATACCCAATATCAATATCACTCCATTCATCTTCACTCCCTGAATAATATATTTCTTTTAAACTGCTACAATATTCAAACGCATACCCTCCTATACTTCTTACGCTGTTCGGAATTTCTATGCTACTTAAACTGCTACATTCGTAAAACGCATACCTCCCTATACTTGTTACGCTGTTCGGAATTTCTATGCTACTTAAACTTCTACATTCGTAAAACGCATACCTCCCTATACTTGTTACGCTGTTCGGAATTTCTATGCTACTTAAACTTCTACATTC
>CAZHGC010000032.1:0-20860 GCA_964531385.1 uncultured Lachnospiraceae bacterium | reverse complement strand
TCTTGCAAATCCGCTCTATTTCTGCGTTTGTGTGGTTTTGCTCAAGGCTATATATTTAATATTAGGAGGTTTTTATGTTTTTATTGTTGATTATTGTACCGATTGTTTTGATTATATTTCTTCTTTTTGTTACGATATATATTTTAAAGAATGTTAAAAAGAAAGAGGATATGGTGGAAGAACTATATATAAAAAAAGAAAATTGGAATCATATAAGAGATTATGAAGAAATAAATTCTCAAAGTGAGAACAAAGCAAATATTTTTGAAAATGGGTTAGAGGAGGAAGAAAGAACTGTTGGCGTTGAATTTTTTGAGAATTTTAAAGATAATAATGATGATATTAACAATATGGGTGAAGAGTTGAAAAAAGACGACAATTATGCTCATAAGGAGAAAAATAATTTTATTAATGATTTTGCTACTATGAGTATTGATGAATATCGTAATATAGATGCTCAAAACAGTCAAGAAACTGACGAAACTATTGATATGTTTTCAAATTTAAGCAGTAATAAAAATGTGTATCCTATTGAAGTGATTTTAAGGTATAAAGAGGGAAATTACAATAAATTGATAAAAATGGAAACTGAACAAATCACAATAGGCAGAAACATAGGAAATGATTTAGTGTTTAAAGGTCACAATTTTGTTGGCAGAAATCATGCGATTTTATATATAAGAGGCGGAAGATTATATCTCCGAGATTTAAATAGTAAAAACGGAACATATATAAATAATTCAAAAGATAGAATTCAAGGAGAAGTATTAATTGAAAGAAGCTGTGATATTACTTTTGGTGATGCAGTTATGAATGTAAGTGTTATGTATAGGTGATTATATGATTGCATTTGATATAGGTTCTTTAAGTGATATAGGAAATGTGAGGAATAGCAATCAAGATAGCATTTTGGTTCTTCAAGATAGCAATATATCTTTAATTGTTGTTGCAGATGGTATGGGTGGAATGACCTGTGGCGAAAAAGCAAGCACTATGGTAACAACAAAGATGAGTTTGTGGTGGGAAGATATTAAAGACAATATTAAATCTCTTCCGGAAGATATGATAGTTAATATTTTATATGATGAAATTAATTACATTAATATGTGTATTATTAATTATTGCAAAGATAATGGAATTAAAACGGGAACAACAATAACGATATTATTGATAGTAGATGATTTAGGCATTATTGCATTTTCCGGGGATTCGAGAGTATATCAGATAAGAGATAATAAAGTTATACAGATGACAGAAGATGAAACTCTTTATAATTACTTTGAGAAAAACAATATAGAAGGGAATAGTGAAAAAAACAAAAATGTTCTTATAAATTATGTTGGAATGTCTGAAAATTTTTCGCTTTCTGTTCAAATAACAAAAATATATAAAGATGATATTTATGTTTTATGTACAGATGGATTTTATAATTATCATAATATGTACAGTAATGATAGTTTATTTATTTTAACAAACAATTCTGCACAAGGTAGTGTTGATTTGTTTGTTGATAAAATTAAGCAAATGGAGGCTTCAGATAATTTATCTATTGTTGTTGTAAAATGTAAATGAAAACGAGGTTATGTTATGAAGAAGATATACGTAAATTTGATTTTACTGTTGATTATGTTAAGTTGTTGTTGTGAAGTATTTGCAAATGATGTTGGTATTAAAATAACTAATATTGAAAATGAAATATGCAATTATGCAACGGAAAATATAACGTATAATTCGGAAATTTCTGTTAATTTAAAGTTACTTGATAAACTTGCGTATAAAATTTTGGAAAAAGAAAATGAAATTAATAACGATGAGATTGAAAAATATAAACACATTCAAAAAAATGTTAGGCTTAATGTTGATGGGATTACTAAAGAGGTAAATGTAAAGATATCTCCTGAAATTAAGAAATATCAAGATACTATTGATAATATTATTCTTAATATAAATGGAATATATTGTTGGATAAAACCGGGTGAAGTTTTAGTGAATGACAATGAATATATTGAATTTAAATTAGATGATACCAACAATGTTATAGCAGAATACACCGGAATATCAGGAATAAATATTGCAAAGAAAGTGAATTTATTCTTGAGTATAGTTATTTCGCTTTATACAATTATTCTTGTGTTTGTAGTTTTGAACAAATTGGAATTTAGTACCATATTTAAGAAAAAAACAATATATATATTTGGAATTTTGATAGTTGCGTTTAGTTTATGTTATGGAATAACTGTGTATTTTGCGGATTTAAGTTTTATTACAGAAAAAAATATGTTTAACAACGTAGAAAGTGCAAGTTTATTATTTGATGTGAATTTTGAAAAACAAAGTTCAACAAATGAAATTAGAGGTATATACTTGGGGTTGCCGATGTTTAGTGAAGATTTTAACAGTGATTATACAACGGCATGGCTAAGAACCGAAGATACATCTAAAAGTGATGATGTTATTTGTGGAAATTATAATACAGGTTATGATGTTATAAAATTTCCTCTTTATAAAAGTGGAAGTTATTATTTGAAGAATAATAAAAAAGAATTTACGGACATAAATGATAATAGTGAGTTATGCAAATCGATTGGTGTACTTACAGCAAGAAATGTTATAAATGGGAAAACCGAAAAGATATATGGGGTTAATGATACATTATCAAGGGCTGAAGCTGTTATGATTTTAAATAAATTGTTTCACATAGATAAATTTGATAAAAACAATGAGCACTTTGATGATATATCAGCAAGCGAATGGTATGCTGAATTTATTATAGCGGGAAAGGATAACGATATTTTGTCCGGATATGATGATAATACATTTAAAGCTGATAACGCAATAACAAGACAAGAATTTGAAACAGTTGTGGGACAAATAATGGAAACTAAATTGGGTTATGTTCTACCGGAGAATAGTGACAATTTATTTGTGTATTCGGATTATGAAGAAATTTCAAATTGGGCGAAAAAATATATTTCGTTACTTGAAAGAGAAGATATTAAAATCGGCGGTGATAAATTTGAGCCGAACAAGTTTGTTACAAGAGGAGAAGCGGCATTACTTTTATATAAAGTATATTGTCTTATAAAATAAGTAGTTGTAAATGTAATGAGATACTTTTTTATGGTAAAATAATAGCAATGCTTATAATAGTAATAGCTAAAAACAAAAAATCATAAATGATAATATTGTATAAGCTTGTGGTTTGTCAGAAAAAATTAAATAATTATAGAATATTCGGGAGTAATGTGAGAGTGGTTAAGGGTGTTCAGCATTTTATGCTGAACGCCAAAAAACAATTATATTTATTTTGAGCCTGTCAAGGTCAGGTAGTATTTTGTGTTGCAAAATCTCCACCTTACCCTTGACAGAATAAATGTGTTACCAATTATTGACAATTTAACTGTAGTTGAAAAAACTGTTTATTTGCAGCATTTGCTTCAAAATACAGAAGATATGTTTTTATGGAACGAAAAGATTGGAAATAGGAGTAATATTAAGACAACTGTGTAATTGGAAAAATGTAAATATAATAGAAACAGAAGATATACATATATTGATAGAAATACCACACCGAAATGAGTGTATCAGGATTTCTGGGGTATTTAAAAAGAAAGATTAGCTTAATGATATATATAAAATGGGGAAATATGAGATATAAATATCGAAGCTGACAATTCTTGTGCAGAGAATATTATGTAGATACAGTATGAAAAAATACAAAAGTGATAAAAGAATATATTGCAAATCAATTAGCGGAAGATGGAGAAACAAATCAGCTTATGTTAGATGATATACATATATTTAAGAAAAATTAATTTGGTCCCTTAACGGGCAGCAGGTAAAGGTATTATGCAAATGGCAGTCGTTTTTTCTACGCCTTTAGGCGTTGTTGGCAAAAAAAGAGCCTTTTAAGGCGTAAATGAAAAAAGGGGTGCAAAAAATAAAATTTTTTCACACCCCTTTTTGAAATTAAATAAAAAAAGTTTTTAATTGGGATTTTCCAAAATCGGTTGAATTTGAGTTCCGTTTAATGCAGCTTCTATCGCTTCGGGAATTTTTTTAAAATTTGCTATCATAGATTTTGGCTTTTTTAAACAGTCATCTTGACCAAACGGAACAAAATAGAGATTTTTTTTATTTATTAAACCACCTATATTTTCTAAATTTGCACCAAGTGCGTCATTTGTTGCAAGAGCAATTAAAACAGGTTTGTTATTTCTTATGTGTGCTTTAATTGCCATTAAAACAGGGGTATCGGTAATTCCATTGTTTAATTTTGCAAGTGTATTTCCTGTGCAAGGGGCAACAACAAGAATATCGAGGTTATTTTTTGGGCCAATTGGTTCGGCATCTTCCATTGTTGAAATTATTTTGTTGCCTGTTATTTCTTGAACGGAATTTACAAAAAATTCAGCACTTCCAAAGCGAGTGTCTGTGTTTAAAACAGAATATGACATAACAGGAGTGATTTTTCCGCCGAGTTTCACCAATATTTCAATTTGTTCCAAAGATTTTTTTAACGTACAAAATGAACCACACATACAATAGCCTATATTTAAACCTTGTAAGTCCATTTTTTCACCTCCCGTTAAAACTTATTAAAAATAAAATTATGGGCAACTCCGCACGATTATAATTTTGTAAATTTTTACAATTTAAAATGAATCATTTTTTGCGACATTGCCTGTAAAAAAATTTTTATTACAATATATATTATGTTAAACGGAGGGAATTTGTGAAATGCTGATTGTTAAAACAGCGTCTTTTAAAATTTTCGCTGCTGTTGTTGGAGCAACTCTTCCGGGAAGCCCCGGGCAATAAAATGCTTTTATGTTTTGCTCTCTTGCAAAATTATAATCAACTCCGCCCGGAGCTTGTGCCAAATCAATTATTATACAACTTTTTTTCAATTTTTTTATTAGGCCTTTTTCAATTATGGGGGCAGGAATTGTATTAAACAAAAAATCAAAATCGTTTGCATAATTTTTTGCTCCATATAAATTTATGCTGTTGTAACCAAATGCTTTTATATATGCTTCATCTCTTTCGTTTCTAAATGTTACAAAAACATTTGCACCAAGACCTTTTAACGCCTTTGCAAGAACTTTTCCGCACCGACCGTAACCAAAAACAAGGCATTTGCTGTTGAATATCGTTATATCACTTGAGTCCATTGCCGTTTGTATTGCTCCTTCGGCAGTTGGAATTGCATTTGCAACAGCAACGGCTTCATATTCAAAAAAATCGAAAACTCTTATGCCGTAATGTGCGGCACATTTACGCACTTTATCGCTTATTACTCCGCCTATCATAACTTTTATATCATTTTTGCACATATCCGAAAAAAGTTTTTCGATTTTTATTTCTTTGCAATCATTCAAAAAAACATTTGTATTATCTTTTGTAAAAGGAATTGGCGAAATTATAACATCTGTTCCGCTTAGTAATTCTTTAAAATCTTTTTCCCCACAATTTATACAATTATTACAATAAGAACAAACTTGATAACCATCATCTTTTAACATATCAAATAAAATTTTATATCGTAAATCTCCGCCCAAAATTCCAAATTTAAATCTACTCAAAAGACACGCCTCCCAATATTTTTCGATTATTAAAAAATTTATGCTTAAAAAAAAGTAAAATGCACAAAAGCTAAAAAAAGTACGTGCATAGCCGGTTTAAATTAAAATTGCAAAATAATTTCCAAATAATTTTTAGCGTTACCTATCTATATATAACCTCAACAAAAATAATTTCATAAATTTTTGATTTTTCCTTGTAATTTTGTTTGTTTTGTATTAAAATTAGGTTAAAAGTGGTTGAAAGTGGTTTGAAGTGGTTTTTTGTAGTTGGTGATGTTTATGTTTATGGGCGAATATCAACATAATATTGACGCTAAAGGTCGTTTAATTGTTCCTGCCAAATTTAGAGAAGGGTTAGGAACTAATTTTGTTGTTACAAAAGGTCTTGATAATTGCCTTTTTGCATATACCAATGAAGAATGGAAAATTTTTGAGGAAAAGGTTGCAAAACTTCCTTTGACAAACAAAGATGCAAGAAAATTTGTTAGATTTTTTTTCTCGGGTGCCGTTGAATGCGATACGGACAATCAAGGAAGAGTTATGATTCCTGTGAATTTGAGAGAATATGCCGGAATTAAAAAGGAAGTTATTTCAATTGGCGTTTCGAACCGAATTGAAATTTGGAGCAAAGAAAACTGGAACGAATACAACGACGAGGAAAATTTTGTTGATAATCAAGTTGCTGAGAAAATGGCGGAACTTGGAATATAAGGGGCATTGTTATGAATTTTGAGCATATATCTGTTTTACTTAACGAATGTATAACAAATTTGAATATAAAAAATGACGGCTTATATGTTGACGGAACTTTGGGCGGTGCAGGTCATTCGTTTGAAATTTGCAAAAGGCTTTCAAACGGAAAGCTTATTGGAATTGACCAAGACATTAATGCTATAAATGCCGCAAAAAAAAGGCTTGAGGGATTTGATTTTGTTCAATTTGTTCACAGAAACTTTTCTGATTTTAAATATATTGCACAAGAACTTGATATTATTGGAAAAGTTGACGGAATTTTGCTTGACCTTGGCGTTTCTTCTCATCAGCTTGATGAGGCGGAAAGAGGGTTTTCTTATATGAATGATGCACCTTTGGATATGCGTATGGATATAAGAAAAGATTTTTCCGCATTTAGTGTTATTAATGAATATGACGAAAAGGAACTTTCAAGAATTATTTCTGAATATGGCGAAGAACGCTGGGCAAAGAGAATTGCACAATTTATTGTTGATGAAAGAAAGAAAAAGCCGATTGAAACAACTTTTGAACTTGTAAGCGTTATTAAAAAAGCTGTTCCGAAAGGTGCAAGGGCAGACGGCCCGCACCCTGCAAAAAGAACTTTTCAAGCTGTTAGAATTGAAGTTAATTCCGAACTTGAAATTTTGAAACAATCTGTGTTTGATATGGTTGATGCACTTAAAAAAGGCGGAAGACTTTGTATTATTACTTTTCATTCGCTTGAGGACAGAATTATTAAAAATGCTTTTAAAGAACTTGAAAATCCTTGCACTTGTCCGAGGGAATTTCCTGTTTGTGTTTGTGGGAAAAAGCCTGTTGTTAAAATTATTACAAGAAAACCGATTGTGCCGTCTGATGATGAACTTCAACAAAATCACAGGTCGAGAAGTGCAAAATTAAGGGTTGTTGAAAAATTATGATTGGAGGAATAGTTGATTTATGCGAAAGAAAAGGCGAAGCGATAACAAAATGTATTCCAAAACGTATTACAACTATGGTTCGGAAGCTTATAAATATTATCCGGAATTTGAATATGGCAGAAGACGCAGAAGAAAAAGCGGGACTTACAGAAGCGAAAATCTTCCAAAAAGACGAAGCGAAAAACGTATAAAGAAAACAGCAAAGCACCGAGTTCATTATGAATTTGTTAATGTTAAAAAAGGCGATTTTAAAGTTTATTTTTCTATTGCAACTTTCTTTACATTTGTTATTGCATTTATTTGTATGTTTGCTGTTAATAATCAAAAGCAAGCCGAAATTAACAGCAATGTTGCGGAGCTTAAAAGAATTGAAGAGACAAACTCTGTTCTTCAAACAGAGTCGATTAAAAATATTAATCTTGAAAAAGTTGAAAAAATTGCTATGACAAAGCTTAATATGCAAAAACCGGCACCACATCAAATTGTTTATATAAACATACCTAAACAAAGTTATACCGTTCAATATAATTCCGTTCAAAAAGAAGAAGAGGGATTTAGTTTTTCAAAGATTTGGAATAATTTATTTGGAGAATGATTTTTTATGAGAAATGAACGAAACGAAAGACCTTATACAAGAAGAAATCGAGTTTCAAAAATTAAAATAAGAATATCAAAAAGAATGTGTTTGCTTATTGGAGTAGTTTTTGCGGCTATATTATATGTTGGTGTTTACAGAATTTTTGACATTAAATATGTATCGGGAAAAGACTATGAAAATCGAGCAATTTATAACCAGATTAATAAAATTCAAGACAGAATTATTAATCCGAACAGAGGGGCAATTCTTGACAGAAACAAGCAAGCTCTTGCTGTTAGTTTGAATGTTTATAATGTTATTTTTGATATAAGAAATTTTGACACTCTTAAAGCAAATGAAAAAGAAAGTGTTTTTGATGTTCTTATTAAAAAACTTGGAATGACAAAAGAGGAACTTAATGAACTTGTTAAAAAAGATTCTTCGGGAAAGCTTGTTAACGATACAAATTATAAAATTTTGAAAAAAGAAGTTGAATATAAAGTTGGACAAGAAATTAAAAATCAAAATCTAAAATGTATTTATCTTGAAGAAGATACAAAGAGGATATATCCGCATAATTCACTTGCGGCACAAACTGTTGGTTTTATAAGGGGCGACAGCAGTTGGGGGCTTGAAAGCTATTATAACGAAAATATGACAGGAACGCCGGGGCGTATTTTCAGAACTTACGAAGCAAACAACAGCATTATAACACGTCAGGAAGCTGCAAAAGAGGGAAATTCCATTGTTACAACGATTGACCAAACTATTCAGCAATATGTTGAAAAAGCCATTAAAGATGCTTATTATCAGCATAATGCCGAAAACACATCGGCGATTGTTATGAACCCGAATACGGGGGAAATTTTAGCTATGGCATCTTATCCGACTTTTGATTCTAACAGCCCAAACAAGCTTTCTTTGCTTGAAAAAGATGATTATAAAAAAGTTTGGGAACAGATGCCCGATGAAAAAAAATCGGAAGTTAGTCTTAAATCTTGGAGGAACTTTAATATTTCGGATACATTTGAGCCGGGTTCGATATTTAAGCCGATTGTTATTGCGGCGGCTCTTGAAGAAGGTGTTATTAACGAAAGCGATACGTATTTTTGCGGGGGAAAGAAAGTTTACGGCGAGGATACAATAAAATGTCACAAAATTTCGGGACACGGAAGTCAAAGCGTTTCTCAGGTTTTGGAAAATTCGTGCAATGTTGGTATGATGGATATTGTTACAAAGCTTGGGGCTGAAAAATTTCTTAAATATCAAAGAGATTTTGGATATGGCGAAAAAACGGGGATTGACCTTCCGGGAGAAGCAAGTGCGGAAAATCTTATGTATTCGATTGACCAGCTTAAAGGAAACGTATATCTTGCAACAAGTTCTTTTGGGCAAGGATTTAACGCAACAGCGATGCAATCTATGAACGCTTTTGCCGCAACCGTTAATGGCGGAAACATTATGCAACCTTATCTGGTTTCTCAAATTATCGACAAAGACGGAAATGTTGTTGAAGAACATAATCCCAAAATTGTTAGAAAAGTTATTTCTCAATCAACTTCGGACTTTATAAGAAAGTCGCTTGAAAGCGTTGTTAATACGGGAACGGGCAAAAAAGCAAAAATTGACGGATATGCAATTGGCGGAAAAACCGGAACGGCAGAGCAGGGCGACAGAAAACTTGGACAACACACTTGTTCATATATTGCATATTTGCCTGTTGAAAACCCTGACATTATGATTGGTGTGTTTTTACACAAGCCAACTCCGTATATTGAGGGAACTTCTTCTGCAGCTCCGATGCTTAGAGAAATTTTGATGAACATTATAAATTATAAGGCAATTCCGCCTTCATATGAAAACAATTCAAACAATTCGGTTGCTTTAGAAAATACGGAAATTCTTGTTGGTGATTATACTAACAAAAATTTGCAGGAAACGGTTAAAAATCTTAATGCACTTGGTCTTAATTTTGATATTGTTGGTGGAAGCGGAGATACGATTGTTAAACAAATTCCAACGGCAAACAATAAAATTAATAAATCGACTAAAATTTTACTTTATATTTCTACCAAAGACAAAAGCAAAGAACTTGTTCTTGTTCCTGATGTTATTGGAATGACAACAGAACAGGCAAAACAAGTTATTGAGCAACAAGGCTTTTTGTGCAACATTGTTAAACGAGAAGCGGTTGAGGGAAATTTGGAGGCGGAAAGCGGAAACGAAGCGGAAACGGGAGGCAACGAAGCTTCTGAAAATAAGGAATTGAAAGTTGTTGAACAATGTCCGTCTTCTGAAGTTAAAATTGAAAAGGGAACTATTATAAAGATTGTTGAGGGATAATATAAAATTTTATAAAAATTTTGAAAAAAATAAAATTGTTATTGCAGATGTGCTTTTTATGTGTTATACTAAACAAAGTATGGTACATTGTTTATATGTGACTTGTTGTATATTTATAATTCGTTTGTTTTATAAATGTATGTAATAATTTTAGGAGGTGCAATATGGACAGCGGAGTTATTACCATTATTTTGTCTGTTGCGGAAATTCTTGTAAGTGTTGCTCTTATTGTTGTTATTCTTATGCAATCTAAAAATGCTTCCGGTTTGACAGGTGCATTGGGTGGCATGGGTCAATCTAACACTTATTGGGATAAAAACAAAGGCAGATCTTTGGAAGGCAAACTTGCAAAGTATACTAAGATTTTGGCTGCTTTGTTTATTATTATTGCTCTTGCAATTTCATTTGTGCATTAATAATTTTGGCTTTTGAGCTATATTAACGGGGGTGTGAAAATATTTTTTCACACCTCTGTTTCGTTTTTATGATTTATTTAATTATGCGAAAGGATTTTTTTATGACAGAAAAAGAAAAATGTTTGTTGGGAATGTTGTATAATTCAGGTTGTGAAGAATTGACAAGCGAAAGAAAACGTTGCAAAGAATTATGCTTTGAATATAACAATTTGTCTGTTGCTCAAACTGAAAAAAGAAAAAATTTGATTAGAAAGATTGTTAAAAGCTGTGGTGAGAATTTTTTAATAGAGCCGTCTTTTTGGTGTGATTATGGATATAATATTAAATTTGGGGAAAACTTTTATTCGAACCACAATCTTGTTATTTTGGATTGTGCAAAAGTTGAATTTGGCGATAATGTTTTTATAGGTCCGAATTGCGGATTTTATACGGCTGGGCACCCGTTGAACGTTCAGGAAAGAAATTTGAATCTTGAATATGCAAAGGCTATAAAAGTTGGAAACAACGTTTGGATTGGTGGAGGAGTTACAGTTATTGGCGGAGTAACTATAGGAGACAATTCGGTTATTGGAGCTGGAAGCGTTGTTGTTGGAGATATTCCCGAAAATGTTGTTGCTTGCGGAAATCCTTGCAAAGTTATGAAGAAAATTTAATTGATGTGTTAAATTATTTTTTAAACAGTTGACAAATTTTAATCATAACATTAAAATTATGATAGGAAATATAAGTTTAACTTATTTTTGAGAGATTTGATAAATTTATGGAAAGGAAAATACAATAATGAAATTTTTTAAATTGTTAATTTTGACGATGTTTGTTGGTGTGGCTTTGGCATTTGTGGGTTGTACATCGAGTGATGACGAAATACAGGTTGAATATGAAGAAAGAGAAGAAACCGAAACGGAAAATTTTAAAATGTCTGACGTTTATGTTGGTTCTTTGAAAGGGCCGACAGGAGTTGGAATGTTAAATTTAATGCAACTTGAAGAAGAGCAAAAGGCTTATAACATTTATCATTTTACAACAACAGATTCGACTGATGAACTTGTTGCAAAATTTTTAAATGACGAAATTCAAATTGCCGCAATTCCGACAAATCTTGCATCTGTTTTATATAATAAAACAAACGGAAACGTTCAAATTGCTACGATTAACACTCTTGGTGTTCTTAATATTGCTGAAAACGGCAATTCTATACAGTCTGTTAAAGATTTGGAAAATAAAACTATTTATGCAACAAGCAAAGGTGCTGTTCCCGAATATGTTTTGAACTATATTTTAAGCGAAAATTCTGTTGACAATGTAAAAATAGAATATAAAGAGCCAACGGAGCTTTCATCATTGCTTGCTTCGGGTGAAGTTGAAATTGGTGTTCTTCCAGAACCTCAGCTTTCTGTTGCAATGTCTAAAAATCCTAATTTGAGAGTTGCTTTAAATGTTACGGAAGAATGGGAAAATGTTTCAAATTCGGTTATGACAACAGGTTGTATTGCTGTTCAAAAAGAGTATGCAAAGAAGCACCCTCGTGTTTTTGGGCATTTTCTTCAAGAATATTATGATTCTATAACAAAGGGTATTGAAAACGTTTCGGAAACGGCAAAACTTGCCGAAAAGTTTGGGATAATTCCTAAAGCCGAAATAGCTGAAAAAGCCATTCCTAATTGTAATTTGGTATATATTGACGGCGATGAAATGAAAACTTCCGTTACTAATTTTTTGACAACACTTAAAGATTCAAATCCGGATTCTGTTGGCGGAAAAGTTCCGGGGGACGATTTCTTTTATACACCGAAAGAAAAATATGCGGTTAATAAAAAATAGTTTGGAATTACAAAATGGTGCAAATTATACTGCAACGTTTTGAAACATTAAATTCGCAAGGTTGGCTTTTTATATAGCCGAGGAAAAAATGATTATTGGGGTGTTGGAAAATTGCTTTTTCACACCCCTTTAAAATTTTTGCGGGTTTTTTGGAGGAATTGCATATGAAAAAAATGTTTTTGAATTTGAAAATGAAAAAATTTTTAATAATTTTATTTTGGCTTTTAATTTGGCAAATTATATATATTGCGACTGATAAGGAGATACTTATAGTGTCTCCTTTAAGTGTTTTTGAAAATTTTTTGACAAAGTTGGGCTCTGTTGATTTCTATTTGATTGTTCTGTATTCATTTTTTAGAATTTTTTTGGGGTTCTTCATTTCGTTGGTAATTGGAACGGTTTTGGCGGTTGTTTCTTCTGTTAATAAATTATTTTACAGTTTTCTTTCGCCTTTGATAACTGCGATAAAAGCTGTTCCGGCGGCTTCTGTTATTTTATTGGTGTTTATGTGGCTTAAATCGGATTTTGTTCCAACATTTATATCGTTTTTATTGATTTTTCCTATGTTTTACATAAATGTACATAAAGGCATTGTTCAAACAGATGAAAAACTTCTTGAAATGGCAAAAGTGTTTAAATTTACAAAATATAAAAAAATACGTTATATATATATTCCTTCGATAATGCCATATTTTTTGACGGCTTTTTCAACGGGTTGCGGTTTTGCCTGGAAATCGGGAATAACTGCGGAAATTCTTTGCTCTCCGGCTTATTCAATTGGGGGAAGTTTAAAAGATGCAAAAACATATTTGGAAACAAGCGATATTTTTTTATGGACAATTTTGATAATAATTTTAAGTTTGCTGTTTGAAAAAATTTCGATGAAATTTATAAATAAATTTTTTTATGCAAAAAAGAAAATTTAAAGGAGGAAAACATTGAAACTTAAAAATATATATAAAAGTTATGAAAATTTGAAGATTATTGATGATTTTACGGCAGAGATAGAAAATGGAAAAATAACTTGCTTATTTGGAAAATCGGGCTGTGGAAAAACAACGCTTATAAATATAATTCTTGGATTGACAGATGCTGATTGCGGTGAAATAATCGATTGCGGAGAAAGAATTTCTGTGGTGTTTCAAGAACCTCGGTTAATTCCATGGCTGACAGCCTATCAAAATTTGAAGATAATTTCCGAAAAAGCGGATTATTATTTAAATGCTGTTGAACTTTCAAAATTTAAAAATAATTTTCCTTCAACTTTGAGCGGGGGAATGAAGCAACGGCTTTCGATAGCACGTGCGTTATGTGCGGATTTTGACATTCTTATAATGGACGAGCCTTTTAAAGGGATTGATTTTGCTTTAAAAACAAAAATAATGGATTTCATAAAATCTGAAACGAAAGGCAAAACAGTTATTTTTATAACTCACGACCATAAGGAAGCTCTTTCGTTTTCAGATGTAATATTATATGTTGATGGTCCACCGATTGAAATAAAAAAACAAGTTTAATTATTTATGTATAATGTTTTTTAATTTTAATAAATCACACAGATAGACTTCTTTTAGTGCTCTGTTGTAGATAATTGAAGCAGGGTGATATAATGGGAAAACATTGAAATTTGAGACGTTCCAAATTTTGCCATGATAGTCGCCAATTACAACGTTGTTATTGTTGTAAACCGCACGCAAAGCTGTATTTCCCAAAGTTACTATGATTTTTGGATTTACAGCTTCAATCTCTTGATATAAATATTTTTTGAAAAAGTTGATTTCATCTTTATTTGGCGGACGATTAATTGGTTTTCCAGTTTTTGGGCTTAGTTTGAACGGACGCAGTTTAACAACGTTTGTTATATAAATATTTTCTCTTTCAAGTTCGATTATTTTTAGAAATTCGTTGAGATTTTTTCCGGCACTTCCAACAAACGGTTTGCCTTGTTTTTCCTCTTCGCCGCCGGGAGCTTCGCCGATTAGCAAAATATCCGAATTAACTTTTCCACAGCCTAAAACAATTCTTCTTTCGGGAAAAATTAATTCGGACTGCTTTTTCATTTCATCATAAATTTTAGAAATCATTTGTAAACCTCTTTCTTTATATATTCCAAAACATTGCTTGGATAGTATTTATTCATTTCGATAAATTCCCATGAAAGGAACGGATTTTGTTTTAAACTTGCGTATAAAATATCTTTCTTTTTTACTTTTGATAGAATATTTCTGTCAACCAGAACTTTTATAAATTTACCTGTGTATATTTTTTTTAAAAGAATGTAATTGCTTGAAAAAACTTCTTCAATTGTGAAATAGCCTTCGTCCGTTATGTTGAAAAAAGACGAGCTTTTTTCTTTGATTTTTCGTTTTTTGTAATTTTCAAAGTCTATTATTAAAGGAAAATATGATATTACCGGATTGTTTAGAAAATTCTTGAAGTCGTTGTTTATGTTGCAAATTCTTTTGATTTCGGAAATGTCACAATCATTTTTTTCACCGATGTTTATATTATATTTTTCTTTTACATATTTTGAAAATGAATTGACTGATTTTACATATTTTTCGATAATTCCGTTGTCGATGTTGCTAATCTTTTTTGGAAGCCACATAAATAAAAATTTATCGATACAATCTTCGTTTGCCAAATTCATTTTCATAAATCTGAATTTTCGGAAAGAAAAACCGAAAAAGTCGTTGATATATGGTTGTTCGGCGGAAAATTGCTCATTTTCGAACTCTTTTATAACAGAACAAAAATTTTTTTCTATCATACAAATATACAAACCTCCTGTGAAATATATTTGAAATTAATTTTTCCGAAAGAAAAAAATTTATACTGCAAAAATTAAATGATTTATAAAATAATTATCTTATAGGTTATTTTTGTGTACTTTTGTTTTGCGTTTTAAAGAAGTGTAGATATATGCTATAATTGCACCGGTTATAAAGCCACCAAGGTGACCAGCGTTGTCAATTCCGTCTTCCATAAATCCTGCACCTATACTTATTAATGAAAAGATGACCATAAAATATCCCGAAAAGTCGCCGATTGATTTTTTTGTTTTATGACTGTAGACGAGCATTGCTCCCATAATTCCGAAAATGGCTCCGGAGGCACCGGCAGAAAGACCTTTTGTGAAAAAGACACTTGCAAGAGATGCTCCTATTCCGGAAAGAATATAAGTTGTTAGGAAAAATGCTTTGCCGAAATATTTTTCACTTCTTGTTCCCAGAATGTAGAGAGAGAGACAATTTGAGGCGATATGTGTTATTCCGATGTGCAAAAACATTCCGGTTAAAAGCCTATAGAACTCGTGTTTTGTTAAAACAAAATCTGAAACGACAGCACCGAATTTTATTAAAACGGCGGAATTTTCAGAACCACCGTTTAGCTCTTCAAGAGTGAAAACCAAAACGTTTATTATAATCAGAAAAATGGTTATTAGATAATTATTTGATTTTAATTCGGCATATTCTTCTTTTTCGATTTCTTCTGCAATTTGGGAAAAGCTGTTTTCGTTAATGTCTATTGAAGTTTTATTTTCTTCAAAAAATAATTGTTTTATTATTTTATGTATGTCTAAAATTTCTGTTGGCTGGTTTTTGCTTGTTATAATTTTTTTGTTGTTGTAGTCTGCAATCCAGCATAAATTATTTATTGAAGTTTCAAGGTCAAAATTGAAGGTATTGACAAAATTAAGCATTTCCGAATCGACTTTTTCTGTTGTTATGATGTTTAAAAAAATTACATTTTCAATTTGATTAAGCTTTGCGAGTTTTTCTGTTTTGTCTTGAATTTCTTTTATATGATTGCAATAATCTGTTTCATTTGAATTATTGATTAAAATTACGCAATATAGGAAATTTCCGACAGCCTTATACAACCCTACAAATTTACTGTTGAAGTCGATTTCATTTTTATCAAAAAAACCATTTATAAGCAAAAATTCATTTTTTATAAGATTTTTGTATAAATTCACAAAAAAATTGTAATTCATAGGCATACCTCATCATTTGTAAATTTTTATAAGAATTATATCACAGCAAATTGAATAAATCAATTTATAAAATTGCATTGATTATATATAACGAAATAATTCCGGGTATTCCGAGTATTCCGGTTATAATGAAGGTTACTAAATTTATTCCGACAAAAAAGCCAAATGGTGACAAAATGCAGTTTGTGATATAGATGCAGACAGAGCCGATAACTCCGTTGAATAGGACTTTTCCGAAAATTTTAAATTTATCGGCAAAAAATATGAAAACAATGAAAATTAGGCATATGCCAATCATATATAAAATGAGTTTTTCTGAATTCAAAGTTAATTTGCACTCCTTTTATTATATACTTTCGAAACCTCCCGCAACAAGACCTTTTTCTTTGCATAATTTAATATAATACTGATATTTCATATTGAGCGATTGGATTTCATAAATGAAGCTGTCGATTAAAATGTCATCGGTTATATAATCGAATTCTTTATGGACATAGTCGAGTTCTTTTTTTAAGTTTAAAAGTATGGTGATGATTTTTTCGTCATCTGCGTTGTTTTCTTTATTTTTTGAAAATTTGCTTAAAAATTTTTTGACCATAATTGTATCCTCCTTAAAAATAATTTATATTTATAATATAGTCCAACTTTTTGCTTTTTATTCCATAGGAAGGTTAAACGGAAAAGAAATGCTATGACTTTTGGGGAGAGGGGGTAAAAAATTACTTGACAAAAAAAGGCGTATATTTTATAATAATTTATGTTTGATAATTCTTTTATGCTCCTTTGGCTCAACAGGCAGAGCAACGCACTCGTAACGCGTAGGTTGCCGGTTCAAGTCCGGCAGGGAGCTTTTTTATATGTAACGATTAGTTTTTGTGTGTAAATTTGCATATTATCTTGACAATATACATTAATGGTGATATAGTTAAATAAATGGAAAAATGGAATTTGTTTAAATTTATGTAGATAGAGGTGCATTTTTCATCAGTAGCAGTTTTTATGCCGCAAAGGGCAGTTTGATTGGCTGTGAAAGGGGAAAGTGCCGAAGATGAAAGTTTCTTTGCGTTCTTTTATCTGGTCGTTTTGGCAAACAGCTTTGCGACTGTCATCTTTTTTGATGGAGTGCTATCTTGGAATACTTCTTAAAGCGGGGCTTTTTGCATTGTATTTACAGGTTGACTTCAATGGTTGACCTTTTTTTTATCTATATAAATCGTAACAAATTTAACTTTTATCCAATATACTAATTTTAGGAGAGATTCAATATGAAAAAGGTTAATTTAGCGGTTGTTGGTGCAACAGGTATGGTTGGAAGGACTTTTCTTAAAGTTCTTGAGGAAAAACAACTTCCGATTGAAAATTTTTATGTGTTTGCTTCAAAACGTTCCGCCGGAACAACTGTGACTTTTAATGGCAAAGAATATGTTGTTGAAGAGCTTAAAGAGGATTCTTTTGACAGAGGAATTGACATTGCTTTATTTTCTGCAGGCGGAAGCACAAGCGAAAAATTTGCACCTATTGCAGCTTCGAAAGGCTGTATTGTTATTGACAACAGTTCTGCTTGGAGAATGGATAAGGAAGTTCCTTTGGTTGTTCCTGAGGTTAATCCTGAGGATATTTCTTGGAACAAAGGTATTATTGCAAATCCAAACTGTTCAACAATTCAAGCTATGGTTGCTTTGAAACCGCTTAATGATAAATATAAAATTAAAAGAGTTGTTTATTCAACTTATCAAGCTGTTTCCGGTGCGGGTCTTGGCGGTTGGAAAGACCTTGAAGACGGTCTTAAAGGCGAGTCTCCAAAGAAATTCCCTCACCCTATTGCAAATAATTGTCTTCCTCACATAGATGTTTTTACAGACAACGGATATACAAAAGAAGAATTGAAAATGGTTAATGAAACAAGAAAAATTTTGCATGAGCCGGATATGAAAATTACAGCAACTGCTGTTCGTGTTCCTGTATTTAATTCTCACAGTGAGTCTATAAATGTTGAATTTGAAAAACCTTATGAACTTGATGACCTTATTGAAACTTTGAAAAATGCACCGGGTGTTGTTATTCAAAACGATTCTGAAAATAATCAGTATCCTTTGGCAATTAATGCTGCCGGTCACGATGAAGTGTTTATTGGAAGAATACGCCGAGACGAAAGTGTTGAAAGCGGTGTTAATCTTTGGGTTGTTGCTGACAATATCAGAAAAGGTGCTGCATCGAATGCTGTTCAGATTGCAGAGGTTATTATAAAGAATATGCAATAAATTTTTAATAAAAGAGGTGCTTGTTATGTCTATTTTTGTTGGCTCGGGTGTTGCCATTATTACACCTTTTAATCAAGACGGAACAGTTAATTATGATTCGTTTGGAAAAATGATAGATTTTCAAATTGAAAACGGAACGGACGCAATTATTGTTTGCGGAACAACCGGCGAAGCTTCAACTTTATCTGATGATGAACAAATTGAAACAATCAAATTTGCTGTTGAAAAAACAAACAAGAGAGTTCCGGTTATAGCCGGTGCGGGAAGTAACGATACGGCACATGGTGTTGAGCTTAGTAAAAGAGCAGAAAAAGCCGGTGCAGACGCTCTTCTTATTGTTACACCTTATTACAACAAAACAAGCCCGAAAGGATTAAAAATATATTTTGAACGTATGGCGGGAAGCGTTGATATACCTGTTGTTGTTTATAGCATACAAGGAAGAACAGGTTTAAATATTCCTCCAAAATTGATATATGAACTTTCTAAAATTGAAAATATTGTTGCGGTTAAAGAGGCAAGCGGAGATATTTCTCAAGTTGCTGAAATTGCTGCTCTTTGTGGAGACAGCATTGATATTTATTCGGGTAATGATGACCAAATTCTTCCTGTTTTATCTTTGGGCGGAAAAGGGGTTATTTCTGTTCTTGCAAATGTTGCACCGAAAGATACTCACGATATGGTTATGAAGTTTTTGAGTGGTGATGTTGAGGGTGCAAAAAAATTGCAACTTGGTGCTTTAAATCTTATTCACAATTTATTTAGCGAAGTAAATCCAATTCCTGTTAAAGCGGCTTTGAATATGATGGGGCAAAACGCAGGATTATACAGAGAGCCTCTTGTTGAAATGGAAAAAGAAAACTACGAAAAATTAGAAAAAGCTATGAAAGAATATGGTCTTATTTAATTAACGATGTTATGGCTTGTTAATTTTGAAGTTTTCTTCAATTTTACACTTATGATAAAAGGAGGAATTGTTTTTGGTTAGAATTATAATGAATGGCTGTAACGGTCATATGGGAAAAATTATTTGCGAAATTGTTGCAAAAGAAAAAGATTGCGAAATTGTTGCGGGAATTGATGTTGTTGAAAGTAATAATGCAATTTTTCCAGTTTACACAAATGCAAACGAATGCGATATGCCGGCAGATGTAATTATTGATTTTTCAACGGCAAGTGCTGTTCCATCAATTTTGAATTATGCTGTTTCTAAGAAAATTCCTATTGTAATTTGTACAACGGGGTTGACTGAAGAAACTTTAAAAATGATTGATAATGCGTCAAAAGATATTCCTGTTTTTCGCTCGGCGAATATGTCTCTTGGCATAAATCTTCTTGCAAAGCTTTTGCAAAATGCGGTTAAATTGCTTGACGATGCTAATTTTGATGTTGAGATTGTTGAAAAACATCATAATCAAAAAATCGATGCTCCGAGCGGAACGGCTTTGCTTTTGGCTGATGCGATGAACGAGACTATGAACAACAAATACAATTATGTTTATGATCGTTCTTCTGTTAGACAAAAAAGAGATAAAAAAGAATTGGGAATACACGCTGTTAGAGGCGGAACGATTGTTGGCGAACATTCAGTTATATTTGCGGGCAAAGATGAAGTTGTTGAGTTTAAACATACGGCGATGTCTAAAGAGGTTTTTGCTGTTGGAGCTGTTAAGGCAGCTAAGTTTGTTGCAGGAAAGCCTTGCGGTAAGTATGATATGCAAGATGTTATGGAAACATTGAAGTTTTAATGAGTGTTTGTAAATTGCTTTTATAATAAATGTTGGGGTAATCTTAAAAAGGTTATCTCAACATTTTTTTGTAGAAAAGTGTATTTTTATCAAAGTTTTCTGTAATTAAACGAAAGATTGACAACGAATTACTATATTAATGTTTTTTGAGGGAAGAATAAAGTTGATTTAATTGGACAAGATGAATTTATTTTTAGTTGATTTGAATGATTAATAGTGGTAGTAATAGTATTTTTGTGATTTACGATGTTATAAATTGATTTTTTTGCGATATGAACTGCTGTTGGTTGACAGCAGTTTTTTTATGGGAAAGTTTAAATTTTGTGTTATGGGTATTTGAATTTTGGTTTGATTAATTCTAAAGTTATTTTATTTTGCAAATATATACTAATTATTGAACGGTATTTTTACTAAAAATAAAAAATATTAAAAAAATTTTTTTTGTTTTTTTGAATTT
>CAZHGC010000031.1:0-21236 GCA_964531385.1 uncultured Lachnospiraceae bacterium | reverse complement strand
AATATTATATTTTGATGCTATGATGTGTCCTATTTGCTATTGCAATTTTCAAAAAAATTGTAAAAACTTGCCGAAACGCCCCTCTATTGCTTTTCTTCTCCTTTTTCCTGTTCAATCCCCCTCCTTTTCCTCTTTCCATTTTCCTCCTCCGCCCTCCCCCTTTCCTCTCCTCTTCCTCTTCCTCTTTCCCTTTTCAATCCTCCCCTCTCTCCGCCCCTTTTTCCCTCTTTCCTCTCCTCTTCTTCTTTCCCTGTTCAATCCCCCCTTTCCCCTCTCTCTTCCTCCTCCCTCGCCCCATTTTTCTCTTCCCTCTCCTCCCTCCTCCCAAAACAAAAAAATCTTGTATCAAAGCCCCCAAAAAGGCTTCAACACAAGATTTCCTCTTAATTAATTTATTTCAATCCGTTTATATACTCTTCGTTAAATTTAATAAGCTTATCAACATAATCTTTGGACGGTCCGCCGTCAACATTTCTCGCATTAACACATTTTTCAAGAGAAATCGCCTCAAAAACATCATCATCAAAAATTTCGCTGAATTTTTTAAGTTCCGAAATTGACAAATCCTCCAAAGCTTTGCCTTGCTCAATGCAGTAAAGAACAAGTTGCCCAATAACTGCGTGTGCATCACGAAATGGCATACCTTTTTTAACAAGCCAGTCCGCAGCGTCTGTTGCGTTCATAAAACCGCCCTTCGCCGCCTTGAACATATTCTCTTTGTTAACTTTCATAGTTTCAACCATAGCCGTAAAAACAGGAACACACATTTTAATTGTGTCAATGGCATCAAAAACGCCCTCTTTGTCCTCTTGCATATCTTTGTTATAAGCAAGCGGAAGCCCTTTCATAACGGTTAAAAATCCAATAAGGTCTCCATAAACTCGCCCTGTCTTTCCTCTAATAAGCTCCGCCATATCAGGGTTCTTTTTCTGTGGCATAATCGAACTGCCAGTGCTGTAAGCGTCCGAAAGCTCAATAAATTTGAATTGTTGGTTAGACCATAAAATAATTTCTTCGCAAAATCTGCTAAGATGCATCATAACCGTCGATAAGCAAAATAATAACTCTGCGGCAAAATCTCTGTCGCTAACGCTGTCCATACTGTTTAAAGTTATGCTGTCAAAACCTAAAGTCTCGCAAACAGCTTCTCTGTTCAAAGGATAAGTCGTCGTTGCCAAAGCTCCTGCCCCCAAAGGCATAACGTTGGTTCGTTTGTAACAGTCCAAAAGCCTGTCATAATCTCGCTTAAACATCTCAACATAAGCAAGAAGATGATGTGCAAAAGTAACAGGTTGAGCGTTCTGCAAATGAGTATATCCCGGCATAATCGTGTCCATATGCTCTTTCGCAGTGTCGTTCAAAACAGAAAGAAGATTTTTAATAAGTCCCTTAATCTCCTCAATCTGCTCCTTTGAATACATTCTAAGGTCTAAAGCAACTTGATCGTTTCTGCTTCGCCCTGTGTGCAAACGTTTGCCAACATCGCCAATCCTCTCAATGAGAATTGTTTCAACGTTCATATGAATGTCTTCCGCTTTTTCATCAAAAACAACTTTTCCGGCTGAAATATCATCAAGAATTTCAAGAAGCGTTTTCTTAATAAGCTCCGAATCCTCTTTCGGAATAATGCCTTGTTTGCCAAGCATATCTGCGTGAGCAACGCTTCCCAAAATGTCTTGTTTATACATTCTTTTGTCAAAAGAAATCGAAGAATGAAAATGGTCGGTAAAACTGTCGGTTGATTGAGTAAATCTTCCGCCCCAAAGCTTCATTATTTTTCTCCTCTCTGCTGTTTCATCATAGCACGAACTTTTAAAGGCAAACCAAAAAGATTAATAAATCCTTCAGCATCGTGGTGGCTGTAAAGTTCGCCTGTTGTAAAGCTTGCAAGCTCAGAACTGTATAATGAATAAGGTGAAGTAACACCCGCAGAAATAATGTTTCCTTTGTAAAGTTTAAGCTTAACTTTTCCTGTAACAGTTTGCTGAGTAGACTCAATAAATGCAGTCAAAGCCTCTCTCAAAGGAGTAAACCATTCGCCCGAATAAACAAGCTCTGTATATTTTGCTCTGATAACTTCTTTGTAAGCCGTTGTCTGTTTGTCAAGACATAAATATTCCAAATCTCTGTGAGCAGCATAAAGAATTGTACCGCCCGGAGTTTCATAAACGCCTCGGCTCTTCATACCAACAACTCTGTTTTCAACAAGGTCAACAATGCCAATGCCGTTCTTTCCGCCAAGCTCGTTAAGCTTGTCCATAAATTCAATAGGTGAAAGCTTTTTGCCGTCAAGAGCAACAGGAACACCTTTTTCAAATTCAATTTCAATGTATGTAGGTTCGTCCGGAGCTTCCTCAGGGCTAACACCAAGTTGAAGTAAATGTTTAAAGTCCGGTTCGTTTGCAGGGTCCTCAAGGTCAAGACCTTCATGACTAATGTGCCAAAGGTTTCTGTCTCTGCTATAGCTTTCCTCTTTCTTCATAGGAACAGGAAGCCCTCTTTGCTGAAGATATTCAATTTCTTCGTCTCTCGAAGAAATGTCCCATGTTCTCCAAGGAGCAATAATTTTAAGATGAGGAGCTAACGCCTTAATTGTAAGCTCAAAACGAATTTGGTCGTTGCCTTTTCCTGTAGCACCGTGGCAAATAGCATCAGCACCCTCTTTTAAAGCAATTTCAACAAGTCTCTTTGCAATAAGTGGTCGAGCAATTGAAGTACCAAGAAGATATTTGTCTTCATAAACTGCGTGAGCCTTAACCATAGGATAAACATAATCTGTAATAAATTCTTCTCTAACATCTTCAATGTAAATTTTGCTTGCACCCATAGCAATAGCTTTTTCTTCCATTCCGTCAGTTTCTTTTCCTTGTCCAACATCAACGCAAACCGCAACAATTTCAGCACCGTTGTAGTTTTCTTTAAGCCAAGGAATAATAACAGATGTATCAAGTCCGCCCGAATAAGCAAGAACAATTTTCATAATAAAAAAACCTCCTAAAAATAAATTTATAAATTTATTCGTAACCAAATACTAAAAATTTAAATTGCCTTACAATCATTATACACTTTCGAATGGAATTATTCAACAGAAATTTTATAATCTCCAAAATTAAAGCCAAATTAATAACTTGAATATTTATTCATAAAGCCCAATCAAATCAAAATTTATCTTCAAAACAAAAAAATCCGTAAAATATCAACAATCATTCCTGCCATATATTTATAAATTTATGTAAAATTACTCTTGCATAAAATGAATAAAATATGTATAATTATTAATATTCTTATAAAAAGACGGATACCCTCCGCCAAAAACTCAAGGAGGAATAAAAATGATAAAAGCAGGAATAATCGGAGCAACAGGTTACGCCGGAAGTGAGCTTGTTCGAATTCTGACAAATCACCCAAACGCCGAGGTAACAACAATAACCTCCCAAAGCTATAAAGGGCAAAATTATAACGACATCTATGAAAATTTCAGACACATCGAAAAAATTTGTGAAGAAGAAAACATCGAAAAAATGGCAGAAGAATGTGATGTAATTTTTTTAGCTCTTCCCCATGGCGTTGCAAGTAAAAAAATAAATGAAAAAATTCTCGAAAAAACAAAAATAATTGATTTGGGTGCAGATTTCCGTCTCCAAGATGTAAATGTATACGAACATTGGTATAAAACTTCCCATGAAGCAAAAAATATTCTCCCCGAAGCAATATACGGTCTTTGTGAAATAAATCGAAAAAAAATAAAAGGAAAAAGAATTGTTGCAAACCCCGGTTGCTATACAACTTGCTCAATTCTCTCGCTCTATCCTCTTGTAAAAGAAAAAATGATAGATTTAAAAACAATTGTAATAGATGCAAAATCCGGAGTAACTGGAGCCGGAAGAGGAGTTTCCCTCGGAACTCACTATAACGAAGTAAATGAATCAACAAAAGCATACAAAATCGCCTCCCACAGACATACGCCGGAAATAGAAGAACAGCTTTCATATGCCGCCGGCGAAAATGTAATCCTCTCCTTCACACCCCACCTAACACCAATGAACAGAGGAATTTTGGCAACTTGTTATGCGTCGTTAAATAATAATTACAGCTATGCAGATGTAAAATCGGCATACGAAAAATATTATAAAAATGAATATTTCGTAAGATTAACAAAAGAGGGAGTTTTCCCCGAAACAAAATGGGTAAAAGGTTCAAATTTCTGCGATATAGGTATGGCTGTCGATAGCAGAACAAATCGAGTAATAGTAATCGGAGCAATAGACAACCTCTTCAAAGGTGCCGCCGGCCAAGCTGTCCAAAATATGAACATTCTCTTCAATCTCGATGAAAAAACAGGGCTTGAACATCCAGCAATATTCCCTTGCTAATCTCCAAAACCGCACAATAAAAAATCTTTCAAATTGTGCAATAATCTCAAAGAAAGGTGATTTATATGAAAATAATAAACGGAAATGTAACAACACCAAAAGGCTTCAAAGCAACAGGAAATTTCGTTGGCTTAAAAAAAGGAAAAAAAGACCTTGCTTTAATATTAAGTGAAGTTCCGGCAACAGCTTCCGGCTGTTTCACGCAAAATGTTGTAAAAGCCGCTCCTGTGCTTTGGGATATAGAACGTGTAAAAATAAAAAACGATAAAATAACAGGAATAGTCGTAAACAGCGGAAACGCAAACGCTTGCACAGGCACACAAGGAATAAAAGATGCCGAAACAACAGCCGAAGTTTTCGCAAATTTGGCAAATTGTGCAAAAGAAAACGTTCTTGTTTGTTCAACTGGTGTAATCGGAGTAAATTTGCCAATGGATACATTAACAAAAGGAGTAAAAGAAACGTTTCCTCTTCTTTCAAACAGCTATGAAAGCGGAGTTCTTGCCTCCGAAGCAATAATGACAACCGATACGTTCGCAAAAACCGTCTGCGTTGAAATCGAACTTTCAGGAAAAAAAGTAACGCTCGGCGGAATGGCAAAAGGTTCGGGAATGATAAATCCAAATATGGCAACAATGCTCTGTTTCATAACAACCGATGCAAACATCTCAAAAAAAATGCTCGACAAAGCACTTTCCGAATGTGTCTTAGATACGTTCAATATGATTTGTGTAGACGGCGACACAAGCACAAACGACACAGTTTTGCTTCTTGCAAATGGCTTGGCTGAAAACACCGAAATAACTGAAGAAAACGCCGATTACGAAGAATTCAAAAAAGCACTTTTCGAAATAAATAAAACGCTTGCAATGAATTGTGCACGAGACGGCGAGGGTGCAACAAAATTAATGGAAGTAACAGCAACCGGAGCAAAAACAAAAAATGATGCTCGAAAAATCGCAAATTCCGTTGTTTCCTCAAACCTCTTCAAAGCCGCTCTTTTCGGAGCCGATGCAAACTGGGGTCGTGTGCTTTGTGCAATGGGCTATTCCGGAGCAAATTTCAACCCAAATTTCGTAACAATCGTTTTCAGAAGTAAAGCCGGCGAAATATTGTTAATGGATAACGGAACACCAATAGTGTTCGATGAAGATAAAGCCGCAAAAATTTTAAAAGAAACAGATATATTCGTTGATATAAAATTAAAAGAGGGAACCGAAACAGCAACAGCATGGGGCTGTGATTTAACCTATGACTACGTAAAAATAAACGGAGACTATCGCTCATAAAAATATATCAAAAAAAAGAGGTAAAAAATAATGATGGAAGAAGTAATAGAAAAAGCAAAAATATTAACTGAAGCTCTCCCATACATAAAAGAGTTCAATGGCATAACAGTAGTAATAAAATACGGCGGAAGTGCTTTGGTAAATGAAGATATAAAAAACACATTGGTAAAAGATATCGCCCTAATGAAATATGTCGGCTTCAAACCCGTTTTGGTTCATGGTGGCGGAAAAGATATAAACCAAATGCTTGAAAAGCTTGATATAAAATCCGAATTTAAAAACGGTCTTCGTGTAACCGATGAAAAAACAATGGAAGTTGTGCAAATGGTTCTTGCTGGAAAATTAAATAAAAATCTAACAACAGAACTTTGTGCACAAGGTATAAAAGCAGTCGGAATTTGTGGAAAAGATGCTGAAACGTTAAAAGTTAAAAAAATGACGTCAAACGGCGAAGATATAGGTCTTGTCGGCGAAGTAACCGAAGTTGACACATCTTTAATAAAAACATTGATAGATAACGACTTTGTTCCCGTAATTTCGCCAATAGGAATAGGCAAAGACGGAAAAAGCTACAACATAAACGCCGATTATGCCGCTGTTGCCGTTGCCGGTGCGTTAAATGCCGAAAAATTGGTTTTTGTAACAGATGTTCCGGGCGTTCTCGCCGATGTAAACGACCCATCAAGCGTAATTTCCGTAATGAATGTAAAAGAAGTTCGCCGAATGATAAAAAGCGGAATAATCTCCGGCGGAATGATTCCAAAAGTTGATTGTTGCATAGCTGGTGTGGAAGCCGGTGTCCAAAATGTCCACATATTAGACGGACGAATTGAACATTGCCTAATTCTCGAAATATTCACAAAAAAAGGTATAGGAACCCTTATAGAAGGCTAAAACTCCAATCCGCATAAACCTAAAATAAGAAAGGGGAAAACAAAAATGAAAACATTCGAACAAGGTTCAAAAGTTATAATGAATACGTATAACCGTTTTCCAATAGCCCTTGAAAAAGGTGAAGGAATGTATGTATATGACGAAAACGGAAAAAAATATTTAGACTTTGTCGCAGGAATTGCAGTAAATTCCCTCGGCCATAACCATAAAAAATTAACCGAAGCAATAGCAAATCAAGCACAAAAATTAATTCATTGCTCAAACCTCTATTGGACTCCTCCTCAAGTTTCATTAGCAACAAAACTTGTCGAAAACAGCGATTTTGATAGAATCTTTTTCTGCAACAGCGGAGCGGAATCAATCGAAGCCGGCTTAAAAATTGCACGAAAATATGGAAGTAAAACAAATCGCCATGAAATAATAACAATGAAACATTCTTTTCATGGAAGAACATTCGGAGCTGTAACAGCAACAGGCCAACCCCATTATCAGGAGGGTCTCTCTCCTCTTCTTCCCGGAATAAAATATGCTGAGTTCAACAACTTCAATTCCGTTCTCGAAGCTGTAACAGATAAAACTTGTGCAATATTGCTTGAACCTCTTCAAGGCGAAGGCGGAATTCACCCCGCAAATAAAGAGTTTCTCCAAAAAATCCGCAAACTTTGCGATGAAAAAGATATAGTTCTTTTGTTTGATGAAGTTCAGTGCGGAGTTGGTCGTTTGGGAACGCTCTTTGCATATCAAACATTCGGCGTTGTGCCCGATGCTGTCTGCACAGCAAAAGGAATTGCGGGCGGTGTTCCAATGGGCTTAATGGCAGCAACACAAAAACTATCCGATAGCTTCAAACCCGGTGACCATGCCTCAACATTCGGCGGAAACCCTCTTGCAACAGCTGCGGCAAATGTCGTTGTCGATGAGCTTTTGGGCGGTCTTCTAAACAATGTAAAACAAAACGGAGCCTATTTAACAGAAAAATTAAACGAATTAAAAGAAAAATACAACATAATAACCGATGTTCGTGGAATAGGCTATATGCAAGGAATCGAACTTTCCGTTCCTGCCGCTCCAATAATAAAAGAAACAATCGAAAACGGCTTGCTCCTTGTAAATGCCGGTGCAAACGTAATCCGCTTTGTTCCGTCATTAATCGCATCAAAAACAGATATCGATAACGCAATCTCAATTCTCAATAAAGTCCTTTCAAATCTTAAATAAATTGCGTTTAACAAAAACAGACTCAGAAAATGTACAACTCATTTTCTAAGTCTGTTTTTTTATCAAAAAAACAAAAAACAACTCATTTCATATGAAAATTATCGCAAAAAAAGAGTGCAAACAACCAAGTTTAACACTCTTTTTATCTTTCAAACAATAAAAATCTCTATGAAATATCCCCGTTTCTCATCTCAACCATTCTGAGCGACTCTTTTCCCGTAATATGTTCAACATCAAGCTCAAACATATAAAGTTTGTCAATAAAATTGTCAATTTCTGTTTTTCGTCTTTCCTCGCTGTTGTTCGGAGCATACCTAATCATAAATTTTTCAAGCATCTCAACAACTTCGCTTTCTTTCTCCAACATTCTGATTTTGCCAAAAGCAATAACACTTCTATAGTTCGTGCTGTATTTTTCGGGAACAACAACATCTTGAGCAACAACGCAAAAGGAAGCTTTGTTGCATTTCTTTATCGCATCAATTTTGTGCCCCTCTCTTGCACAATGAAAATAAATTTTAGAATTATAATATAAATAACTCATCGGAACAGCATAAGGATAATCATCATCGCCAATAAGTGCCAAAACACCCGATGTTCCGTTTTCCAAAATATCTTCAATATCTTTAATCGCCAAGCTTTGTTTGTTTCTTCTCATTTCTCTGAACATAAAAACCCCTCCTCAAAAAATCACTTTCGACAAAAAATCAAAAAACAATTTTTTACATTTCTTTCGGTGCCTTAATTCCAAGAATGGCAAGCCCCGATGCAATAACAGTTTTAACAGCATACGTCAAAGCAATTCTCGCTTTCTTAACTTCTCCCTCACTGCCCAAAATACTGTTATCGTGATAGAATTTATTAAACGCCTGACATAAATTAACAATATATCTTGTAACAATGTATGGTTCATATTTTTCGGCAGCATCAATAAGTTTTTCTTGATAAATCGCCAAAACTCTGCAAACATCAACAGATGCTTCGTCTGTCAACAATGAAAAATCAACATCAAAATCAACGTCGCTGTCGTCAACCCCCGCTTTTCTCAAAATACTGCAAGCTCTTGCGTGAGTATATTGAACATATGGTCCCGTTTCTCCGTCAAAATTAAGCATTTTTTGCAAATCAAAAACAACATTTTTAATTCTGCTGTTGTAAAGGTCGTTAAAAATAACAGCACCAATACCAACTTGTTCGGCAATTTTTTCTTTGTCCGGCAAATTAGGATTTTTCTCTTCAATAATTCCGGCAGTTTTTTCAACAGCACTGTTTAAAATATCTTCCATAAGAACAACATGCCCTTTTCTTGTTGAAAGCTTTCCGTCACCAAGACTAACAAGACCAAAAGGAACGTGAACCAAATCCCCGCTCCAATCATATCCCATAAGCTCAATAACTTTAAACCATTGAGCAAAATGCAAATTTTGGTCAAGAGCAGTAATATAAACGCATTTTGCAAAGTCATAAGTTTTCTTTCGATAGAAAGCAGCAGAAATATCCCTTGTCGGATATAAAGTTCCCCCGTCGCTTCTCAAAATAAGACAAGGAGGCATATTAAATTCGGAAAGGTCAACAATCCTTGCACCCTCGCTCTCTGTCAAAAGTCCCTTTTCTCTAATTTCATCAACAACTGCAGCCATTTTGTCGTTATAAAAACTTTCGCCTTTGTAAGAATCAAATTTAATATCAAGTCTGTCGTAAATTCTGTTAAATTCTTTCATACTTATATCAACAAACCATTTCCATAAATCAAGAGCCTCTTTGTCGCCCTCCTGCATCTTAACAAGCCAGCCTCTCGCCTCATCGTCCAAAGCAGGATTTTTCTCGGCTTCCTCATGAAATTTAACGTAAATACGACTAAGTTCTTTAATATCGTCTTTTTCAACAGCTTCCTTGTTGCCCCAATTTTTATATGCAACAATAAGCTTTCCAAATTGAGTTCCCCAGTCTCCCAAATGGTTTATTCCAACGCTTTTATATCCAATTTTGTTAAAAATATTGTAAAGAGCGTTTCCAATAACAGTCGAACGTAAATGCCCAATGTGAAAAGGCTTTGCAACGTTTGGCGATGAATAATCGATAACAACGTTTCGACTTTTACCAAAATCGCATTTTCCATAATCCTCTTTTTCAACAAAAATCTTTTTAAGGGTTTCACCAACAAAAATTGATTTATCAATATAAAAATTGATATATGCGTTAACAACTTCAATTTTCTGAACGCATTCGGGTTTTAAAATTTTCTCCGAAATCTCCTTAGCAATAATAGGCGGAGCTTTTCTCAAAACTTTCGCAAGTCTAAAACAAGGGAACGCAAAATCCCCCATATTTGAATCCGCAGGAACTTCAATAGCCCCAAAAATGTCATTTTTATCAATATCAATAACTTCAGCAAGTGCGTTTGCAATCTGTTCTTTAAAATCCATGAAAAAAAATCTCCTTAAAAATTCAAAGTCTCTTTTTTTAGCAAAAAAATTATGTTATAATTGTTTTATAAAAAAACGAACGTCTGCACATTGCGAAAATAACTTTTTCTCGCAAAAAGCATTTTTTCTGTGCTTTAATAATACCACAAATCAAAAAATATTTCAATCAGTAAATATAAATGTAATCCAAATTGCCAAACCAACAAAAATTTTTTCACACAAAAAAAGAAAGGATACCAATTATGAAAATAAAAACAAAAATAATTGCCACTGTGGCAACAACCGTTTTGTCAATTGTAGCAATAAACAACAAAATATTCAAAAACGCCGAAAAACAATTGGAAAAAGAAAACGACCTAATACTTTCAAGTCATATATACAATTGGAAATTCGGCAAAATAAGCTATAAAACAATAGGAAACGGCTCGCCGGTTCTGCTTGTCCATTCTCCGATAATCGGCTCAAGCGGAAACGAATGGAAAGAAAACATTTCTGACCTGTCAAAAAATCATAAACTCTATATAATCGACCTTCTTGGCTTTGGAAATTCCGAACGAGCAGATATAACATATTCATCATATTTATACGTTTGCCTTGTAAATGACTTCATAACAGAAGTAATAAAACAACCCTCCGCCATTGTTGCGTCAAACCTTTCCGCAGCAATCGCCGAAATGGCATACGTTTTCAACCCCAAAAACTTTACAAAATTGTGTTTGGTCTGTCCTCCAACAGATACCCCAAAAAATAATTTTTCCGAAATATTAAAAAAATTGCCGTTAGATTTCCCCGTTTTCGGAGACTTAATGTTCAATTTTTTTAATTCAAAAAAAATGTTAAAAAAACATCTTCGAAAAAATGTATATTCAAACAACTTCGAAATATCTGCCGATAAAATAAATTCAATGTATGCCTATTCTCATAAAGACGGTGCAAACAATCGGCACATTTTCCACGCTTTCATAACAAATAAGCTAAATTTAAATATCGAAACAGCTTTGCCCGAAACCGACTTGCCCGTTTTAATAATCTACGGTAATTGCTTTCCAAATGTCCAAAAAAACATTTCAACAATCCTTACGTTAAATCCAAACGTAAAAACAGAAATAATAAACGGAAAATCTCTTCCAAACGAAGAAGACCCAAAAACATTTAATAAACTCTGCTTGAACTTTTTCAAATAACTTTTTTTCTTTTCTTTGGGCTTCGCCAAAAAACTCAAGCTTTTTGTAAAAAGCTTGCCAAAAACTTTTATGCAAAACTTCGTTTTGCCAACTTCTTCTCTTTTTTATCCCTCAATCTCCCCTCAAACCCATTTTAAAGTTTTCGTCCACCTTTTTCAAAAGGTGGTGGAGTTTGGGGCAACGCAAAAACTCTTTTCTTTTGGGCTTTGCCCAAACCCACAAGCTTTTTGTAAAAAGCTTGCCAAAAACTTTTATGCAAAACTTCGTTTTGCCAACTTCTTCTCTTTTTTATCCCTCAATCTCCCCTCAAACCCATTTTAAAGTTTTCGTCCACCTTTTTCAAAAGGTGGTGGAGTTTGGGGCAACGCAAAAACTCTTTTCTTTTGGGCTTTGCCCAAACCCACAAGCTTTTTGTAAAAAGCTTGCCAAAAACTTTTATGCAAAACTTCGTTTTGCCAACTTCTTCTCTTTTTTATCCCTCAATCTCCCCTCAAACCCATTTTAAAGTTTTCGTCCACCTTTTTCAAAAGGTGGTGGAGTTTGGGGCAACGCCCCAAGGTCTTCCTTGCCCCAAACTCTTCCTCCTCCCCCCAATCTCTCCAAAAATAAAAATAGTCGAGAAAGATTACCTCTTTCTCGACCATAAAAAATCATTTCAAAGCCTCATAAATAGCCTCTTCTTCTTCTTTCGACAACTTGTATTTAACGCATCTTCCCTTTTCAATAGGCTTTGCGTATGTATAACAGCCGTCTCTCGAATAAACACTGTTCAAAACAACTCCGTCATCATTTTCATCTAAAATTGCAATAGCATAACATAAATCCCCGCCAACGTCCTCAAAAGGATTATAACGAACAATCCCAAGCTTTTGAATACAAAATTTAATTTGATTTTTAAGAGCTGAAATTTCATTAATAATTTTGCCCTGTCTTTCGTCAATAGCATTGGATTGCCCGATAAAATTTTTAAGCATTTCTTCAAAATCACTGCCGTTGCTCTGTCCCATAAATTGATTAATTCTTTTTTTAACCTTCGAAGCCTTACAAATCGCAACAATGCACAAAATAAAAAGCAAAAAACAAAACGCACAAAGCCCCAAAACAAAAAAATGAACATTCTGTTGAATAAAATCAAAAAATCCCATAACTTCCTCCATAAAATAAAATTAACACAAAAATATTATAACACAGTAAAAAAAATTTATAAATAAAATCTGCAAACTGTCAAAAAATCATATTTTCTTAAACATACAAACAAGCCTGTCAAGTTCCTCGTCAGAATAATATTCAATTTCAATTTTCCCCTTATTCTTTCCGTTTTTAATGGTAACTTTCGTGCCCAAAATATCGTTAAGACTTTTTGCAATTTGTTTATAAACTTCAAAATTAGGTTGTTGCTTTTTCTCACCAGAATCTTTAACATCGCCTTTATCAGTCGCTTCAACAACTTTTTTAACAAAATCTTCTGTCATACGAACGCTGAAACCCTCTTCAATAACCTTTTCAGCCGTTTCAAATTGCAAATCTCCGTCTAAAATAGTAAGCAATGCTCTTGCATGACCACTTGAAATTTTATTTTCTTTCAAAAAATTCTGAACTCTTTTGTCAAGATTTAACAATCTCATAGAATTTGCAACAGTCGCCCTGCTTTTTCCAACCTTTTTGGCAATTGTTTCCTGATTAAAATTAAATTCTTCCGAAAACCTTTTATATGTAACAGCTTCTTCCAAAGGGTTTAAATCCTCTCTTTGAATATTCTCAATCAAAGAAGCCTCCAAAGCTTTCAAATCATCAAAATCTTTAACAACAACAGGAACCGTTTTAAGACCCGAAACTCTTGCAGCACGCCACCTTCGCTCTCCCGCAACAATTTCAAAAAAGTCGCCCGATTTTTTAACAACAATCGGCTGAACAATCCCAATTTCAGAAATAGACTCCGCCAATTCTTTAATTTTTTCTTCATCGAAATTTTTTCTCGGCTGATTTTTGTTTGGCTCAATTTTGTTAATATCAACTTCAAGAACAAATTCGCCTTTTTTTTCAAAATCCGCCTTGCTTTTTTCGGGAAGTAAAGCTCCAAGACCCTTTCCCAAACCTTTTTTCGTCATAAAATTCAATCCTCCTTGTCAATAACTTCTTGAGCCAAAAGCCTATATGCGTCCGCCCCTTTAGATTTCGAATCATATAAATTAATCGGCAATCCATAGCTCGGAGCTTCGCTAAGCCTAACATTTCTCGGAATAATACTTTTATAAATATCTCTGTCAAGATGTGTTTTAACCTCTTCAACAACTTGAGCCGAAAGATTTGTTCTCGAATCAAACATAGTAAAAACAACCCCCTCCAAAATAAGATTTGGATTAAGGTTTTTCTTAACAAGGTCAATGGTATACATAAGTTGGGTAAGCCCTTCAAGAGCATAATATTCGCATTGTAACGGAACAATAACAGAATTTGAAGCAACAAGAGCATTAATAGTAAGAAGATTTAAAGCCGGCGGGCAATCGATAATAATAAAATCATATTCATCTCTAATATTTTTAATAAGGTTTTTTAAAATAAATTCTCTTCCGTCAACGTTTATAAGCTCAATTTCCGCACCCGACAAATTAATATCAGTCGGAATAATATCAAGGTTTTCAATTTTCTCAACGTTCATAACAACGTCATCAAGCTTTGCGTCTCCAATCATCAAATCGTAAAGAGTATTCTCAATTTTTTCTTTTTCAATACCAAGACCGCTCGAAGTATTGCCCTGTGGGTCGGAATCAATAACCAGAACCTTTCTGCCGGTTTCTGCAATACACGAACTCAAATTAATGGCAGTTGTAGTTTTTCCAACACCGCCTTTTTGATTAGAAATAGATATAACTCTGCCCATATTCCAAATCCTCCAAAAATAAAAACTCCAAAAACAACAAATTCAAAACATCACATTTATAATTATATCATAAAAAAAAATATAATCAACAATAGAAAAAGACTATTCATAAAATTTTAACAAAAAAATGTTTCACGTGAAACAAAAACTTTTGACAATTAATCAAACAAAATTGTTTCACGTGAAACATCATTTTTTTCTTCTAAAAAGTAAGCAATAAACACCAACGCAAATAAGACAGATCACAAGAATATTATCAATAAAAACTCTTCCCGTTGCTTCTTCACCTAAAATTTCAATGCCCTTGTCAATAATAAAACTACCTCTTGTAATTTCAATAAGTGCCGCAATTCCAAAAACAATCATAATAATTTTTCGATATTTCAGAAAAAATCTTTTAATATCATCAACATCATCAAAAATTTCCTTACCTTGTTCAAGTTTCTTCCTGCAATTGTAAGCATCAAAAATATTATATAGCCAAATAATAACAACGCCAAGGCTAAAAACACGATAAAAAATTGAAGAAACCAAATAACAGCACGAAAAAAAAGCGAACATAATAAAAAGCCCTCTCTTCATAAGCCCCATATACATATGTCCACACCCCGGAACAAATGATAAAATAAAAGTCAAAAATTTATTGAACTTATTCGTCATAAAAATCCTCTCCAAATAAAATCTACATATAATATTACGTAATTTAATTAAAAAAGTTTTACGAATAACTCAAGAACATTGAATAAAATTCCATTTGTCCGTAAATAAACAAAACAAACATCATCAATCAAAAATAATTTTCAAAACTGCTTCATAGAATTATTGGATAAATTTTTAGATTTCGTACTAACTTTTATAACAAATTCAAAATCCTTGTCGTTTTCAATAACATCACATTGCGTTGCAACTCCGGATTTATTCATAATTTCAACAGCTTGATAAATCGTATTCGTAAAAACTTTCATATCACCAACAAAAAATTTAACCTTTTGTTCTCCAACTTCTCGCAAAACTTTAATAATAATATCGTCAATTTCGCAAAAATCAAAATTGTCACCAAAAAAATCAAATTTTTTTAAAACTCTATCAATAATTTCTTTCGTTTTCTTAATATTAATGTCAAATTTAATAACATCAATCAAAATTCTTTTCAAAATTTCTTCATTTTCAATTTCCGAAAAAGCCAAAGCAAATTCTTCAGACAAACCGCTGTCAATAATATCTCTTTGAAATTCATAAGGAAGCTTCAAAATTTGAAGCTTGTCTCTAACATAACTTTCCTTTTTTCCAAGAATTTTCGCCGTTTCAAAAATCGAATATCCATAATCTTCAATAATATTATAAATTCCTTTTGCTTCCTCAAAAAAATTAAGCGAATTTCCTTGAATATTTTCAAGAAGAGAAACAACAGCACTGTCGCTGTCGCAAATATCCGCAACAACACAAGGTATATAAAAAATACCAAGATTTTTGCAAGCTCTAAGTCTCCTCTCACCATAAATAATTTCATAGCTTTTCGAATTAATCATTCTAACGCAAATCGGTTGCAAAACACCAAATTGCCTAATCGACTCCGCCAAATCTCTAATGCTGTCCCTTTCAAAAAAACACCTCGGCTGATAAGGATTTGGTCTAATCCAAGCAATCGGTAAATATGTAATTTCGTTTCGACTAACAATAGCCATATTTTCCATAAAAATCCCCCTAAAATATATTTTCATAAAAAACAAAACACCAATAACCAAAAGCGTCAATCTCTATAAAATTTTAAAATTTAATTTCCAATTTCAAATTAAAAATTTTTCAAAAATCAACAATCCATCTTCTCTTTTTCTCTTTTCATCTCTCCAAAATCAAACTCCCCAATAACCAACAAGCTCCCCTCTTTTCCTTTTTTTCTCTTTTCTTTCTTCTTCCTCTCTTTTCATCTCTCCAAAATCAAACTCCCCGATAACCAACAAGCTCCCTTCTTTTCCTTTTTTCCTCTTTTCTCTCTTCTTCTTTCTTTCTTCCCCCTCTCCTCTTCACAATCAAATTAATTATATCACAACCACAAACCAAATGCCAACATACAAAAACGTCATAATTTTTCAAAACTCGTCAAAAAAACAAAAAAGCCCTGTCACACAATAGGGCTTTTAGAAATTTTTCCCGACTTTCTCGGATATTTTGAAGGAGTTTGTCTAACTTTTTTAATCATAATTAAAGTATGGTTAATGTCAGTAAAAGGAATTTGAACTTTTTCAACAACGTCAATCTCACCGCCAAGAACGTCAATTGCTTTTCCCGCCTGAATAACTTCGGCTTTTGCATCAGGGCCCTTAAGTGAAACAAAAGTTCCGCCAACTTTTATAAAAGGTAAACAATATTCCGCCAAAACTGCAAGGTTTGCAACAGCTCTCGAAACACAAAAATCAAATTTCTCACGATAATTAAAATCTTGTCCGCCGTCCTCCGCACGTAAATGAACGCAATAAACATCGTCTAAACCAAGTTGAGAAACAACCTCTTTCAAAAAATTAATTCTTTTGTTAAGAGAGTCCAAAAGCGTAACTTTTGCAAAAGGACAAGCAATTTTAATCGGAAGACCAGGAAATCCCCCGCCCGTTCCAACGTCAATAACGCTCTTATTCTTAATATCAATAAACGGCAAAACCGAAAGTGAATCAACAAAATGTTTAAGCAAAATTTCTTTTTCGTCAGTAATTGCCGTAAGATTTATCTTTTCGTTCCATTCCAAAAGTAAATCTTTGTACTTCATAAATTGAAAAACTTGTTCTTCGCCAATCTCAACGCCAATTTTTTCGCAAGCTTCAATCAAAATTTTATACATAGCCTCTTCCTTTCAAAATTACGTTTAACGTTTTCTTCCTCAATTCTGTAAATTTTCCATTTGCTGAAAGAATCAGGTTCATTAATAAGATAAAAATGCCAAACCGACATTTTGCCTTTTTGAGAAATAAGAACCGAATTAATTCTCTCTCCTTTCGGAAAATAATCGTCTCTGCAAATAATCGGAATAATATATTTAAAATGCTTTGTATCATTAAAAATTTTTTTAATCTCTTCCGTATCGATAAAAATGCTGAATTTGCTAATATAAGACATAGCCGCATCAAAATTTTTGTTAATCAAAGCATCAATAAAAAATTTTGATGTAGAATTGTCGTTAATTAAACCAAAATAAGGAGATTTTTCTGTATCAAAGCAAAATTGATGCTCTTTATAATTGTGTTTAAGCTTTAAAATAGATTTTCTTTCGCCATAACCAAATTTACAAGACCAAGGCATAAAAAATTTATTTTTTTCAAACAAAATAAATCCCTCCTAAAAAATAAACCCCAAAAAAACACCGTAAATTCAATAAAAATTTCAACCAAAATTATAACGTTGAAAGATGAATAAGCAAAACGCTAACATCAGCCGGCGAAACTCCCGCAATTCTTGAAGCTTGCCCAACACTTAACGGCCTAATATCGCTAAGCTTCTGCTGTGCCTCAATTCTAAGACCTTTCATTGCAAAATAATCAATGTCGGGTGGCAAAAGCTTTTCTTCCATCTTCTTGTATTGCTGAACTTGTGCAAGCTGACGTTTAATATATCCGTCATACTTAATCTGTATATTAACTTGTTCACGAACGCTTTCTTCAAGCTCCGGACGTTCCAAATCAACAAAAGCCAATTCTTCATAATTAAGCTCGGGTCTTTTAATAAGCTCAGAAAGTTTAATCCCTGTTGTAAGAACCGACCCGCCCTTCTCTTCAATATATTCGTTAACAGCCTTAGAAGGTGAAACATTAACGTGTTCAACACGAAAAATTTCGTCTTCAATTTTCTTCTTTTTCTCCAAAAATCTGTTGTATCTGTCTTCTTTAATAAGACCAACTTTGTAACCCTTTTCAGTCAAACGTAAATCAGCATTGTCCTGTCGCAAAAGTAACCGATATTCCGCCCTCGAAGTCATCATTCGATAAGGCTCTTTGCTTCCTTTCGTAACAATATCGTCAATCAAAACGCCAATATATGCGTCAGAACGGTCAAGAATAAGAGGCTCTCTTTCTTCAATGTATAACGCTGCATTAATTCCGCCAATAATTCCCTGTGCGGCAGCTTCCTCATAGCCCGACGTTCCATTAAATTGCCCCGCACTGAACAAACCGGAAATTCTTTTAAATTCAAGGCTAAGTTTAAGTTGTGTTGCGTCAATGCAGTCATATTCAATTGCATAAGCCGCTCTCATAATTTCGCAGTTTTCAAGACCCGGAATAGTTCGATACATCTCAATTTGAACATCTTCCGGCAAAGATGTGCTCATGCCTTGAATGTACATTTCGTTTGTGTCCTCGCCCTCCGGCTCAATAAAGATTTGATGTCTTTCCTTGTCGGAAAATCTAACAACTTTGTCCTCAATAGACGGACAATACCTTGGCCCTGTTCCGTCAATAATTCCACCATATAACGGTGACCTGTCAAGATTGTTTCTTATAATATCGTGAGTTTTTTGATTTGTGTATGTTAAATAACAAGGAATTTGCTCTCTTTCAATGTCTTTTGAAGAATTTTCAAAAGAGAACGGAACAATTTTTTCGTCTCCCTCTTGAATAGACATCTTTGAAAAATCAATCGTTCTTTTGTCAACTCTCGCCGGAGTTCCCGTTTTAAATCTAAAAATCCTAATTCCAAGTTTTTTAAGGCTTTCACTAAGGAAATTAGCGTTTCTAAGCCCGTTCGGACCGCTCTGAATAATCGTTTCGCCATAAAGACAACGAGATTTCAAATACGTTCCCATACATAAAACAACCGCTTTGCATCTGTAAAATGCACCCGACTCCGAAACAACACCAACAACCTTGCCCTCTTCCGTAACAATGTCAATAACCTCGCCTTGCTTAATAATGAGATTTTCTGTATTTTCAAGAGTTCTCTTCATCTCTGTATGATATTTCGCTTTGTCGGCTTGTGCTCTAAGAGAATAAACCGCAGGCCCTTTTCCTGTGTTAAGCATTCTCGTCTGAATATAGGTTTTGTCAATGTTTCTGCCCATCTCTCCGCCAAGAGCATCAATCTCACGAACCAAATGACCTTTCGAGCTTCCTCCAACGTTCGGATTACAAGGCATCATCGCAATACTGTCAAGATTTATAGCAAACATAATAGTCAAATGACCCATTCTTGCCGCCGCCAAAGCCGCCTCACAGCCTGCGTGACCTCCTCCAACAACAATAACATCAGCTTCTTCCGCATCATATCTCATAAAACAAACACCTCACAAAAAAAATCATTTACCAAGACAAAATTCAGAAAATATCTTGTCAATAACGTCCTCGTCAACCGACTCTCCAATAATTTCGCCCAAAAATCTGTATGCGTCCAAAAGGTCCATAGAAATAAAATCAGACGGCATTCTGTTTTCAATCGTTTCAATAACATTAAAAAGGCTCTTTCTTGCGTTAAAAAGCGAAGCCTTGTTCCTTTCGTTTGCAACAACTGCCTCATCATCAACGTCAATTTGTCCATCAAAAAACATAGCTTTAATTTTGTCAAATAATTTTTCAACACCAAAACCTTCTTTGGCAGAAATTTTTAAAACAAAATCTTCGTCAATATACTCAAAAATTGAATTAATGTCAATCTTCTGCTCCAAATCCGTTTTATTTAAAATAACAACAGCTTTCTTGTTTTTCTCTTTGATAAATTGTAAAAGTTCAAAATCCTCGTCCTGAAGCTCTCTCGAACTATCAATAACAAGAAAAATCAAATCCGCCTTGTTTGCAAAATCTTTCGATTTTTCAACACCGATTTTTTCAATAACGTCCTCTGTATCACGAATTCCCGCCGTATCAATAATGTTAAGAGGAACACCTCCAATGTTAATATGCTCTTTAAGAACATCTCTCGTTGTTCCCGGAATATCCGTAACAATAGCCCTTTCCTCGTCAATAAGACAATTCATCAAAGAGCTTTTTCCAACGTTCGGCTTGCCAATAATAACTGTAGCAATACCCTCTTTAATAATTTTGCCCGCATCAGCTGTATCAATCAAATGAGAAACTTTCGCAATAACATTCTTCGTTTTTTCATAAATAAGATTGTATGTCATCGTTTCGTCATCATGTTCAGGATAATCAATGGTTGCTTCAATATGTGCCGTCATAGTTAAAATTTCCTCACGAATTTCCCCAACAGCTTTCGAAAGCCTCCCTCCAAGCCTGTTAACAGCCGCTCTTTGAGACAACTCCGTTTTTGCGTTAATAACGTCAATAACAGCCTCCGCTTGAGATAAGTCAATCCTTCCGTTAAGAAAAGCACGTTTTGTAAATTCGCCGGGCTGTGCCATATCACAACCGTTTTTAAGTAAAACGTTTAAAACCGAATTAGCAACCTTAATTCCCCCGTGACAGTTTATTTCAACAACATTTTCACGTGTATAACTGTTCGGCATAGGCATAACAATCGCCAAAACTTCATCAACAATTTTCCCGCCGTCAACAATGTGTCCATAATTAACCGAACGACTGTCAATATCAGATGCCTTTTTTTTGCCAAACGGAACAAACACCCTTTGTAAAACATTAATTGCATCTTTTCCGCTCATACGCACAATTGCAATCCCACCAACACCAATCGGGGTCGAAATTGCCGCAATTGTATTATCAAAATCAAAACTCATAACAAAACCACCGTTTCAAATTTATTAAAACTCAAATTTCTTTCAATCATTAATGTTCAAAAATAAAAAAACTTTCAAACTTCCCAACAAACTCCCACACAAAACAATTCATTTTTATAATTTCAATATGTTTTTCAATACTAAAATAAATCGCTGTTTTTCAAACAATTAAAAAAAAATAACACTAAATTCGAATTTAAAATTCAAAACTCAGTGTCGCAAACTTAATTCCACAAGTTTTTTCTCTTTGGGCTTCGCCCAAACCCACAAGCTTTTTGTAAAAAGCTTGCCAAAAACTTTT
>CAZHGC010000030.1:0-23550 GCA_964531385.1 uncultured Lachnospiraceae bacterium | reverse complement strand
GGATATTACGAACATAAAATTTAGCAAAAAACAACTCTTTTCAACAACAAAAAAAGCACTTGAAACAGCTGTAAATTTGAGAAAAACTTCGCTTTTACAGCTGTTTCAAATACAACGCAAAATTATTATTGTCATATTATTATTATAAAACTAATTTTAATAAACTCGCTTAAATAACATTTTTAATTCAAAAAGGAGAAAAAATATGCCTTGCATAGACTTACACACACATACAACCTTTTCAGACGGAACCGTAACACCCTCCGAATTAATAAGATATGCCGCAAAAAAAAATATAAAAGCAATTGCAATAACCGACCACGATAATTTTGACGGTGTCGAAGAAGCAATAACCGCGGGCAAAAAAGAAAACATAGAAGTAATAAGCGGAATAGAAATGTCAACCGATTATAACTCAAAAGAAATTCACATCGTTGGCATTTTTATAGATATAAAAAACAAAGACTTCAACAATGCCCTAAAATCATTAAAAGAAAAAAGAAAAAAAAGAAATCTTCTTGCAATCGAAAAATTGAACAACTTAAATATAGATATAACCTATGAAGAGCTCGAAAAAATCAGTTCAAACAAAATAATAACTCGTGCCCACTTTGCAAAAGTCCTTATGCAAAAAGGTTACATCTCATCAGTAAAAGAATGTTTCAACAAATATATGGGCGAAAACAAACCTGCATATGTAAAAAGAGAAGTAATCTCGCCGGAAGAAACAATTTCTTTAATAAAAAACGCCGGAGGAAGCGCAATTTTGGCACACCCTCTTTTATATAACTTTCCAAAAGAAGAATTATTAAAAATGCTTGTATATTTAAAATCAATCGGCATAACAGGAATGGAATGTCTATATTCAACCCACTCAAAAGAGGATACCGAATATTTGACAACTTTAGCAAAAGAATTAAATTTAAAAATTTCCGGAGGAAGCGATTTCCATGGCGAAAATAAACCAAACCTCGACCTCGGAACAGGTTACGGAACTCTTTATGTTCCATACGAAATATTAGAAAATTTAAAAAAATAAAATAACAATAAGTGAGGTATAAATATGGCAAAAGATTCAATAAAAATAATATCCCAAAATAAAAAAGCATATCACGATTATTTCATTTTAGAAACCTATGAAGCCGGCGTTGTTCTAACAGGAACAGAAGTAAAATCAATTCGTGCCGGAAGATGTAATCTGAAAGATAGTTTTATAAAAGTTGAAAACAACGAAGCAATTTTAAAAAATATGCACATAAGCCCCTATGACCATGGAAATATATTCAACCACGACCCTCTCCAAGACAGGAAATTGCTTCTTCACAAATCCGAAATAAATAAATTAATCGGTTCTGTAACAACCGACGGTCTAACAATAATCCCTTTAAAATTATATTTCAAAGGAAGCCTTGTAAAACTCGAAATAGGCATAGCAAAAGGTAAAAAATTATACGACAAACGCCACGACATTGCCAAAAAAGACCAACAGCGTGAAGCCGCAAAAGATTTCAAACTTAAATTGCAAGCATAATTCAATAAAATAAGCAGACAATTAAAATACACTTTTCTTTGTCTGCTTATTTTTTAACCGCATTTATATTAATTTATATTGCATTCATCAGTTCTGTTTTCGGCTTTTCTTTTTTCTTCTTTTTCAACGTTCATATTTTCTTTTGCACGTCTTTTTTCAATTTCAGCCGCAACGTCTTCCCAAGAAATCCCTTTTTCCGCCATCATAACTTCCATATGAAAAATCACATCGCAAACTTCGCCAACAACTTCCGAATTATCATCGTTTTTGGCAGCAATAATAACTTCCGAAGCTTCTTCTCCAATTTTCTTTAAAATTTTGTCAAGCCCTTTTTTAAATAAATAGCAAGTATAAGAGCCCTCTTGAATATTTTCTTTTCTGCTTTTTATTATGTCAAATTCTTCGTTTAAAAGCTTTCCTAAATCAGCCATTTTCATTCTCCTTTAAAATTTTCAAGTTTTCTGTAAAAACAAGAGCGATTTCCCGTATGACAAGCAGCTCCATCTTGTTCAACAAGCAAAAGTATAGTATCACAATCACAATCATAAAAAATTTCTTTAACGTGTTGAAAATGCCCGCTTGTTTCGCCCTTAACCCAAAGGCTTTGTCTCGAACGGCTGTAATAAGTTGCTTTTCCCGTTTGAACAGTCAAATCAAAAGATTCCTGATTCATATAAGCAAGCATCAAAACTTCCTTTGTTTCAAAATCCTGAGCTATAGCGGGAACAAGCCCGTCCTTGTTAAATTTAATCTCCATAATAAATCTCCTATTTCAATCTAACAGATATATTTTTTTCCGCAAGATAATTCTTCAAATCTATTATTTCCATTTCTCTGTAATGGAAAAGACTTGCCGCCAAAGCTGCCTCAGCACCGCCCTCGGTCAAAGCTTCCGCAAAATGTTCCATAGTTCCTGCTCCGCCCGATGCAATAACAGGAATTGAAACAGCCGAAGATATAGCTTTCGTAAGCTCAATATCATAACCGCTTTTCGTTCCGTCACAATCCATACTTGTCAAAAGAATTTCACCCGCACCAAGTTTTTCAGCCAAAACCGCCCATTCAACAGCATCTTTTCCTGTGTTAACTCTTCCGCCATTTAAATAAACGTCAAATCCGCCCGAATCACGCCTCTTTGCATCAATCGCAACAACAACACATTGGCTTCCAAATTTTTCAGCGGCTTCGGTTATAAGCTCCGGCCTTTTCAAAGCCGCCGAATTAACCGAAATTTTGTCAGCACCCGCACTTAAAATTTTTCTAAAATCTTCAATAGTTCTTATTCCTCCGCCAACAGTCAAAGGAATAAAAACTTGCTCGGCAGTTCTTGAAACAACATCAAGCATAATATTTCTTGCATCAGAAGATGCCGTTATATCAAGAAAAACAATTTCGTCTGCAAGAGATTTGTTATACATCGCCGCTATCTCAACAGGGTCTCCCGCATCTTTTAAATTTACAAAATTAACACCTTTAACAACTCTTCCGTTATGAACGTCCAAACAAGGTATAATACGTTTTGTGTGCATAATTATTATTCACCCTTTTCAAATTTGTCTATAGCGTCTTTAAGATTTATAGCACCATTATACAACGCCTTGCCTATAATAACACCTTGAGCATTTATCGCATTAACGTTTTCAAGGTCATCAATCTTAGAAACTCCGCCTGATGCAATTATTTCCAAACCTGTTTTTTCAATCAATTCCTTTGTTGAAGCAATGTTCGGCCCACACATCATACCGTCCTTTGAAATATCTGTATAAATTATAGTTTTAACGCCAAAAGACTTCATTTTCAAACATAAGTCAACCGCTGTTATGTCGCTAACTTCTTCCCAGCCTTTTATAGCAACCAAACCGTCTTTTGCATCAACACCAACAGCAATCTTGTCTCCATAAAGCTCAACAGCTTTTTTAACAAGTTCCGGATTTTTAACGGCAGCCGTTCCAATTATAACTCTCGATGCTCCCGCTTCAATCCTTGCCGTAACATCATCAAGAGTTCTAACCCCTCCGCCCGTCTGAACAGGAATATCATATTTTTCCGAAATTTCTTTCAAAACATCAATTATAAAACTTTTTCCATATCTTGCACCGTCAAGGTCAACAATATGAATATAAGTTGCACCTGCATCTGCCCAGGCTTTCGCCGCATCTGCAGGATTATCATTAAAAACAGTAACTTCGTCAAACTTTCCTTGAACAAGACGAACTGCCTTTCCATCTTTTATATCAATAGCCGGATAAATTTGCATAACTATCTCCTCATAAGTTTATTATAAAAATTTAAATAAATTAAGCCCAATTTCTTCGTCAAACTTTCTGTCAACTTGCCCGTTTGAAACGTTTATAACCATTTCGCAAGTTGCACTGACAAACGCATTGTTCAAATGTCCGCCAAAAACTTCGCCCTTTTCGTTTGCCGTACTTAAATGTAAATGTGAATAGTATTCTCCATTCATAGTGTTAACTGTTCCAAGCAAAGAAAGAATTTCAAAAATTCCGGTAATGTGCCTTGAATAATATTCTTTTTTCTTTGTGTCAAAAACGCCAACCGTAAAATCATCAATAGCTCCAATAGCATTTATGTTCGCAAGTTTAACGTCCTCTTGTAAACAAATCTTTTGAAGCTGTTCCAAAATTTCTTCGCCTCTGTCAATTCTCGCATAAATCGTATTTTCAAATCTTCGATATTCCAACGGCTTGTCTCCTATAATTACATTTCAGCAAAATTTTTAAGAATTCTCAATCCAACATCTCCGCTTTTTTCTGGGTGAAATTGTGTTGCAAAAATATTATCTTTTTGAACAGCAACTTGAATTTCCTTGCCATAAAAAGTTGTTGCCGATACAACTGGTGCTTCTGTTTCAAGATAATATGAATGAACAAAATACACATACGGATTTTCCAAGCCTGAAAAAAGAGGTTCTTCTTTGTATATTTTCAAATTATTCCAACCGATATGAGGAATTTTAACATTATTAGGAAGTCTTTTAATAACCCCCGGAATAAGCCCAAGACCCTCATATTCTCCGTTTTCAACGCTAACATCAAAAATCATCTGCATACCAAGACAAATTCCCAAAAAAGGTTTTTTGCTTCCAACGCTTTCTTTAATAACTTTGTCAAATTCTTTATTTCTAATTGTTGCAATAGCATCTGCAAAAGCACCAACCCCCGGCAAAACAATCTTATCAGCTTTTTCCAAAAATTTTATATCATCGCTAATTTGAGCGTCAAACCCCAAAAATTGAAACGCTTTTTCAACGCTACGCAAATTTCCCATTCCATAATCAATTATTCCAATCATTATTCCAACATTCCTTTTGTAGATAATACGCCGTTAATTCTCTCATCAATAGAAGTTGCCATATCCAAAGCACGCCCAAATGCCTTAAAAATTCCCTCGGCAATATGATGATTGTTTTTTCCGGACAAAACTTTTATATGTAAATTCATTCCGCAATTTGACGAAACCGCCCTAAAAAATTCCTCAACCATTTCCGTATCAAAATTTCCAATAGAGGGAACAGAAAATTCCGCATCAAAACACAGCAAATCCCGTCCGGATAAGTCTATCGCACAAAGAACAAGAGTCTCGTCCATAGGCACAATAGAATGACCATACCTCTTTATTCCCGCCTTGTCTCCAAGTGCTTTCAAAATACATTTTCCAAAAACAATGCCAACATCTTCAACAGTATGATGACAATCAACTTCCAAATCGCCTTTTGTATCAACATTCAAATCAAAAAAGCCGTGTTTTGAAATGTGTGTAAGCATATGGTCAAAAAATCCAATTCCTGTATTTATAAGGTTTTTCCCGTCTCCGTCCAAATTAAGTTCCATTTTTATTTTTGTTTCAAATGTGTCTCTTTCAATTTTGGATTTGCGTTCCATTGAAAAACCTCCTTACATTCGAATTTTTATCGAATTTGCGTGAGCAGTCAAACCCTCAGCTTCCGCAAAAGTTATAACATCTTTTCCAAGCTTGTCAAAAGCTTCTTTCGGGAAAGATAAAACACTTGATTTCTTTATAAAATCGTCAACGGAAAGAGGTGAGAAAAATTTTGCCGTTCCCGATGTCGGAAGAACATGGTTCGGGCCTGCCATATAGTCTCCAAGAGGTTCCGGAGTATAATTTCCAAGGAAAATAGCACCCGCATTTTTAATTTTTGAAAGAACAAAGAATGGCGATTCTGTACAAACTTCCATATGCTCCGGAGCAATTTCGTTGCAAAGATTAATCGCTGTGTCAATGTCTTCCGTAACAATTATCGCTCCATAGTTCTTTAAAGATGCTTCTATAATTTCTTTTCTTTCAAGCATTTTGGTTTGTCTTTCAACTTCGTTTTGAACTTTAACCGCAAGTTCTATGCTCGTTGTTATCAAAACTGCCGATGCAAGCTCGTCGTGTTCTGCCTGTGAAAGCAAATCTGCCGCAACATATGCGGGATTTGCCGTTTTGTCCGCAACAATAAGAATTTCGCTAGGTCCGGCAACAGAATCAAGCCCAACATATCCAAAAACGCATCTTTTTGCCAAAGCAACAAAAATATTTCCCGGTCCAACAATTTTATTAACTTTCGGAATGCTTTCCGTTCCAAAAGCAAGAGCCGCAACAGCTTGTGCTCCTCCAACTTTATAAATATGAGTAACCCCCGCTTCAACAGCCGCAACAACTGTTTTTGGGCTAACTTTTCCGTCTTTTCCCGGCGGAGTAACCATAACAATTTTCTCAACGCCCGCAACTTTCGCCGGAACAACGTTCATCAAAACGGAAGAAGGATAAGCAGCTTTTCCTCCCGGAACATAAACACCTGCAGATGAAAGAGGCAAAATAAGCTGTCCCAAAATTTCTCCGCTTTTTTCCGGCTCAAACCAGCTTATTCTCTTTTGTTTTTCGTGAAAAACTCTAATTCTTTCCGCCGAACGTTTAATAACTTCAATAAGTTCCGGTGCAACTTTCGAATAAGCCTCGTCAATTTCTTCCTTGCTAACTTGAACAGAATTTTTATCAAGTTCAATTCCGTCAAATTCTTTTGTATATTTGAAAACAGCTGAATCGCCGTTTTCTTTAACGTCATTAACAATTTTTTCAACTTTCGCCGGTGCATCGCCATATTCAAATTTCGAACGGCTGAGAATTCTCTCTATAATTTCATTACTTTCTTTTTCGTTATATTTAACAATGTCCAAAATTTAAACCTCCATTCAAAAACAAGCTGTGTTTATTTTTCTTCCGTAACTTTCGCAAGACCTTTTATAATTTTAATTATTCTTTCGCTTTGCAATTTCATACTAACAGGGTTTACAACCATTCTCGCCGAAACAGGGCAAATTTCCTCAAGAACTTTAAGCCCATTTTCTCTAAGAGTTGAACCCGTCTCAACAATATCAACAATAACATCGGCAAGCCCAACAATCGGACCAAGTTCAACCGAACCGTTCAATTTAACAATTTCAACAGTTTGATGTTTTTTATGATAAAAATATTCTTTTGCAATATTCGGATATTTCGTTGCAACTCTCAAATCATTCGATTTTTCAAGCTTCTCACGAATTTCCTCTTTCCCCGCAACAGCAAAACGACATTTTCCAAAATTCAAGTCCAAAACTTCACATAAATTTCGTTTTTCTTCAAGAAGAGTATCCTTGCCAATTATCCCTATATCAGCCGCACCATATTCAACATAAGTCGGAACATCTGTTGCTTTTGCAAGAAAAAATTTAAGCTTCAAATCTTCATTAGTAAAAATAAGCTTTCTCGATTTTTCTTTCATTTCATCGCAAGTAATTCCAATTTCTTCAAGAAGCTCCATTGTTTTTTCGGCAAGTCTGCCTTTTGCAAGGGCAAATGTCAAATATTCCATAGATTAAGCCTCTCCTTTCAACAATTCCGATATTTTAACATCAGAAACCGTATCATTTTCAAAATTTATAATTCTAACATCTTCAGAGTTCAAGAAATAAAGAATTCCGCCCATACCTTTCGATTTTGCATATTCCTTATTTTTTTCAACATCTTCGCCCAAAAGACTGTTTTCAATGTTCAAACCTTGGCTTCGCAATTCATCAGAAGTTTTCAAAGCCATTTTTCTGCCCTCTTTCGAATACATCAAAAGAGTGTCGGCTTTTTCTCCTCTAACGGTTATATTCTGGCTTTCAAGTGCCGCAATCAAATTGTTTATCTTAATAGCAAAACCAACCGCAGGATAATCCGCCCCATAATTTTCAGAAAGTTTATCATATCTTCCTCCGTTTATAACAGAAAAACCTGTTCCTTTCGCATAACCCCTGAAAATAATTCCGGTATAATAATATAAGCCGATTATGCTCAAATCAAAAGAAATAAATTTTTCAACATCATATTCGGTTAAAATTGTATATATGTTTTCCAAATCATCAAGTGCCGCAAGTGCTTTTTCAGAATTAACAAGCTCTCTTGCACGTTCAATAACACTCTTGTCACCAATAAGCATAGGCAATTCTTTAAAAAGAATTTTTATATTTTTCGGAGCGTCAGAACATTCCGCAAGCTTCTGTGCTGCCGTATAATCTTTTTCTATTAAGTATTTTCTGACTTTTTCGCAAGTTTCCAAATTAAATCCGGCTTCCTCCAAAATTCCGTAAAAGAATTGTGCCTGACCAATACATATTTTAAAATCTTTCAATCCGCAAGATAAAAGGCTGTTAACCGAAACAGCAATTATCTCTGCATCAGCATCATAAGAATTAACACCAATAAGCTCAACGCCCGCCTGTGTAAATTCACGAAGTTTCCCTTGATAATGTTCGTTATATCTGAAAACATCTTCAAAATAATAAAATCTAAGCGGTATATCTTTTTTTTCATATGCTGTTGCCGCAATTCTTGCAATAGCCGGAGTCATATCCGCTCTCAAAGCCAAAACAGAGCTGTCTCTGTCTATAAACGTATACATCTGTTTTGGGTTAAGCCCTCCGTTTCCGTCAAAAACTTCCATATATTCAAAAGTCGGGCTACTAACAGGGAGAAATCCATATCTGTAAAAAACCGTTTCTATATGACGTTCAATTTCTGTTTTAAAAGCAGCTTCAGCCGGAAGATAATCTTTAACCCCTTCCGGAGTATGTAATTTTGCGTCCATATTTAATCCACCTCTTATTTTCTTTCGCTTTATTGTAGTAGAGTGATAAATTAATAAAATTATATCACATAACAATTATTTGTCAAGCAATTTGCTCATTTTTTTAACAAATTCAATTAATATATCAAATCAATCGCATAACAAAAAACACTCACATTTTTTAATAAAGCATTACCATAGGCTTATTATACCAAATTCATCAAATAAATCAACACCATACAAAATAAAATCGATAAACATATCAAAAAATTCAATTTTTCGTTATAATACACAAAAAGAGGTATGCCCAATCAACAACATGCATACCCCTTGTAAATAATCATATCAATGGGTTAAACAACGCCAAGCAGAAATTTTAAAAATTTCTCACACGCCTCTAACCATATTCACATAATTTATAATCGCTGAAACAGAATTGTCAACACCTATTTTAGCGGTATTCAAAATAATATCATAATTATTAAGCCCTGTCCATTCGTTTCCTGTATAATAATTATAATAATTATTACGTTTCTTGTCAGCTTTAATAATTGAGTTTTGAGCTTCTTTTTCAGATAAATTATATAATTCCATAATTCGTTTCATACGAAATTCATTATCTGCGTGAAGATAAACCCTTGTCAAGTTTTCCTCGTCTCTTAAAATATAGTCCGAGCAACGTCCAACAATAACGCAAGATTTTTCTTTTGCAATATTTTTTATTACCTTTGACTGTATCGAAAATAATTTGTCGTTGGTCAATAAGTCATCATTTCTAAAAAAAAGTGAACCCATAGGGTTTGAGCCAACAACCAAAGAATAAAGAAAACTGTTCGAAGGTGCTTCGTCAGCTTTTTCAAATATGTTTTCACAAAATCCGCTTTCTTTAGAAGCAAGAGAAATAAGTTCTTTATCATAAAAATCAATTCCAAGAGTATCCGCAATTTTCTTGCCAATTTCTCGTCCACCGCTTCCAAATTGTCGTCCTATAGTAATAATAAATTTATCACTCATGAAAATCACCTCTATAATAATATTTAATAATCTAAGTCATTTTTAAAAATCATTTATCAAAAAAACAAATCTTACATGGTGAATAACCCAATTCTTCCGCATCGGATTTATGTATAAAAATCAAATTAGTTTTGTTTTTAACATACACACAGTTTTTGTTATGATATTTGCTCCCGCTTTTCGTAACAACAACCGTTTCTTCGTTTACATTTTCCGAAGAAACATCTTCCGTCAAAGACTCTCCAAAACTTTTATAAGCATCATAAGTTTTGTTAAAATAGCTAAATATCAAAACAACAGAAAGCAAAACAACGCATATCGCCAATACAACTATCGTCAAATTTTTTTTATCAATTTTTTTAGAACGACTTTGAGAATTGATAATATCAAAACAATATTCATCAGCAACATTAATCGGAATCATATACTTTTGAGCCAAATCTTTCGAATTAACAACATCAAAATCTTTGGCAAGCAAAATTATTGTAACAGCAAGATTATTTGCGTCCCTTTCCTGTTCCGGACCATCGCTGTTGTGCTTCAGCAAATAATGAGCTATTTCGTGCATTATATAAAAATTATAAAATTTGCTTTTCTCATCATAATAAATCACAAAACCTTCATCGTTCCTTGCCAAAAAAGCCGGCGTATGTTCCAAAAGAGTTCTGTCGTTTTGGCTGTCCTTTTTACATTGAATGCTATTTTTAACAGCTATATTCAAATCTTTGGCAATAAAAAAAGCATCTGCGGGAGATTTATGTTTTTTTATATCCAAATTTGTTTCAACAATCTTTTTTAAAATTTTATATTCCATTTAAAAATATTACTCACACCTTTCTGCCAAAACCCATTTTAAGAAATTGATTAATAAAATAAGCAATTTTTTTAATCGGTTGTTTCCTCAAATAAAATTTTACGACAAAAAGGGAATTATTGCAATATCATTTTTATAAGGGGTGTGCGAAAAAATAAAATTTCACGCATCACCCCAAAATGTCCGTTTTTTAATAAATTTTCAAAAACAAATTTAATATTATTTAAAAGTATTAACAATAGATTTGATTTGTTTCAAAGCATTTTCATCAAATTCATTGTCCTGAATAATTCTGCAAATATCATTTTTAAGTTTTTGTTTGTCATCAACTTCGTCAACACCACCATTATACGCCGCAACAGGAACATAATTTTGAGTTTCATCTCCCGAACTTATAATAACGCTTGACGGAACGTTAAAATATTCCGTAATTTTTCTGATACATTCAACACGAGGATATTTTGCACTGTTTTCCCAAGCAGAAACAGCCTTGTCTGTAACATTTGCAATTCTTCCAAATTCAGCTTGAGACATTTTGTGTTTTTTTCTAAGTTTTTTAATGTTTTCACCAATAGTTCTATCCATAATTATCTACTCCTTTATAAAATATTTTTAAAAATAATAACAAATGCGAAAATTCTAAAAAATAAACGCTTCCAAAGACATTGAACGAAAATATACTAAAATAATTTTGCAAAAAGCACCTTTTCCCTTTCTTTCAGCAAAAATCACATCATTTAAAAATTGTCCAATGCACCTTTACTCTTATCATATCTATATTATATACCGAAAGTAGAAGAATGTCAATAGTAAAAATACAATTTTTTTGTAAATTTTCATAACATAATTAATAAAAAACAAATTTACAATTTCAACAAACAATCATTCTTCATCAAAAAGAGCTTTCGCAAAATCCGATGCATTAAATTCCTGCAAATCGTCAATTCCTTCACCAACGCCAATAAATCTAACAGGAATTTTAAGTTCGTTTTTAATTGCAATAACAATACCGCCTTTTGCTGTTCCGTCAAGCTTCGTAAGAACAATTCCCGTAATATCCGCAACTTCTTTAAAAAGCTTGGCTTGTTGCAAAGCGTTCTGCCCCGTTGTTGCATCAAGCACCAAAAGAACCTCAACATTTGCATTTTCAAACTCACGATTAATAATTTTAGAAATTTTTCTAAGTTCTTCCATAAGATTTTTCTTATTATGAAGTCGACCCGCCGTATCACAAATCAAAATATCCGCATTTCTTGCTTTTGCCGCCTGAACAGCATCATAAACAACCGCCCCGGGGTCAGAATTTTCTTGATGTTTTATAACGTCAACACCTGAACGTTCTCCCCAAACCTGAAGTTGGTCAATAGCTGCCGCCCTAAAAGTATCGGCTGCCGCAAGAATAACTTTTTTGTTTTGTTCTTTAAAATTATGAGTAAGTTTTCCGATAGTCGTTGTTTTCCCAACTCCGTTAACACCAATAACCAAAATAACAGAAGGGCTTTCAATGTTAAATTCAGTGTTGTCCTCCTCAAGCATTTCTGTAATAACTCTTACAATAACACCCTTTATTTCCGAAACTTCCGAAATATGTTCAGATTTAACAATGTCTCTAACTTTATCCATTATAAAAACAGATGTTTCAACGCCAATATCAGCCATAATAAGGGCCTCTTCAAGTTCTTCAAAAAGTTCCTCATCAATTTTTGTAAAACTCTTTAAAACTTGCTCAACACCGCTCATAATATTCTGTCTTGTTTTATTAAGACCAGCTTTAATTTTTGCAAAAAATCCTTTTTTCTTTTCTTTCGGCTCTTCAAAAGAAATTTCTTCTTTTAAAGGTTCAGCCTCCTCAACCGTTGTCTCTTTTTCCTCATCAACAACCTCCTGTTTTTCAAAAGGCGTTTCAATTTCAGGAATTTCAGTCGATTTGCTTTCCTCCAAATTTTTTTCGCTTTTTTCGAAAACCTCTTCAAATTTTTCGGAAGAAATATTTTTTTCTTCGTGTTCTTCCTCATTTTTTTCAAAATTTTCAAAATTGTTTATTTTTTCTTCGTTTTTTTCCAAAATATTTTGTTCGGAAACCAACTTTTCATCGTCTTTATTTTTTTTACCTTTAAAAAAATTAAAAAATGCCATAAAGCTCCTCCAAAATTTAATAATTAAATTACAAAATAATTTTATTTAACTAATTTCACTTTCGGTAAATTTAACGGAAACAAGCTTCGAAACTCCCTGCTCCTGCATAGTTATACCATAAAGCGTGTCGGCGGCTTCCATAGAACCTTTTCGGTGCGTTATAACAATAAATTGCGTATCGTCCGAAAAACGTTTCAAATAATCCGCATAACGTTTAACATTTGCATCATCGAGTGCCGCTTCAATTTCATCAAGAACACAGAAAGGAGACGGTTTCATTTTCAAAATCGCAAAAAGAAGAGCAATAGCGGTCAAAGCTCTTTCACCACCCGATAAAAGCGACATATTTTGAACATTCTTTCCGGGTGGCTGTGCTGCAATTTCAATTCCTGAATTTAAAACATCGTTTTCATCGGATAATTTAACATAACCACAGCCCCCGCCAAAAATTTCAGAAAAAACCTTTCCAAAATTTTCATTTATAATTTTAAACTGCTCTTTAAACTGCTCTTCCATAAGTCCCGACAATTCCGAAATGATATTTTTCAAATTTTCTTCCGCATATAAAATATCATTTTTCTGTGCTGTCAAAAAGTCAAATCTTTCTTTAACTCTTTTATATTCTTCAACAGCATCTGTATTAATTGTTCCCATATCACGAATTTCCACTTTAAGCTCCTGTTCTGCGTTTCTAAGCCCCGAAACATCTCCTTCAAGCTTTTCATATCTTTGTGCCGAAGCAAAAGTAATTTCATATTTTTCCCAAATATCGTCAGATATTCTCGTTTTCTTTTCTTCAAGCTGTTCTTTAAGAAGTTCAAGCCTATTTTTTTCATTTTTTATTTTTGAAAGATATTCAATATGTTCAATGCTTTCCTTTTCTGCCTTTTCGCTTTCAATCGTAAATTCGTTTTTCAAATCATTGAGCTTTTCAAGTTCAGTTTTTTTGCTTTCCAAGCTTTCTTTTATAGTTGCAATTTTATCGTTAAGTTTTGAAATTTCTTCTTCTTTCCGCCCAATCTCCAAATTAAATTTTGAAATATTGTCATTATTTTTTGCAATAGTTTCTTCTTCTTTTTTTATTTCATTGCCAATCCTCTGAACATCTGATGAGATTGAAGAAATATTAAATTCCAATTCAGAAACTTCAAGCCTGAGTTCCGTAAGTTTTCTGCTGTTTTCTTCTCTAATATTTTTATTAGATTGAAGTTCGCTTTGATATTCGTTCAAATGCTCTTGAATTTCCAAAATTTCTTTTTCTGTCTTTTCCAAATTTTCATTTAAATAAGACAAATTATTTTCACATTCCGAAATTTTTTCATCAAGTTCGACCTCTTCTTTTTTCAAAGAAACAAATTTTTCTTCCAAATCATTTATATAATTTTCTGTTTGAGCAATTTGATTTTTCAAATCATTTCTTTTCAAAAACAAATTATGTGACGAAGATTTAACATTTTCAATAATATCATCAATCTTACCGGATTCCAACTTAAACTCCGAAACAAGTTCTTCCGACTCTTTGAGTTTAAGGGAAAAAACAGAAATTTTTTCGTCAAGTTCTTTAATTTCACGATTTCTTGAAAATATTCCCGCCGATTTTTTATTAATGCTTCCTCCCGTAATCGACCCACCGGGATTAAGAAGTTCTCCTTCAAGAGTAACAATTTTATAACTATAGTTATATTTTTTTGCAAAATTAACAGCGTTATCAAAATTATCCAAAACAACAACTCTGCCCAAAAGGCTCGAAAAAATATTTTCATATTCCAAAGAATAATCAACAAGAGCTTTTGCAAATTGGACAACACCTTTTTCGTTCAAAATCTGACTTTTCAAATTTTCCGAAATTTCTTTTCCTCTAACCGAAGTCATAGGAAGAAAAGTTGCCCGCCCCTTTTTATTTTGTTTCAAATATTCAATAACAGCTCCGGCGTCTTTTTCTGTTTTCGTAACAATGTTTTGAACGCTTCCTCCAAGAGCCGTTTCAACCGCAATTTCATAAGCTTTTCCAACGCTTATAAGTTCGCCAACAGCCCCGCAAACTCCCGAAAAAGCAACATTCCCCCGCTCTTTCTGTCTCAAAACCGTTTTAACGCTTTCATAATACCCCTCATAATCTTTTTCAAGTTCCGATAAAATTCGAAATCTCGAAGAAAATTCATTAAGAGATTTGCTGACGTTCTCCCGATTTTTATATTCGTTTTCAAGCTTTTCTTCATTTTTTTCTTTTTCATTTTGAAGTTGCAAAAGTTCATTTTTTAGCTTAGTTTCTTCAAATTCATTCTCTTCCAAAGACTTTTTCAACGCCAAGATTCTAACATCTTTGTCGTTTTTTCGGCTAACAGAAAAATCAATTTCTTCTTTAAGCTGTTCTTTTCGAAATTTCATTTGTGAAACCGATGCATTAATACCCTCGATATTAATTTTTGTTTCAGAACTTATGTGCATTTTTTTAATAATTTCAGAATTATAATTGTCAATAATTTCTTCTTTTTCATCAAGTTTTGAAATAATGCTTTCAAAATCTTTTTGAATTTCAAGAAGATTTTCTTTTTTCATTTTCAGTTCAATAAGAGAACCGTTTTTTTTCAAATTTTTTAATTTAATTTCCTCATTTTTCAAGAAAATGCTTTTTTCATTTTCGGAAATTTCATTTTGTAAATCTTTAATATTACTTTTCAAATAATCAATGTTTTGAAGAACAAGTTTAATATCATTTTTAAATTGTTCTCCACCGGACCTAAGCTCAACAAGCTCCGAGCTTATTTTTTCAATTTCTGCGGAATTAAATTCAATTTTTTGTTTGATTTCCGCCTTTCTTTTTTCAAATTCCGGATTTTTAATTTCTCCAATGCGAATTTCGTTTTCAACATCAAAAATCTTTTTTGCGTTTTCTTCCAATTGAATTTCAAATTTTTCAAAATCAATCAAAAAAAGATTTATTTGAATAAGTTTCAATTTTTCCAAAAGCACAAAATATTTTTTTGTTTTTTCCGATTGAATTTCAAGAGGAGCAATTTGAGTTTCAAGCTCACTTATAATATCATCGATTCTAACGAGATTTTCTCTTTCTTTTTCAAGCTTTCTTTCTGCATCAAGCCTTCTTGTTTTAAATTTAACAATTCCGGCTGCTTCTTCAAAAATAGTTCGCCTGTCCTCAGATTTTGTACTCAAAATTTCATCAATTCGCCCTTGCCCAACAATTGAATAACCCTCTCTTCCAATTCCCGTATCCATAAACAATTCGTGAATATCTTTAAGCCGACAAGCCGAACCATTTATAAAAAACTCGCTTTCACCCGAGCGATAAAGCCTTCTTGTAACAGCAACTTCATTAAATGGAATATCAAAACTTCCGTCGCTGTTGTCCATAACCATAGAAACTTCCGCAAAACCAAGCTTAGTTCTATTTTGAGTTCCCGCAAAAATAACGTCCTCCATCTTGTTTGAACCACGCAAATTTTTAACACTCTGTTCTCCAAGAACCCACCTGACAGCATCGGAAATATTGCTTTTTCCGCTTCCGTTTGGACCAACAACAGCAGTAATTCCTTTGTCAAATTCAAGAACCGTTTTTTCGGGAAAAGATTTAAAACCTTTTAATTCAAGCCTTTTTAAAAACATATTTGCACCTCAAAAACAGAATATACCGTCATACCCCCGTCTAAAAAAACGGGGGTATATCAAAAAATCATTCTTTTATTTTTTCTTTCAAAAGAGTAATCTTTTCTTTAAACCTTGAAGATAAATTTTTCTTAACAATAAGCCTACTCAAAATTCTAAGTCCTTCTTCTTCAAAGCCAATTTCAATTCCTATAGCTGCAAGAATGTAAAGAACAGTATTTTCATCAAGTCCGCAAATAGGTAATTTTTCTGTTGTAAAAGCCTCATTAAAGCCGTCATACGCAAGTTTTAAATGTTCAATTTCATTTGCTCTGTCTTTTTTGTCTCGATAAAACCAGGCAAGTTTCAAATTGATATACGCTTTTTCTCCCGCCTTGCTTTTCTTCGCCTCACAATTTTTAAGAGCCCATTTATATCGTTCTATCGCCGTATCAACATCATAAACATCAGGATATTCTTTTTTAACATAATTAGGCGTAATTTCTTTTTCAACAGCCTCTTGTTGAGAATATGTAATTGTATCAAATTTAAGCGAAATCGCCGCATATCCGCATTTTTCGCAAACAATAACGTCATAATAATCGGGCTGAACCGGCGTATAATTCGGCTTTAAATCATCATCGTTATCTATAAATTTTGCTCTTCCTTTTCTAATTTGCTTTGCTTTAAAATGCTCCTCGCAAACAGGACAAACAAACGATTTGTCATATACACATTCTTCAGGTTTGTACTCAGGCATAAATACCTATCTCCTTTCATAAACAGATGCAACAAAAATAATACGAAATACGATTAAAAAAATGTTGCAAATAAAAATTATACTTTAAAAAATGTTAAACTCAGCTTTTAATTTTTTTCAATACATCTCTAAGCTCGGAAATTTTAGATTTTAGCCTTGTATTCAAACCCCTTTTAACAACAAGCCTGCTCAAAATTCTGAGAGAATCGTCAATTTTTCCAATTCTTGAGCCAATCGCCGCAATTATATATAAAAGAGTATTTTCCTCAATTCCGCATATAGGAAACCTCTCATTTACAAAAGCTTCGTTAAAACCTTTGTGAGCAGCTTTCAAATACATAATTTCATTATTTAAGTCCTCTTTATCACGATAAAACCATGCAAGTTTAAGACAAATAAACGCCTTTTCTCCTGCCTTGCTTTTCTTCGCCATACAATTAATCAAAGCAAGTTTATATCTTTCAATAGCAACATCAATATTGTAAATATCCGGATATTGCTTCGGAAAAAACTTAGGTGTTATATTCGCTTTAATTGCATCTTCTTGCGAAGACGTTATTTTATCAAATTTTGAAGATATTGATGCATATCCGCATTGCTCGCAAAGAACAATATCATAATAATCCGGTTGAACAGGAACATAATTAGGTTTTAAATCAAGTTCGTTCCCAATAAAACGAACCTTACCTTTTCTAATGGTTTTAGATTTAAAATTATTTCCGCAAACAGGACATATATACGATTTTTCATATATACATTCTTCTGGCGTAATTTCCCTTTTTTTATTAATTTCAGCTTTATAATTAGCAGAATCCCGTTCAAACGACGCATATAATATTTCCAAGTTTATTTTTTCAAGTTCATCATAAATGCTACCTTGATTTTTTTCAATACCCAAATCAATACCCTCACTTCGGCAAAATTATTTTTATAAAACAAATTAAATTTGCTCAGATTAAAAATAAAATCTCACCGGAAGAAAACTAAACAACTTTCATTTCCGCCAAAATCAAATAGGATAAACCTTGCTTTTAACGTTTCCCAAAGCCGGGTCAATACCATATTTCTGAGCCTGTCTGAATTTAAAAAATTCAATAGCAATTTGAGGAAAAAGAGCATAACTTAAAACATCTTCCTCCTGCTCTTTATATTGTACCATTTCTGACTCCATTTTGGCAAGTGCTGAAGGGATTAAATCTGCAGGTCTGTTTGTAATAGGTTTTTCATCACCAATAATCTTCTTACGAATTTCCTCCGAAATAGGAACGGGAGTTTTTCCGTATTTTCCTCTAACAATATCCTTCGTTTCGTTTGGAATCATTTTGTAACGTTCCCCCATAATAACGTTCAAAACCGCTTGCGTTCCAACAATTTGGCTTGAAGGTGTAACCAAAGGCGGATACCCCAAATCTGCCCTAACCCTCGGAATTTCTTTCAAAACTTCTTCATATTTATCCTCTGCGTGCTGTGCTTTAAGCTGTGAAACCAAATTTGAAAGCATTCCCCCGGGAACTTGATATAATAAAGTTGCCGTATCAACCGAAAGAACCTTTGTGCTCAAAAGCCCGTTTTCAATATCATTTTCTCTCATAGGCTTAAAATAATCCGCAATTTCTTTTAAAATTCCCTCATCAAGCCCCGTATCATATTCTGTATTTTTCAAAGCACAAACCATAACTTCGGTTGAAGGCTGAGCTGTTCCCATAGAAAACGGTGACATATCGGTATCTATAATGTCAGCTCCCGCTTCAATCGCTTTAAGATATGACATACTCGCAACACCGCTTGTATAGTGACTGTGAATTTCAATCGGAACATTAACGGTTTGTTTAAGTGCCTTAACAAGCTCATAAGCCGGCATGGGAAGCAAAAGCCCCGCCATATCTTTAATACAAATAGAATCCGCACCAAGCTTTTCATACTCTTTAGCAAGTTCAACATAATAATCGAGAGTATGAACTTTGCTCAAAGTGTAAGATATTGCAAGCTGTGCGTGTCCACCCGCTTTTTTTGTAGCTTTTGTTGCCGTCTGAAGATTTCTCTTGTCGTTCAAAGCATCAAAAATTCTAATTTTGTCAATACCGTTTTTTATACTTTTTTCAACAAAAGCCTCAACAACATCATCTGCATAATTTTTATAACCCAAAAGGTTTTGACCTCTCAAAAGCATCTGAAGCTTCGTATTTTTCGCAACGCTTCTAATTTGTCTAAGCCTTTCCCAAGGGTCTTCTTTCAAATATCTCAAACAGGAATCAAAAGTTGCTCCGCCCCAAACTTCCATAGACTCAAAACCAACTTTGTCCATTTTTTCAATAATCGGCAACATTTCTTCAATACGCATTCTTGTTGCAATAAGAGATTGCTGACCGTCTCGCAAAGTAGCATCTGAAATTTTAACTTTAGCCATTTATTACCCCTCCTATTTAAACAATGATAAAAACACACCTGCCGCAACAGCCGAACCGATAACACCCGCAACGTTCGGGCCCATTGCGTGCATAAGCAAATAATTGTTTGGATTTTCTTCTTTTCCAACATTTTGAGCAACACGAGCCGCCATAGGAACCGCAGAAACGCCGGCAGCTCCAATAAGCGGATTAATTTTGCCTTTCGAAAGCTTGCACATTATTTTGCCAAAAATAACTCCGCCTGCCGTTGAAATAATAAAAGCAAACAATCCAAGTCCCAAAATTCCAAGAGTTTCAACAGTCAAAAATGTATCAGCTTTTGCCGTTGCCCCAACAGTTATACCAATGAAAATGCTCAAAATATACATCATTGCTTCAGAAGCGTGATGAGCAAGCTTTTCCGTAACTCCGCATTCTCTGAAAAGATTTCCAAGCATAAGCATACCAATAAGAGATGCCGTAGAGGGAAGAATTAATATAACCAAAATAGCAACAACAATCGGAAAAATAATTTTTTCTTTTTTGGAAACAACCCTAAGCTGTTCCATTTTAATTGCTCTTTCTTCTTTTGTGGTAAGAGCTCTCATAATAGGTGGCTGAATAATCGGAATAAGTGCCATATATGAATATGCTGCAACCGCAATGGTGCTCAAAATATGCGGTGCAAGCTTAGTTGTTGTATAAATAGCTGTAGGGCCGTCCGCTCCTCCAATAATTCCGATAGATGCAGCCTCTTGTGGTGTAAAACCAAGAAGCAAAGCACCCAAAAACGCCGTAAATATACCAAGCTGTGCCGCCGCCCCAAGCAAAAGACTTTTCGGATTTGCAATAAGCGGTCCAAAATCTGTCATAACACCAACCCCCAAGAAAATCAACGGAGGAAAAATACCAAGTGAATCCCCTTGAAAAATGTACCAAAGCAAACCGCCGTTTTCCGTTTCAGTTGGTGCATTCATAAGACCTGCCAAAGGTAAGTTTGCAAGGAGCATACCAAAAGCAATAGGCAAAAGCAACAACGGTTCATATTTTTTCACAATAGCAAGATACATAAAGAATAAAGAAACGGCAATCATTATTATATATTTATAACCGCCCTCATTAAAAAATTGCATAAACCCCGAATCATTCAAAAAACCTTCAATAGCTTCAACAAAAAGGTCCATAGGATTACCTCCTATTCTGCAACAGTAATAAGAATGTCACCTGTATTAACAGAATCACCCTTATTAGCGTTTATTGAAACAACTGTTCCTGCCGAAGGTGCAACAATTTCGTTTTCCATTTTCATTGCTTCAAGAATGGCAACAACCGAATTTTTCGCAACTTTGTCTCCAACGGAAACTTTAATATCAAGAACAGTTCCCGGCATAGGAGACTCAACTTTAACATTCCCCTCTTTTCCGGAAGAAACGGGAGCCGGTGCAACTTCCGCAGGCTTTGCCGGAGCCGAAACAACAGGAGCCGAAACATTTCCCAAACTTCCCGAACCAACCTCTTCAACAGCAACATCATATGTATTTCCATTAACTGTAACTCTAAAATTTTTCATAGCAAAAACCTCCTAAAATTAAATATAATCAAATGAATATCAGTAAATACTTCTTTGACTTTCACGAATAGCCGCTTCGTTCCAATTTGAAACTTTTCTAAGTGAACGAACAACAATTTTGTCCGATGTTGTATTCATAGATGCCGCAACCGCTGCCGTAATAACAGCAACAAGCTCCAAGTCATCTTTCGTTTCTTCGGTTTCTTGAATTTCCGTTTTTGTTTCAACAATGTCGGGCTTTTCTTCAATAACTTGAGAAGCATTCTTTTTTTCCGACAATTTGCTTACAAAGGAAAATATGCTTAAAACAAGGCATATAACTCCCAAAATAACAAAAACCATAACAAGACCTATTGCAACAACAGCCAAACCATCAACAAAACCAAAATTCTCAAAATTCATAAAATTCACCTCTTAAAATCAAATACTGTTATGCTTTTTATCAGGTGTATTAACTCTTTTGTTAAATAACATTTCCATTGCAGCAATAATTCTTTTCCTTGTTGCCGCAGGGATAATAATATCGTCAATTTGCCCCTTTTGTGCATAATAATAAGGAGATGAAAAATCATCATATTCGTTTTCTTTAATTTCAAAAACATCAACCATGCTCTTTTTATCCATAGCCGCAATATTTGCCGTTGGCCAAGCATAAACAATATCAGCACCTGTAAACTTGCTGTTCATAAGAAGATAAGAACTTCCAATTGCATTTCGTAAAATAACGTTAATTTTAGGAACAGTTGCTCCAACAAATGCAGAAATCAGTTTTGCACTGTTTTTCATAATTCCTTTTTGCTCTTCAACCGCAATTTTTTCATATCCGCAAACATCGGTAAAAGTAACAATCGGTATATTAAACGCATCACAGAAGTTAACAAAAGAATATGCTTTTTCCAAACTCTCCGAAGTAACAAGACCATTGTTTGCAACAACGCCCAAAGTAACTCCATCAAGTTTAAAAAATCCTGTAATAATGGCATTTGCAAAAGCATTTGCAACTTCAATAAATTTATTTTGGTCGGCAACCGATTTAATTATCTCATAAACATCAAAACTATCAACATCATTTTTTATAATCGAATTAAGAGTTTCGTCCTCTCTGTTCAAATCATCATTTATCTCAACAAAATCTCTATCGATATTATTCGAAGGCAAAAACGTTATAAGTTCTTTAATTTTTGCAAAACAATCTTCAACATTGTCAAAAGCCTCCGTTGCAGTGCCCCTTTCCGCACAAGCTTTGCTTCCTCCAAACGACTCATATGATAAGCTTTTGCCGTCAATCCCCTTAAAAGTGCTCGGGCTGTTCAAAAACATTTTTGCCTTATCAGCAACAAATGTAAAATCCGATAAAGACGGAATAAAAGAGGCCATACCAATGCAATCGCCTTTAACAACCGCAATTTGAGGAACAACACCGCTTGCTTTTGTTTGGCTTGAAAGCAAAATTCCATATGCTTCAAAAGCTTCAGACATATTTTCAAGCTCAACCCCCTCGGAATTCAAAATTCCAACAACGGGAGCACCCATTTCCAAAGCAAGTTCATAAATTCGTGCAATTTTTTTTGCGTGAACAGCATTAACCGAACCATTTTGGCAATAACCGTAAACAAGCTTTCCTTTTATTGTTCCATATCCGGTAACAACCGAACAGTCGTTAAAAAAGCCAACCTCAACAAAACTTCCCTCGTCATACAATTTATCAAGTTCAGCTTTTGAGTCCGTAACGCCTTTATCAATAAACTCGGCAAGCTGTTCAACTTTTTCTGTTGTGGTCATAGCAAACCCCTCCAATAAAAACATATTTTTTTGTAGAAATTATCAATAAAACACAAAATTTCTTTCACATTTATTGTACTATTTATAAAAAAATAATTCTAATATTATTTTATATATATATAATATAACACATACACTATAGTTTCAAGTAAAAATTATGTAATAATTTAATACACCGCTATATAAGCATATTTTATATAACAAACAATATCCCGCCACTACTCATTTTTTAACAACGATTTTGTTTCTTTCAAAAAAGTTCACAAAAAGGAGGTGCAAAATTTTCACACCTCCAAAAATATAAATTTTAGCCCAATTAAATCAAAAACTTAAAGTTTAGACATAACGTTTTCTTTAAAAAATTCTTTTGCACATTCTGGCTTAACAGCAAAATAGTCGTCATCAACTTTAACCGAAACATCTTCGGAGCAATGTCCAAGACAAAAACTTCCGCAAACTTCAACTTTATCGTTTAAATTATTTTCTTCAATCATTTGTTGAAATGTATTTATAACATTGTAAGAGCCTTTCAAATGACAAGCACTTCCAACACAAGTATATAATTTAATCATAGTTTATTTCTCCTTTCCGTATTCAACGTGAAGCAATTCGTGAACCTTTCCTTTAAGCAATCCATTGTAAAGACGCATCATAACAGGATTTTCCTCGCTCCTTTTAATTGTGCAAAGTCTGTCTTGATTATATAATCTTTCGCTGCGTTTAACCTTTTCGTCAAAACTTGCAAAAGGTTGTCCGGCACCGCATACACAACCACCCGGACATGCCATAACTTCAACAAGGTCATAATTTTCGCCTGCTTTAATCTTTTTAATCAAATCGTC
>CAZHGC010000029.1:0-23581 GCA_964531385.1 uncultured Lachnospiraceae bacterium | reverse complement strand
GGACACGAGGCTTTTACGGCTATGCGTATGAGAGGGGCTCAAGTTACGGACGTTGCAATTTTGGTTGTTGCTGCCGATGACGGTGTTATGCCACAGACCATTGAAGCTATTAACCACGCAAAAGCGGCAAACGTTGAAATTATTGTTGCAATTAACAAAATTGATAAACCGAGTGCAAATCCGGACAGAGTTAAACAGGAACTTGTTGAATATGGTCTTGTTTCCGAAGATTGGGGCGGAGACACAATTTGTGTTCCTGTTTCGGCAATTAGCAAAACAGGAATTGACCAACTTCTTGAAATGATTATTTTGGTTTCGGAAATGAAAGAACTTAAAGCAAATCCGGACAAGAGGGCAAGAGGTACAATTATTGAAGCTCAGCTTGACAAGGGAAGAGGACCTGTTGCAACGGTTCTTGTTCAAAACGGAACTCTTAAAGTTGGCGACCCTATTATTGCCGGCTCTTGCTATGGAAAAGTTAGAGCTATGATGAACGACAAAGGGCAGAAAGTTAAAAAGGCGGGTCCGTCGGTTCCTGTTGAAATTCTTGGACTTTCGGAAGTTCCTCAAGCGGGGGATATGTTCTATGTTGCTCAAAGCGAAAAGCAGGCAAGGCAAGTTGCTGAGTCGGTTATTGCAAAAGGCAGAGAAGATATGCTTAAAAATGCTCATCAAAAAGTTTCACTCGATGATTTGTTTAGCCAAATTCAATCGGGTAACGTTAAAGAGCTTAACATTGTTATTAAAGCGGACGTTCAAGGTTCGGTTGAAGCTGTTAAGATGAGCCTTGAAAAGCTTTCAAACGAAGAAGTTAGAATTAAAACAATTCATGGCGGTGTTGGTGCAATTACGGAATCTGACGTTATGCTTGCAAGTGCATCAAATGCAATTATTATCGGATTTAATGTTCGTCCGGAAGCATCGGCAAAATCTTTTGCAGATGACCAAAAAGTTGATATTCGTCTTTATCGTGTTATTTATAATGCAATTGAAGATATTACAGCGGCTATGAAAGGTATGCTTGACCCTGTTTATGAGGAAAAAGTTGTTGGACACGCTGAAATCAGACAACTTTTTAAAGCTTCCGGTGTTGGAACAATTGGCGGTTCTTATGTTACTGACGGAAAAGTTGTTAGAAACTGTCAGGTTAGAATTGTTAGAGACGGAAAGGTTGTTTATGAGGGCGAGCTTGCGGCTTTGAGACGTTTTAAAGATGATGTTAAAGAAGTTAACAGCGGTTATGAATGTGGTTTGCTTTTTAACAAATTTAATGATATTAAGGAAGGCGATATTGTTGAGGCCTTTGTTATGGAGGAAATTCCTCAATAGTATTCAGAGGAGATTAACTTTATGAAAACTAACAACAGAATGATTCGCATTAATGACGAAATTAGAAAAGAAGTTTCGGAAATTATACGTTCCGAGCTTAAAGACCCTCGTGTTGGAACAATAACGAGCGTTCTTAAAGTTGAAACAACAAATGATTTGAAATATTGTAAAATCTTTGTTAGTATTCTTGGTGATGATGAAAAGAAAAAAGAAGTTATGGAAGGTCTTAAAAATGCGGCGGGCTTTATAAGAAAACAAATTGCCGTTCGAATAAATTTAAGAAACACACCGGAACTAAAATTTGTTCTTGATGATTCCCTTGAATATAGTATTAAGATTTCTAAAATCATTAATGATATAAACGGAGAGGATTAATTTATGGAAACTTTTTCGACAGAAATTTACGGAATTTGGGAAAAAAGTAAGAACGTTGTTATTTCTCCGCATTCAAACCCTGACGGAGATGCTGTTGGCTCTTCGCTTGGGCTTGCAATGGCTGTTGCGGAGATTGGAGCAAAGCCGATTGTTCTTATTGAAGAGTATTCCGAAAAATTTAATTTTATTAAAGGAACGGAATATATTTATAAAGGCGATTATAACGAGCTTGAGCCGGATATTTTTATCGCTCTTGACTGCGGTTCCAAAAACAGGCTTGGAGATGCGGAAGCTGTTTTTGACAAAGCGAGACTTACTTTTAATATTGACCACCATATAAGCAACGATAATTTTGCCGATGATAACATTGTTTTGCCGAATGCTTCTTCAACTTGCGAAATTGTTTTTGAAATAATTAAAAATTTCTGTGCTTTGGATAAAAACATTGCAGAAGCGTTATATACAGGGATTGTTACGGATACATTTGGATTTAAGCACAGTTCCACAAGCAGAAATACTATGGAAATTGGCGGAAAGCTGATTGATTTTGGCATTTCGTATTCAGCAATTCAAGACAAAGTTCTTTATGAACACACTGTTACAGAGGTTGAGATTTTTAAAAAGGCTTTGGCAAATTTTAAAATTGACGGAAAAATTTCTTACACTGTTTTGACTTATAACGACATTTGCTCTTGTGGGGCAACTTTCAAAGACTTGGACGGAATTACCGAATATATTTTAAATATAGACGGAGTTGGAGTTTCTGTTTTTGTTTATGAAAAAGGCAACGGAACTTGCAAAATGAGCTTTAGGTCAAAAGGAATCGATGTTAACAAGGTGGCTTCTGTTTTTGGCGGAGGCGGGCATATTCTTGCTTCCGGAGCAACTGTTGAAAAAGATATTGACACAACTTTAAAATTGGCATTGGACGAACTTAAAAAAGAGTTGAAAGCAAATGAATAATTTAAGCGGAGTTATAAATATATATAAAGAAAAGGGCTTTACTTCTCACGATGTTGTAAACATTGTCAGAAAAAGCCTTGACAGGGTTAAAACGGGGCATACAGGGACTCTTGACCCCGATGCTTGCGGAGTTTTGCCGATTTGCATTGGAAAAGCAACTAAACTTGCCGATTATATTGCGGCTGATGTTAAAGAATATCGGGCAGAGCTTTTGCTTGGGGTTTCGACAACAACTCAAGATACATCGGGCGATGTTTTGGAAAAGCACGAAGTTTCGCTTAAAGAAGATGAAATTAAAAATGCAATTATGCAATTTGTTGGAGAATATTATCAAACTCCGCCCATGTATTCGGCAATTAAAATTAACGGTAAAAAGCTGTATGAGCTTGCAAGAGAGGGCAAAGAAATTGAAAGAAAAAAACGACTTATTAATATTTTTGATATAAAAATTGAAAAATTTATCGGAAACGACAGAGTTGTTTTTTCCGTTCTTTGCTCGAAAGGAACGTACATAAGAACTTTATGCAGTGATATTGGTGAAAAACTTGGTGTTGGCGGTTGTATGGCAGAACTTTTGAGAACGAGATCAGGAAATTTTTATTTGAAAGACAGCGTTAAAATCGATGAGTTTAAAAAAATTGTTTCTGAAGGACGACTTGACGATGTTTTGTTGCCAATTGATAAAATTCTTTCGGGATATTCAAAAGTTTGCGTTTCTGAAAATGCCAATAAATATTTATATAACGGAAATAAAATAAACGTTGGTTTTGTTGATAAAAGAAATTTTTGTGATGAAGAAAAAGTTTTGGTATATGACTTTCAAGGCAAGGTTATTGGAATATATCAATTTTCAGAGAATTTTTTGAAGCCATTGACAATGTTAATTTAGGAGCAAAGCTTATGAGAGTTTTGAATAGTAAAAATATAAAAGAAAATGAATTTACCGCTGTTACTCTTGGAAATTTTGACGGAATACACCTTGGACATAAAAAGCTTATTTCCGCTGTTAAAGATTATGCGGAAAAATATTCTCTCAAGTCGGTTGTATTTTCGTTTTATCCGCACCCAAAGTCTCTTTTTAATGCGGAAAGCTTTTATACAATTTTTTCTCCGCACGAAAAAGAAAGGCTTGTTGAAAATTTTGATATTGATGTTTTGGTTCAATATCCTTTTACAAAAGAGTTTGCAAATATGGAGCCGGAAGATTTTGCCGAATTTATTTTTGATGAAATAAAATGCAAAGTTCTTATTGTTGGTGAGGATTATTGTTTTGGAAAAGATAGAAAAGGCAATTTTGATTTGCTTAAAAAAATCGGAGACAAAAAAGATGCTTTGGTTATAAAAATTTCATCTGTTAAAGACAACGATATTCGTGTTAGCAGCACTCTTATCAGAGAATGTATTAAAAACCGCAAGTTTGATGATGCTTTTAGACTTTTGGATAAGCCATATTTTATCATTGGAAAAGTTATTGAGGGAAACAAAATCGGAAGAACGATTGATTTTCCAACGGCAAACATTATTGCTCCGCAGGATAAAATTTTGCCTCCGGACGGTGTTTATTTGACAAAAACAATGTATAATGGTGCTTTTTACAAGAGCCTTACGAATATTGGCAAAAATCCAACTGTTGATGGAAAAGAAAAAACCGTTGAAACATATATTTTTGATTTTGATAAAAAAATATACGGTGATGAAATTACAGTTTGTTTTTATGATTTTATTCGGGAAGAATGTAAGTTTAATTCAATTTTTGAACTTAAAAAACAAATTGTTTCCGATAAAGAAAATGCTTTGGTAAAATTTTTTGAAAAAAATTTGTAAAAGTGCTTGCAAATGTATTTGCAATGTGGTAGAATGCTTATTGTATGAAAATCCTATGTTCAGAATTTGGTATCTCCGACCGATTCTTAGCATATGGTGTTTATAAATAATTTTATTTGGAGGATTTTAAAATGGTATTTGACAAAAAAGCGATTGTCGCTAAGTATGGAAGAAATGAAGCTGACACAGGTTCACCGGAAGTTCAGGTTGCTTTGCTTACAGCAAGAATCAACCACTTGACAGAGCATTTGAAAGAACACAAAAAAGATCATCACTCAAGAAGAGGTCTTTTGAAAATGGTTGGTCAGAGAAAAGGTCTTTTGAACTATATTAAAGCAAAAGATATTATTAAATATCGTGAACTTATCAGCGAATTAGGATTAAGAAAATAATGAGATGTGAGCGGTTAATCCCGCTCTTTCTTTTTATATGATTTTTATAAAAGTTTAATTTTTTATTTTGAAAGGAGAAGAATATGTATAAGACATACTCCATGGATTTGGCCGGACGTGAATTATCTGTTGAAATAGGAAGAGTTGCCGAACTTGCAAACGGTGCGGCTATTATTCGTTATGGCGATACTGCTGTTTTGGTTGCGGTTACGGCTTCCGAAAAACCAAGACAGGGAATTGACTTTTTCCCTTTGAGCATTGATTATGAAGAAAAGCTTTATGCTGTTGGTAAAATTCCCGGTGGTTTTATAAAAAGAGAAGGCAGACCTACGGAAAAGGCAATTTTGACTTCACGTCTTATTGACAGACCTATTAGACCGTTGTTCCCGAAAGATTACAGAAACGATGTTTCTGTTGTTGCAACTGTTTTATCTGTTGACCAAGATTGCAGCCCTGAAATTGCGGCGATGATTGGTTCTTCAATTGCGTTATCAATTTCCGACATTCCTTTTATGGGTCCAACAGGTGCTGTTTCTGTTGGAATGGTTGACGGGAAATTTGTTATTAACCCAACTTCCGAACAAAGAGAAAAAAGCAGATTATCTTTGACGGTTGCTTCAACAAAGAAAAAAGTTATGATGATTGAAGCGGGTGCTGATGAAGTTACCGATGACGAAATGTTTGAGGCAATTATGTTTGGTCACGAACAAAATGTTAAAATTGTTGAATTTATCGACAGTATTGTTGCTGAAATTGGAAGAGAAAAACACAGCTATGAAGAACATACTGTTCCGAAAGATGTTTATCAAGCTGTTAAAGATACAATTACTGATGCTCGTATGGAAGAAGCTGTTTTTACTGATATGAAGCAAGTTCGTGATGAGAGAATGACAGCTCTTACTGAAGAGGTTATGGGCAAGCTTATGGCTGATTATTGTGAAGATGATGAGGAAGCTTATGCTACATTAATTGGCGAAGCTATTTACAAATATGAAAAAGAAACTGTTCGTCGTATGATTCTTAAAGAACAAAAACGTCCTGACGGAAGAAAGCTTGAAGAAATTAGACCTCTTTCTGCAGAAGTTGACATTCTTCCAAGAACTCATGGTTCGGCACTTTTCAAAAGAGGACAAACTCAAGTTTTGACAGTTACAACTCTCGGCTCAATGGGCGAGGTTCAGAAGCTTGACGGACTTGATGAACTTGAAGATACAAAGAGATATATACATCATTACAATTTTCCAAGTTATTCTGTTGGAGAAACAAAACCTTCGAGAGGACCGGGTCGCCGAGAAATTGGACATGGTGCTTTGGCTGAAAGGTCTTTGGTTCCGGTTATTCCGAGCGAAAGTGATTTCCCTTATGCTATAAGGCTTGTTTCGGAAGTTTTGAGCTCAAACGGTTCAACTTCTCAAGCAAGTGTTTGCGGTTCTACGCTTTCCCTTATGGCTGCCGGTGTTCCAATTAAAAAACCTGTTGCCGGAATTTCCGTTGGGCTTGTTACAGGAGAAACTGACCAAGATTTTGTTCTTTTAACAGATATTCAGGGTCTTGAAGATTTCTTTGGAGATATGGATTTTAAAGTTGCCGGAACCCACGAAGGAATTACAGCAATTCAAATGGATATTAAAATTGACGGTCTTACTCCTGAAATTATTAAACAAGCTCTTTCAAGAACTCATATTGCAAGAGATTATATTATTGATGAAGTTATTCTTAAAGCTATTCCGGAAGTTAGAAAGAGCCTTTCAAAATATGCTCCGAAGATTTCATTTGTTAAAATTAATCCGGATAAAATGGCTGAGGTTATTGGCTCAAGAGGTAAAACTATTAACAGAATTATTGACGAATCGGGTGTTGACAAAATTGATACAGAAGAAGACGGACGTATTTTTGTTTCTTCAAATGATGAGGAAAAAATTAAAAAAGCTGTTGATATGATTGAAGCTATTGCCAAAGATTTGGAAAAAGGAAAGATTTACTCCGGAAAAGTTACAAGAATTATGAATTTTGGTGCTTTTGTTGAAATTGCTCCGGAAAAAGAAGGTCTTGTGCATATTTCAAAGCTTGCACGTGAGAGAGTTGAAAAAGTTGAAGATGTTGTAAGTGTTGGCGATGAAATTCTTGTTATGTTTACGGGTGTTGACGAAAAAGGACGTATTAATCTTTCAAGAAAAGACGCATTATAATAAAATTTTTGCCGATAATAATTTATGTTACTGCATAATTATTATTGCGAATATAATTTTTTGTTTTTAATTATATAAAAGTCTTGCAGTTTCAGCTGTGAGACTTTTTGTTATTGGAGGGTGTTATGGCAGAAATTGTTAAATTGAAAAACGGGGTTACGGTTGTTTTGGAAAAAATGCCGTTTGTCAGAAGTGTTGCTTTTGGCGTTTTTGTTAAAAATGGCTCAAGGAATGAAAACGAAAAGACAAACGGGATTTCTCATTTTATTGAGCATACTATGTTTAAAGGAACAAAAAACAGAACAGCAAAGCAAATTGCCGATGATATTGATGCGGTTGGCGGGCAAATTAACGCATTTACAGCAAAAGAATATACCTGTTATTATACAAGAACTCTTGATACACATTTTGATATTGCTGTTGATGTTTTGGCGGATATGTATTTTAATTCGTTATTTTCCGATGATGATATTAAAAAAGAGCGACAAGTTATAATTGAAGAAATAAATATGTATGAAGATACACCCGAAGAAGTTGGTTATGATTTGCTTCAATATGAAGTTTGGAAAAATAATTCGCTTGGGCTTCCAATTCTTGGAACGGAGAAAAGTATTTCAAATTTTAATTCCGATATTATAAAAAAATATTATGACAGCCATTATTGCACAAATAATACCGTTTTGGCTTTGGCGGGAAATTTTGACAAAAAAGCTGTTTTGGAAACTTTGGAAGAGCGTTTTGGAAATTTTAACAGAAAAGCTGAAGAATTTGATATATATGACAAGCCTGAATATTTTAAAGTTAATGTTAAAAAAGAAAAAGATATTGAACAGCTTCATTTGACTATGTGCTTTCCGGGGTTTGAAATCGGTTCGGAAGAAGCGTATACTTTGACGGCGATTAATGCTGTTTTTGGCGGGGGTATGAGTTCAAGGCTTTTTCAAAAAATAAGAGAAGAAAATGGTCTTGCTTATACTGTTTATTCTTTTTTGTCCAATTTTATTAATACAGGGCTTTTTAATATTTATGCAGGCCTTAATCCGAGCCAATTTGAACAGGTTTATGGGCTTATTTTAAAAGAAATTGAAAGTTTTAAAAAAGAAAAAATTTCAAAAGAGCAACTTCAAAAAACAAAGGAACAGCTTAAAAGCAATTATATTTTGAGCCTTGAAAACTCTTCCTCGAGAACTTCAAATATTGGAAAGACAATGTTGCTTTTAAATAGAGTTAATACATTTGATGATATTATAAACAAGATTAATAATATTACTGTTGAAAAAGTTGACAGTGTTATTGACAGCGTTTTTGATTTGGATAAAATGAGCATTTCTCTTGTTGGCAGAAATCCGGACAAGTTTTTTTGATGAATTTTAAGTTTGTTAAAAATTTTTCTTTTAAAGTTATATAATTTGTTGTATAATTATTATGTGTATTTTTAACTTACTTTTGAAAGGTAACGTTGTTGTTATTGTTGCTTTGAGGTTATGTTTATGAAACAATCTGTTGACTATATAAAAAAATTTCTTAAAGATGTCCCTATAACAAATGTTGTTTTTGAACTTGAAAAGTTTAAAGATGATGACAGAAAGGGCGTTCAAAAATTAATTGAAATATATCAAAAAAAGTATAATGATTTTTTGGAAGAAAAAGAACGAGTTAAAAGGCTTTCTCTTTTTGAAAATAAACATTATGAGCAGGGCGTTGAATACATTGCGGGAATTGATGAAGTTGGACGAGGACCTTTGGCGGGGCCTGTTGTTGCGGCTGCGGTTGTTTTGCCAAAAAATTGTTGTATTCTTGGAATTGACGATTCGAAAAAATTATCGGAAAAAAAGAGAAAAGAATTATTTGTTGAAATAAAAGAAAAAGCACTTGCTGTTGGTGTTGGAGTTGTTTCAAATGTTGTTATTGATGAAATTAATATTTTACAGGCAACTTATGAAGCTATGAGAATTGCAATTTCAAAACTTGAAATTGCTCCGACACAGCTTCTTGTTGATGCGGTTACAATTCCAAATGTAAATATTAATCAAGAGGGGATTGTTAAAGGCGATGCAAAGAGTATCAGCATTGCGGCAGCAAGCATTATTGCAAAAGTTACAAGAGATGAAATGATGGAAAAATTTGCTGAAGTTTATGACGGATATTATTTCGAAAAAAACAAGGGATATGGCTCGAAAGAGCATATTGATGCAATTAAGCGTATTGGGCTCTCGCCAATTCACAGAAGAAGTTTTACAAAAAATTTTATTTAGGACGATATTTATATTATAATTTTTGCGGTTTCCGATTTGGATATATTTTATAAGGGTGATTTTATGAAAATTGGCAGCGAAAATCTTTTGGAAAATATAATCAGCACTAAATATGACAAGGCTGTTTCTGATATGTCAAAGTCACTTATGCAACTTAAAGCAGGAGACAGTTTTAAAGGTGTTGTTGTTGATATTAAGCAAAATTCCGTTACTTTAAAAATTGATGACAACAATGTTATTAATGCAAAATCTTTGGTTACTCCCGATTTGAGAATTGGCGAAAAAGCTTCGTTTACTGTTAAGGAAACAAATTCGGGGCAGATTTTTGTTGAAATTTCAAAAACGGAAAGTGAAAATGTTAATTTTATAAAAGAACTTTTGAATAATGCGGAGATGCCGGCAACAAAAGAAAATATCGAACTTGTTAAGGCACTGATTGATAATAATATGCCTGTTGATAAAGAAACTATTTCAAAAGGTCTATATTTTAAATATGCAAATGAGGAATTTATTGCAAATTCAGACGAAGCTAATCAAAATTTTAAAAATGTTGATTTTTCAGCAAATAAATCGGAAGTTTTGGAAAAGGTTTTGTTTTTGCTTAAAGAAGAAATGCCTGTTGGAAAAGTTAGCGTTGATACTTTGAACAGGCTTATGGACAATTATACGGGTCTTAAAGCAGAATTTTTAGATATTGCTTCCAAAATTGCTAAAATGCCGGACGGAAACGTTAAAAACAAGTTACTTGAAATTTTTGATTTGAAAGAGAATTTTAATTCTGTTGAAAAAATTAAACAGGCAATTTCCGAAAAATTGTTTTTTAAAGAAGATGATTTAAAATCTTTGGAGACTTTTAATTCTAAATTTGAAAAAATTTATGAAATGTCTTTGAAAGGCAGTGAAATTCTTTCAGAGACAGCAGATGAAACGAATTTAAATTTGAAACAAAGTTTTGACAATATTAAAAATGACTTGGATTTTATGAAGAATGTCGACAATTATAAAGACTATATTCAAATTCCGATTAATATTAACGGAAAAGAAAGCGATTGTGAACTTCATATTTTTAAAAATTCAAAAAGAAATGGAGATTTTTCAAAAAGGGCATCTGTTTTATTGTCTCTCGATTATTTTTTTATAGGAAAAATTGATGCTTTTATTGAAAAAATTGATAAAAATTTGAATTTTCAATTTAAGTGTGAAAAAAAAGAGACAATTTCTCTTATAAAAAAAAATATTAACGAACTTGTTGATGTTCTCGATAATTATGGTTTTAAAATATCAAGCGTTACATATAAAGAAAAAGACGAAGTTTTTAATGTTGTTAAAAATAAAAACGAAGCTTTGAAAGAAAAAGATGTTTTGAAAAGACGATACTCTTTTGATATGAGGGTGTGAATTATGGCGGAAAATAAAAAAAAGATTAATCCGAATCAGAAGGCGGTTGCACTTTCCTATAATTTGGAAAAAGATGTTTCGCCGAGAGTTGTTGCAACAGGAAAAGGATATGTTGCACAAAAAATTTTGGAACATGGCGAGGCGGCAGATGTTCCTGTTTATGAGGATTCGGAACTTGTTGAGGAACTTACACGCCTTGATTTGGGAGAAAATATTCCTCCAGAGTTATATGAAGTTGTTGCTCAAGTTTTGGCTTTTATAAGCAATCTTGATAGATATGAGGAACTTAAACGAAATGCAAAAAAATAATCGTGAAAAAGGAAAAATTGGCGAGGAAATTGCTTGCAAATATTTGGAAAGCAGGGGGCTTGAAATTATTTGCACAAATTTCAGAACGGCTTTTGGTGAAATTGATATTATTGCAAAAGAAAAAGATTATGTTGTTTTTGTTGAGGTTAAGCTTAGAAACGGTATTGGATATGGTTTTCCGAGAGAAGCTGTTGGAAAATCGAAACAGAAAAATATTATAAATACCGCATTACAATTTATTGAGGAAAATAATTTGCAAAACATTGATTTTAGATTTGATGTTGTTGAAATAATTGGAAAAGACAAAAATATTGAATATATTAAAAATGCTTTTTGGGATTGGAATTGATTTTATGATTAGACACGAAAACGGAAATTTGGTTTATTTTACTTTTGAAAATTTTGATAAAACGGGTGTTGTTTCTCATTGTTTTTCAACTCGAAAAGGAGGAGTTTCAACGGGTGTTTTTAAATCGATGAATTTACATTTCAGAGAGGACAAGCCTGAAAACGTTGTTGAAAATTATAAAATAATTTGCTCGGCTATCGGAGTTGATTATCGAAACGTTGTTTTTTCAAAACAAATTCACAGTGATACAATTTATGATGTTTGCAAAGATGATATTGGAAAAGGGCTTTTGAGAAAAAGCGATATTTATGATGCAGACGGTCTTATAACATCTGAAAAAGAAATTGTTTTAACAACTTTTTATGCGGATTGTGTTCCGATTTATTTTCTTGACCCAATTAAAAAAGTTGTTGCTATGGCACATTCCGGTTGGCGGGGAACTGTTAAGGAGATTGGTGCAAAAACGGTTTTGAAAATGGTTAGAGACTATGGTTGCGACAGAAAAAACATTTTGGCGGGGATTGGCCCGTCAATTAAAAATTGTTGTTTTGAAGTTGAATATCCTGTTGTTGAGGAGTTTGAAAATAATTTGGAATATTCCCCCAAATTTATTTTTAAAGATTTTGAAAAAGAGGGCAAATTCAAAATTGATTTACAGGGCATTATTCAAGAAACATTGATTAATTCCGGAGTTTTAAAGGAAAATGTTGAAAATTCGGGAATTTGCACAAAGTGTAATCCGGAATTGTTTTTTTCACACAGAAATATGGGTCCGGAAAGAGGAAGCCTTGCCGGACTTATTGCGTTGAAATAATTTGTTGGAACTTTGTGTTTTTCACGATTGATTTTTTATAAGAAAGCTTGTTAAAATGTGTTGTTGCCTATGCTTTTGCTTATATGATATGTTTTGGAGTTGTTTGATTTGAATTGTAAAAATGTTATTTTTAAAGTTGAAAAAGAAAGCATTGCCGAAGAACTTGGAATTGAGCCGGGCGATGCACTTATAAGCATTAATGACAGCGAAGTTAAAGATGTTTTTGACTATAGATATTTAATTCAAGATGAATATATTGAGGTTGGAATTGAAAAACCTAATGGCGAAAGTTGGGTTTTGGAAATTGAAAAAGAAGAATACGAAGATTTGGGCATTGTTTTTGAAAGAGGTCTTATGGATAAGGCAAAAAGTTGTTCAAACAAATGTATTTTTTGTTTTATTGACCAACTTCCGAAAGGCATGCGAGAGACTCTTTATTTTAAAGATGATGATACAAGGCTTTCATTTTTGCAAGGAAATTATGTAAGCCTTACAAATATGAAAGAAGAGGACATTGACAGACTTATTTTTTATCATTTGTCTCCAATTAATATATCTGTTCATACAACTGATTTGGAACTTAGAAAATTTATGCTTAAAAATCCCAATTCGGTTAAAATTATGAAATATATTCAGAAATTTTATGATGCGGGAATTGAAATGAATTTCCAAATTGTTTTGTGCAAAGGTGTTAATGACGGGAAATATCTTGAAAAATCGATTTTTGATTTGAGCAAATTTATTCCGAACGCCGTTAGTTTGTCGGTTGTTCCTTTTGGCAAAACGAAATTTCGAGATGGTCTTGAACAAATTGAACTCTTTAACAAAGAGGAATGTTGTGATATAATTGATATGGTTGAAGAAATTCAAAAAAAGTTTTTTGAGGAATTTGGAACAAAATTTGTTTTTCTCTCCGATGAATTTTATATTACGGCAGGAAGAAAGATGCACGATGAGGAATTTTATGAGGGTTTTTCCCAGCTTGAAAACGGCGTTGGAATGATTAGCCTTATGAAAAGTGAGTTTTCGAAATATTTGGCAACCCTTGACGGAGACAATCAAAAAAGGCACATTTCCATTGCAACGGGTGCGGCCGCTTATAAATTTATTTTAAGTTTAACTTCTGAATTGACTAAAAAATTTAAGTGTACTAAAATAGATGTATATGAAATAAAAAATAATTTTTTTGGAACTACAATTACGGTTTCGGGGCTTTTGACAGGAACAGATATTATTGACCAACTTTCAGGGAAAGACCTTGGCAAGCTTTTGCTTATTCCTCAAAATGCTTTGAGAGATAATGAAACTGTTTTGCTTGATGATATTGATATTAAAGATATTGAAAAAGAACTTGGTTGTTTGGTTAAACCTTCAAGTTCTGACGGAGCAGAATTTATTAATAATATTTTATATTCTATTGATTGGAGGAGTTTTTAATGGCAAAACCGATTGTTGCTGTTGTTGGCAGACCGAATGTCGGTAAATCTACGCTTTTTAATAAAATATCGGGTGAGAGGATTTCTATTGTTGAAGATACACCGGGCGTTACAAGAGATAGAATTTATGCGGAAGCCGAATGGCTTGATTATAAATTTACACTTATTGATACGGGCGGGCTTGAGCCCGAATCGGACGATGTTATTTTGAAGCAAATGTATTCTCAGGCTGAAATTGCCATGGAAACGGCAGATGTTATTTTATTTGTTGTTGATGTTAAAACAGGCGTTACGGATACTGATATGCAAGTTGCAAATATTTTGAGAAAAACAAAAAAACCGATTGTTCTTGTTGTTAATAAAGTTGACGACCTTAGAAAATACAGTATGGACGTTTATGAGTTTTATTCGCTTGGTCTTGGCGACCCTTGGGGTGTTTCGGCAGGGCAAGGGCTTGGTCTTGGGGATATGCTTGATGAAGTTGTTAAACATTTTCCAAAAGATTCTGACAATGGCGAAGATGATGACACAATTAAGGTTGCAATAATTGGAAAACCGAACGTTGGAAAATCTTCTCTTATAAATAAAATTTTGGGAGAAAACAGAGTTATTGTAAGCGATGTTGCAGGAACAACAAGAGATGCAATCGATTCGTATTATGAAAAAGACGGTCAGAAATATGTTTTCATTGATACTGCCGGAATGAGAAGAAAAAGTAAAATTAAGGAGAATATCGAAAAATATAGCATTATTCGTGCTGTTGCGGCGGTTGAAAGAGCAGATGTTTGTATTTTGATGATTAATGCCGAAGAGGGGATTACAGACCAAGATACAAAAATTGCCGGAATTGCTCACGAAAACGGAAAAGCTTGTATAATTGTTGTTAATAAATGGGATTTAATTGAAAAAGACAACAAAACTATGAACAAATTTATGAAAGACATTGAGACTGAGCTTAAATATATGCCATATGCACCAATTTTATTTATTTCGGCTATGACAGGACAGCGTATTCATAAATTATTTGGAATGATTAAAGTTGTTAACGAAAACAATTCAAGAAGAATTTCAACAGGTCTTTTGAATGATGTTCTTATTGAGGCTATGGCTCTTAACCAGCCACCGGCAGAAAAGGGCAGACCTTTGAAAATTTATTATATTACACAAGTTTCGGTTAAACCGCCAACATTTGTTTTATTTGTGAATGATTCTCAGCTTTTACATTTTTCTTACAAAAGATATATTGAAAATCAACTTAGACAGGCTTTTGGTTTTGACGGAACTCCGATACACTTTATTGCGAGAAACAGAAAAGAGTGATTTTGAAGGGGCGTGGCTTTTTTGGAAAGAATTATTTGTCTTGCTATAGGTTATATAATCGGTTGTATTCAAACTGCTTTCATTGTTGGCAGAATTATGGGAAAAATCGATATTCGTGATTTTGGAAGCGGAAACGCAGGAACAACTAATGTTACACGTGTTTTGGGAGCAAAAGCGGGGGCAATTGTTTTTGTTTCAGACATTATGAAAGCCGTTGTTGCATATTGTTTATGTACAATTCTTTTTAAAGGCGGCGGAACTTTTTTTGGAGAAGGTAATATTCTTTGGGGTGTTTATGCGGGTGTTGGCGTTATTCTTGGGCACGATTTTCCTTTTTATTTGAAATTTAAAGGTGGCAAGGGCATTGCTTCAACTTTGGGGCTTATATTATGTATCGATTGGCGAGTTGCTTTAACAACATATATTTTTGGGCTTGTTGTTGTTCTTGCAAAAAAATATATTTCCCTTTGTTCTCTTGTTATGGTTGTTGTTGCTCCTGTTTCAATGATTGTGTTTAGCTTTATTGGCGGAATTGAAATTAATATGGAAGCGGTTGCTTTGATGTCTGCTATCGGGCTTTTGGCTTATTATCAGCATATACCCAATATAAAAAGACTTATTAAAGGCGAAGAAAATAAATTCAGCATTAAAAAAAATAAGTAGGAGGGGGTTTTGATATGAGCAAAATTTCCGTAATTGGTTCGGGAAGCTGGGGAACAGCTCTTTCAGTTCTTTTGAGCAACAACGGGCATAATGTTGTTTTATGGTCAAGAGTTCGAGAAAAGGCGGAAAAAATTAACAGAGAAAGAGAAAACAAGGAATATCTTCCAAATATTATTCTTCCTAAAAATATTAATGTTACTTACATAGATGACGATGTTAAAAATTCAGATATAATTGTTTTTGCGGTTCCTTCAAAGGCAGTTCGTGAAACAACAAAAAGATTTTTAAATTGTTTTTCAGAAAATCAAATTGTTATTAACGTTGCAAAAGGAATTGAAGAAGGTTCGCTTTTGAGGCTTTCACAAGTTATTGAAGAAGTTGCTCCTTCTTGCAAAGTTGCGGTGCTTTCGGGGCCAAGTCACGCAGAGGAAGTTGGCAAGGGATTGGTTACTGCGTGTGTTGCGGCTTCGGAAAGCCTTGAAGTTGCGGAAGAAGTTCAAAAAGCTTTTATGAGTCCTGTTTTTAGGGTTTATACAAATACAGATATTATTGGTGTTGAAATTGGTGGAGCTTTTAAAAACCTTATTGCTCTTGCTGCAGGAATTTCTGACGGAGTTGGTTTTGGAGACAATTCTAAGGCGGCTCTTATGACAAGAGGGATTTTTGAAATTTCCAAACTTGGTGTTGCTATGGGTGGAAAGGCGGAAACTTTTTCGGGTCTTTCGGGAATTGGTGACCTTATTGTTACTTGTACAAGTATGCACAGTCGAAACAGAATGGCGGGTGTGCTTCTTGGAAAAGGAAAAACTCTCAATGAAACACTTAAAGAAGTTCATATGGTTGTTGAGGGTGTTAACACAGCCAAGGCAGCTTATGATTTGTCGGTTAAATATAACGTTAAAATGCCTATTACAAAGGAAATTTATGATGTTTTATTTTTCGGGCAAGATACAAAACAGGCGGTTGTAAATCTTATGACAAGAGACAAAACTGCCGAATATATTAATAAATAATTTGGAGGTACTGACAGATGTACAAAGAAGCTAAAGGTAAATGGGTTGCCGATTTGGGCAACGGAAACTACAAAAATCCTATTTTATTTGCAGATTATTCGGATCCTGATGTTATACGTGTTGGTGATGATTTCTTTATGGTATCTTCATCATTTACATATTTCCCGGGTATGCCGGTTTTACATTCCAAAGACCTTGTAAACTGGAAAGTTATAAGTCACGCTGTTGAAAAAATGCCTTTTGAAAGATATGACAAACCTCAGCACGGAAAAGGAATTTGGGCTCCGAGTATAAGGTTCCATGACGGAAAATTTTATGTTTATTTTGGTGACCCTGACCTTGGCATTTTTATGGCAAATACAGAAGACCCATTTGGAAAATGGAACGATGTTGTTTGTGTGAAAGAAGCTTACGGTTGGATTGACCCTTGTCCTATTTGGGACGATGACGGAAGAGCATATCTTGTTCACGCTTTTGCAAAAAGCAGATGCGGATTTAAAAGTCGTTTGGCTGTTAGCGAAATGGCTCCGGACGGAACAAAGCTTATTGGCAAAGACATTATGGTTTTTGACGGAAGAATTAATCACCCAACAATTGAAGGTCCTAAATTTTATAAAAAAGATGATTTTTACTATATTCTTGCTCCTGCGGGCGGGGTTAGAACAGGTTGGCAAATGGCGGCTCGTTCAAAAAATATTTACGGACCTTATGAACATAAAATTATTATGCATCAAGGAGATTCACCGATTAACGGACCTCATCAAGGCGGTTTGGTTGACCTTGAAAACGGTGAAAGCTGGTTTATTCATTTTCAAGATATAAACGCTTACGGAAGAGTTGCTCATTTGCAACCTGCAAAGTGGGTTGACGGCTGGCCTTTGATTGGCGTTGATACAAATCACGATTTTGTTGGCGAACCTGTTCTTGAATATAAGAAACCGACTGTTAATTGTGAAACTGAAATTTGTACACCGGCAACTTCCGATGATTTTAGCGGAAAGGAACTTGGGCTTCAATGGCAATGGCAAGCACACGAAAACAAAAAGTTTTATGAGCTTGGAAATGATGAACTTAAATTGTTTGCTATGCCTGTTTTGGACGAAAACGGTAAAGAGGGGTTTGTTTCAGACGCCGCAAATCTTCTTTCACAGCTTATTCAAGCTCCTAATTTTGAAGCAGTTACAAAAGTTAAACTTAATCTTTTGGAAGATGGTGATACAGCGGGGCTTACGGTTACAGGAGGAAATTACTACTGCATAAGAGTTGAAAACTGTAATGGCAAATTTGTTCTTAAACAAACAAATTTTGAGCACAGCTATCCGGAGCACGCAGAAAAAATTACAGGAACAAAAGAAATTGAAAATGTTTCTGAAATTTATTTTAAAGCTGTTATGGAATATAACGCACAAACTGATTTCTACTATAGTTTTGACGGTGTTAAGTATGAAAAACTTGGCGAAAGGGTAGAATATATTGTGTCGAGAAAAAGCTGGGTTGGTGGAAGAATTGGTTTATTCTGTATGAACAACAAGGGCAAAGACAGCAAAGGTTTTGCAAGTTTTGAATACATCGATATTAAATAATTTTTTATAAAAGTTTTTGTCAGCCGTAAGGTTATAACAACAACTTTGCGGCTGACTTCTATATTTTTTGAAATGATATAATATTTAGAGCGTAATATTTTTTTGGAAGTTTCAAAATGGGAGTTGTTATATGGAAATATTTTCGTGGATTGTAACAATTTTGGAGTTTATTGGAATTTTGTTGCTTGTTATTTTTGGTGTGTTGCTTTTTTTGTTGTTATTGGTTCTTTTTGGTGGAATTAAATATTATATTTTTGCAGAAAAAAAAGAAGATGTGGTTGTTAATTTTAAGGTTAGTTTTTTGGGAATTATTAGATTTGTTTTTCTTTATGGAAAAGAGAAAAAAGCAAGTTATTTAAGAATTTTCGGAATTAAATTTTTTAAAAATGATTTTAACGAAAAAGAAGACGATTTTGAAAAAAGTTCATTAAATCTTAACGAAAATGTTTCGTTTGAAAATGAACAGAATTTAAACGTTGGAAGCGAACAAAATGTTTTTGAAGAAACAAAAAAAGACGTTTTGAAAGAAAATTATAAAAAGAAATCTAAAAAAGAGAATAATGTTTTTAACAATGTTAAAAATATTTATGATAAACTTATTTTTTTAAAAGAATATCCGCATAAAGGCGATATTGCAAGAGATACTTTAAATCTTATCAAACAATTATTTGTTGCAATTATGCCTAAAAAATGTAAAGTTAATTTACTTGTTGGATTTGATGACCCTTCGGATACGGGAAAGTTTATTGGACTTATGTCGGTTGTTTCCGAGTTTGCACCTTTTGAAATAAATTCTTTTGCTGATTTTGAAAGAGAAGTTTTTGAAGGTGATTTGCTTGCAAATGGGAAAACACGAATTTTTAAAATTGGTTTTCCCATTTTAAGATATGTATTGAAAGAGCACATTTTAAATATTATAAAAAACAGAAAGGGTTGATTTTATGGGTGACTCAATTAATTCAAATTTAGAATCGTTATTCAACAAGATGGAAAATTTTATTTCTACCAAAACGGTTGTTGGTGAACCTGTTACAGTTGGCGATATTACAATGGTTCCGTTAATTGATGTTTCTTTTGGTGTTGCTGCCGGAGCCGCAGGCAACAAAAGCGAGAAAGACAGCAAAGGAAAGAACGCAGGGGGGCTTGGTGCAAAAATTACACCTTCAGCGATACTTGTTGTTCAAAACGGAACAGTTCAACTTGTTAATGTTAAAAATACAGGCAGTGTTGACAAGCTTTTGAATATGGTTCCCGGAATTATATCAAAATTTAATTTTAATTTGAAAAATGATTCTGAAGAAGCTGAAGCTGATGAGGATAACGAAAAGCAAGGGTTGGATTAATATTTTGGAGGAGCTTAATTAATGGACGATTTATATGTTGAACAGCTTGTTGCAAAAGAAGAAACAAAAAAAGATATTTTCAAAAAAATTATAATTGTAGTTATTGCTTGTTTCTTTTCGCTTGTGTTATCGGTGATTTTTGGTGACCCAATTCACGCATCACCGCTTATTATTGTTGTTGCTGTTATTGCATCATTCTTTTTTAAAAGGCTTAATGTTGAATATGAATATTTATATACAAACGGAACTTTAGATATTGATTGTATTTACAATAAATCGAAAAGAAAAAATATTTTTTCGGCTGAAGTTTCTGAGTTTGTTGTTATGGCCCATATTGACGACAAAGAAAAATTTAACGGTTATTCCGCATTGCCCATTAAAGATTTTTCAAGCGGTGAAATTTATGGCAATACATATATGTTTATTACATATTACAACAAACAAAAGGTTAAAGTTATTATCGAGCCGAATGAAAAACTTCTTGATGCTATGATGATTTCATTGACTCCACGAAAATTATTCAGAAAAAAATAAATTTGGAGTTTTCGGGTTACAAAAGCAAATTGTTTTTACCCAAATGTTATATAAGTCTTTTAATGTTTTTATATTTTAACTAAAATTTATAATATGGAGGTTTTTATGAAACACGAACTTATTATTGTATTGGATTTTGGAGGGCAATATAATCAGCTTATTGCCAGAAGAGTTAGAGATTCAAAGGTTTACTGTGAGGTATTGTCTTACAAAACTTCTATTGAAGAAATAAAGAAAAAAAATCCGAAAGGAATTATTTTTACAGGCGGTCCTAACAGTGTTTATCTTGAAAATTCTCCAACTATCAGCAAGGAAATTTTTGACCTTGGCATTCCTGTTTTGGGAATTTGTTATGGTTCTCAGCTTATGGCACACGTTCTTGGCGGAAAAGTTTGCCCTGCACCTGCAAAAGAATATGGAAAAACTCCGACAAAATTTGACACTAATTCTTTGATATTTAAAAGTATTGGCAATGAAAGCATTACTTGGATGAGCCATACCGATTACATTGAAGTTATGCCGGAGGGTTTTGTTTCTTCTGCTCACACAGACAATTGTCCAGTTGCTGCAATGGAGAATGCAGACAAAAAACTTTATGCTGTTCAATTTCACCCTGAAGTTATGCACACTGAAAAGGGCATTGAAATTCTTAACAACTTTTTATATGAAGTTTGTAAGTGTTCCGGTGATTGGAGTATGAGCAATTATGCTCAAACGGCAATTAAAGATGTTAGAGAAAAAGTCGGCGATGGAAAAGTTTTACTTGCTCTTTCTGGCGGAGTTGACAGCTCTGTTCTTGCGGCATTGCTTTCTAAAGCTGTTGGAAATCAACTTACCTGTATTTTTGTTGACCACGGTTTGATGCGTAAAAACGAAGGTGATGAAGTTGAAGCGGCTTTTAAAGATTGGGATATTAATTTTATCAGAGTTAATGCTAAAGACAGATTTTTGAGCAAATTAGCCGGTGTTTCCGAGCCTGAAAAGAAAAGAAAAATTATTGGCGAAGAATTTATCAGAGTTTTTGAGGCGGAAGCAAAAAAAATCGGTGCGGTTGATTTTCTTGCTCAAGGTACTATTTACCCTGATGTTATTGAATCCGGTACAGGCGATGCAGCTGTAATTAAAAGTCACCACAATGTTGGCGGTCTTCCTGATTATGTTGATTTTAAAGATATTGTTGAGCCTTTAAGACTTTTATTTAAAGATGAAGTTAGACGTCTTGGTCTTGAACTTGGTCTTGCAGATTATCTTGTTTGGCGTCAGCCTTTCCCTGGTCCGGGACTTGCCATTAGAATTTTGGGAGAAATTACCGAAGACAAAATTGAAATTCTTCAAGATGCGGATTATATCTTTAGAGATGAAATTGCTAAAGCAGGTTTGGATAAAGATATTAACCAATATTTTGCAGTTCTTACGCCTATGAGAAGTGTTGGTGTTATGGGTGATGCAAGGACTTATGATTATACACTTGCTCTCAGAGGTGTTACCACTACTGATTTTATGACTGCTGAGTTCGCAAGAATTCCGTATGATGTTCTTGATACTGTTAGCAGAAGAATTGTTAATGAAGTTGGGCATATTAATAGAATTGTGTATGATATTACGAGTAAGCCACCAGCAACTATTGAGTGGGAATAAAATAATTATCAAAGGGCAAAGCCAATTAGCCCCAAAAACACTAAAAAGGGCAAAATGGGATAGCCCCAAAAACAAAAAATAGTAACAATAAAAGAAATAACCTCAAAATTAAGTTAAATCTTAGTTTTGGGGTTTTATTTTTTGAAAAATAGAAAAATGACCTCTAAAAAACCCTGAATTTAAGCCAAAAATTTAAGCTAAAAAGCCGATGAAACTACTATTTCATTGGGGTATAAAAATTTTGTTTATTAATCAAATTTATTTCCCAAATAATAAATTTTAAAAATTTTTGGGGCTACATCATTTTGCCCTTTTGGGGATAAATGTGTTTGCCCCTTGATATAGAGAAATTTAAAAAATGGCTTTTTGGGGAAATTCAAATATGTTAAAAAGGCTTGAAATCAAAGGAATACAAGATTTATTACGTTCCCAAAAATCAAAGAGTTTTTATTTTTTTATTTTTGGGAATGTAAATTATAAATATTTTTGGGAGGTTGTTTTTTGAGAAAAAAGAATTTTAAGGGCAGATGTGAAAAGCGAGCGTTAGATAAATTTGAAGGTGTGTGTCGTACATATGATGAAATTCAGTATAGATATGCAGACTTTCTTTCAGGAAGTAAAGAAATTAAAGTGGTTAAATGTAATGTATTATTGGAAGGATTAGAAGAAGGTGAGTATACAACAGATTTTGTTTGTACAAAATTAAATAATGAGTTGATGATTAGAGAATGTATTTTTCGAAAATTTCTTACAAAACCCATGAGTGTTAAACTTTTGGAATTAAGCCGTCAATATTGGTTAAAACGTGGAGTTGATGACTGGGGAATTGTTGTAGAAAAGGAGAAAGATACAGATGAATAATACTTATTTGATTAAACTTAAAAATGGAGCAATATACAGGATTTTTGATAAAAATAATGAAAGTGCTTTTGTAATTAATTGTTCTGATAAATGTATGCCCAAATGGGTTAAATTATTAGAAATTGAACCTTTCGAGCGTTTGTCCGAAGAAGATTCAAAGAAATATTTGAATTTCGGGTATATAGATATGAACGCAGTGAATTTGTCGCAACAAAAAGTCATGTATGAAAGATTTGCTGTTATATCTGAGATTGTTCCGTTTATATCAAATATAAAAATTAGAACAAAACTTATTGAGAAAGCTGCTGAGGAAAATAATTTGAGTAAGCAAACGGTTAGAAAATATTTGTGTACATATTTGATTTATCAAAATATCACTGCATTAGCACCCAAAGAAAAAACGAAACAAGAAAAAATTTTGACAACCGATGAAAAAAATATGCGTTGGGCATTAAACAAATTTTTTTATAACAGAAATAAAAATAGTTTAAAAACATCATACATTTTATTACTGAAAAATAAATATTGTGATACTGAAGGAAAACTTGTGTCTAAATATCCGTCATTTTATCAATTTAGATATTTTTACAGAAAAACAAAAAATATACAAACTTATTATATATCCAGAAACGGTTTAAGTAATTATCAAAGAAATATAAGACCTCTTACGGGAGATAGGGTACAAAACTTTGTATCGGGGATAGGTGTTGGTATGTTGGATTCAACTGTTTGCGATATATATTTGGTAAATGAGGCAAATCAAATTGTGGGCAGACCTGTTTTGACAGTTTGTGTTGATGCTTATTCAAGTTTATGCTGTGGGTATTCATTATCTTGGGAGGGAGGAATTTACAGTATTAAAAATTTGATGCTAAACATAGTATCGGATAAAGTTGAACATTGTGGACCATAGTCAATAAAGTGGACAGAAAAAATGAAAATAGCACCTACTGGGGTCAAGCGTCCACACGCTTGCTGGGGTTTGGGGCGAGT
>CAZHGC010000028.1:0-25940 GCA_964531385.1 uncultured Lachnospiraceae bacterium | reverse complement strand
CGCCTGAAAGTGGCAAATAATTATGCGTATGCCCCACCAAAGAAAACTCGCTTGCGTGCTTCCCGTCAACAGTGTCTGCATTCCCTCCGTCTTTGTTTTTTGCTTCAGCAAAAACTGTTTCAATTGCCGTTTGAACATTATCACACCCAATATTCATAGTATCGTCAAGGCTAACTTCTTCGGCTTTCGTTGTCTTAACAATTTCCGCAAAAACCTCTGCTTCTCCCGCTGTATACAAAGACAAGTTAATATATTCTTCAATAAGATTGTCACCGGAATAAGCACATATATAATCCCCGTTTTCGCCGGAGTTGCAATAAGCATATAAAATCTCACCCTCATCAGGGTCTGTGGCGAAAATTCCAACTTCTCTAAATTCAAAATCTTCCAAAACATCGGCATTTGAAAATTTAACCTCAATCTCCCATTTTCCCTCTGTTTCTTCGCTCTTAACAATATCTGTGTCCATAACAAAATCAACAATATTATCAAGCTCCCAAATATCGCCGTCAAAAAAACCTTTTCCAACAGCAATTCTTTTGATGTTTAGCTTTTCAGACCTTGTTATAACTTTGTTTAATAAATAACTTCCTTTTTTTGTAAGTTTAATTTTGTTAAAAACTGCCACTGATTACACCTCCAAACTTTTCCTAACAGAATATTTTGTCTTTTTAATGCTTCCCCCAAAATATAATTGACCCCCGGAAATTTTTGTTTTTAAAATCAATTCCTCAAGGTGGCTTCTGGTGTTTTTCGCCGAATTAACAGCCTGAATAAGTAGTTTATATTCTTCTTTGCTTTTTAAACTGCCTTCATCAACAGCAATTCTAAAATAATAAGGCTTTCCGCCATATTCAAACCATTCCTCAACTTTAAAATCATCAAAAAAGACTGTTTTAACAAGTTGTTCAACAGCCTTTTTCGTTCCTTTTTGCTTGTGCCAAATAATAGCATTTTTAACAAGTTCTCGCTTCTTAATTAAATTAAGGCTAAGTGGTTCATAAAAATCAATGTGATATTGCCAAGCAAGCAAATCAATAACATTTTCGGGCATTTCCTCAATTCGTGGAATAATTATGTTGTCAATCAAAAGCCGGCTTATTTCTTGCAACTGTCTGTCAAGAGCCTGACAAACAGCCTCTATTTCTTTCGTTTTTAAATTCGGAGGAAGTAAATCAATCAAGCTTAATTCATATAATTTAATCATCTTCAAGCCCTCCATAAACAACATTTATGCTTTTGCAAATCGCAATTTGATTATAATTAAGCTTTTCAAAGCTCGGTTCAGTAACTTCAACTCTCTTTGCTCCCGCCAAAATAATGTCGCTTATAAGCTTCGACGGGTTAATATCTCGCCCAAGCTTCGCCCGTTGCCATTTTATAAACATATCAACAGCATTATCAACATTTTTTTGTATCTCTGTTCCGCTTGTAGTTTCCTCTTTGTCAATATAATACAAAACATTTATATTATATTCTTTGCTTTTGGGGGCAGATACTTTAACATTATCTGTAAGCGGTCGCTTTTCTTCGTCAGAACAAATATCTTTAACTTTATTCAAAAGCTCGCTTGTTGGAATTTCCCCGTTTTTCAAAAGCGGAATAATTTCAACAACGCCTGCCTCCGGTGACACAACAGAAATATCTTCAATGTCCGCCGATGCAGTTTTTGCCAAAAAAATATAAGCCCCTTTCGGGCCTGCAACAGAAAAACTTTCCGGAGCAATCAAAATTCGTTCTCTAAAATTTTCTAAACTTTCAACATCAGCCCCTCCTGCTGAAACCGTTGTGTTGCAAACCTTCGAAATAAAAGAAATCGGGTCAACAAGTTCATTAATCTGACCAATATAATACCCATTGCCTTTCGTTCCCGTTTCCAAACAAATCGCCTCAATGTCTGTAAAAAGCTCGCCTGCTTCAATATCTTCGCTCTTTGCCGTTTCAAAATAAATCAAGTTGTTACAGGTAACCCTTGTCCCTTGTGGTATTGTTATCGCCTTGTCTTGTGCCTCAGAAATAAAAAAACGCATTGTAACTGTCGCCGAAGAAGCTCCAAGCCTGCTAACTCCAACTAAAGCACCAATGTTATCAATGTAATCTTCGCCGGCATATTTAAGTAAATTTTGCTTTGCCGACAAATCAATGTTGTTTCGCAACAACGCAAAATATTTTGAAAAGCCTAAAATTAAAATTCTCAAAGGGTCTCCCGGAAATAAAGTTCTTCCGGAAATTTCTTCAAAATCGCTCAGTAGCTCCATTTCAATTTTTTCAACGTCTTTTTCAGCAAAACAAACTTCCGGTAAATTTTCAAGAGATATACTCATCTTTTATATACACCTCCAATTTTGGGAAAAAAATTCCTTTGTCAATATTTTCTCTGTCCTCCGCAAAATCAATGCTGACAACTTCAACTCTCGGTTCAAATTCTTGCAAACTCTCAATAATATATATCATAAGCTTGCTCTTTCCGCTAACAGAAGTACAGTCAATAAGTTCTCCGTCAATTCCAAAACCTCTGTCCAAAACAACCGAACCTTTAACCGTTGAAATGATTGTTTTAATGTTTTGAATAATTTCAAAAACAGTTTCCTGTGGAGTTAATGTAAAATCAAAATTTTCTCCGTCAATCGTTAAATTCATAAAACAGCACCTCCAAATTACCACTCATCGGCATATTCCTCAAGTGTTATCGTAACAGCAATCTTCTGAGCATATCCAAATTTGTTGATAAGCTCCCAATCCATATCCAAATCTGTAATAACCCACCGATATGTACCAAAAGCTTTGCCCCATAAAACAAGAGTGATAACTTCGCCGTCACGTTGTAAATAAATAAGTTTATTAACTTCTGTTCTCGGGTCCGTTCCAAGCTGTGCGTTAAAGTTAATTGTAAAAGTAATCGTGTCAAGCTGTTGCCCAACATATTCCGAAACAGGCTTTTGCATAAGAACATCATTTTTCGCATAAATAACTTTGTTGCTTCGTTTAAATCCATCAAGTGTCAAAATCCTCTTGTCAGAAACTTCAAAAACAATAACATCATCAATAGCTTTAGACCCTATAGCACCAATCAATAAAAATCCCCCCAAACAAAAAAACAGCTTCGCAAAATTAATTGCAAACCTATCCCTCAACAATTTTAATGCTCTTGCCTTTAATTACAATATTCCCGTTTTCACAAATAATTTCCAACAACTTTTCATTTTTATCATATCTTAAAACCGTTCCGTCATCAAAATCAATATAAGCTTTTCCTTTATCTCCCACCGGTGGCAACCTGCTATCCGAAAAGAAAGAACCCAAAATAAAACCCTCGTTTTTGTCAGTAATGCAAAGAACCCTTTCGCCAATCTCCGGCATATAATAAGCCTTTGCCCGAAAAGTAAACGGAACAACAATATTCATTTCTCCCGAAACATAATTTTGCAAATCAGGAAAAACAACCCTCGCCGTACATCTCTTTTCGTCAACGGAAGAAATTATGCCAATTTTAATCATTAATAGCCCTCCAAACATCTCCGACATTCCAACGTAACAATATAACCGCTTCTGTTAATGCTGTGTTCGCAAGTTGTTATGCTGTATTTTCCGTCAAATTTATAAAACCCTTTAAGATAAATATTAGTTCCCGCAAAATAAATAATATCCCCTTTTAACTTTATACTAACGGTAAATTCATTTTTGTTTTGCTCTCTAAGCTTAATTTTTGCCTTTCGGTTATAATTTATATTTTTGTCTGTCTTGCTGTTAAATTTTTCTTGAAGTCGCAATGTTTTTTCGTTTTTTCCTCTGTTCGGTGCAAAAAAATTTCCGCTATAAATCTTGTCTGTCTTGCTGTCAAAAAATTTAATTTCACAAGCTCCATAAATATTTTTAGCATTTCGAGAAAAATTCGGATACCCATAAAAAAAATCTTTTCCAACCTCTAAAGTTTTAACAACCGGCAAACTGTCATACTTTTCTTCGGAAAAAACAACAAGTTGTTTGCCTGTAATTTTTAAAGCAAGCCCTTCGTTTTTGCATAATTTTTCAAGATAATAAAGGTCTGCTTCGTTTTGTTGCTCTGTACTGTCAAAAGTTGGGTCAAAATCACTTTCATAAACCAAAGATAATCCCCCTGCCTTTGCAATCTCTTCGGCAATGGCAGAAAGTTTAATTTTTTCTCTCGTTTTATATTTCTTTTCATCTCTAATGTTTGAAAATATAGGAATTGCAACAGCGTTAATCGTCAATTTTGTAACGTTATAATTGATGTTGTCAATTTCAAATGTTCCAAGTTTAATAGTTCTGTTATCGTTTTCTCTGTTCCAATTTCTAAGCCAAATTTCAACCCTGATATAATCCCCTGTTTCCGGAAAAAAATCGTTCGCCCAAAGTCTGTCCCTGTCCGAAACAACAATCGATACATCGTCTGTAAAATCAGTGTTGTCCGAATACACAAAACTTTCAACAAGCTCCGAAATGTCCTTTTCTTTAAACCAAACCTTAACCATTGCCCGTCTTGCAAACATAAACTATCACCTCATTTGACATTGGTTTTCCAAGACGGGAAATCAACGCTTCCCGTTTCGGTCGTAGAAAACTCCGGAGCATTAATAATAACCCCCGCCGAAAAAACCGCCTCAAAACGATATTTTTCATTAGCTTCAATAAGCTTGTCAATATATTTTTCGCTTCCGTATATTTTTAAGGATATGTTGTCCCACATATCTCCTTGAACAGTCGTATATTTAAGCATTGGATAACCTTATCCTCCTTTGTTCTCTGTTATCGATAACTTCTTTTATAAGTTCAACAAGCTTTTCGCTGTTTTCGTCCAAAGCTTGGTTTATAAGTGCTTTCAAATCAGTTGAATTTTGAGCATTCCCTCCGTCAATTTTAATGTCGTTGTTAATTGTCAAAGTAACATTAGAGTTTGAATTATTAACGTTTCCTGCCGGTAAAACAACTCTGTCCGCTCTCATAGCTTCACTCTCTCCGGAAGAAAAAATGTTTTCATATTTTCCGGTCTCTGAAATAACAAAAGCCGAAGAAACCGCCGAATACAGCATATCTTTAATTTTACCAATATTCGATATAATATTCCCCGTTTCCAAAGCGTTAAAAACTTTTCGCCCTTTCGCTCCGGTAATAAGCTCCGCTCCTGCTTCTCCCGCAATAAATGTGTCTTCTGTATAATCTGTGCCTTTTGCGTGTCCTTTAAGGTTTGCAAGTGCCGTTTTAGGGTCCGATACGGCAAGTTTAACCATATTCGCCGAAGCTTTTACTTTCTTTTCTGAAATCTTTTTCTGAGCATCTGCCGTTGCATTAACAACAGCATTCGCCCCTGCCGAAACCATAGCCGCAGTAACCGAAATTTCAAAGTTCGTTGTATCAATCGCTCCCGCCGAAACGGTTGCGTCTGCCATAATTCCAACGTTCATAGGCTTTTGCATATCTTCTTTAATCCTGTTTCTGTTTTCGTTTACAGATTGTTTTGCTTTCTCTTCGTTCAATTTCAAATTTGGGGTCAATGTCAAATTTAAGTCCATTTGTTCCTGTTTTTTATTCGCTTCTTCTTTATATCCGCTAATAATATTAGATAAAAGATTTGTATCGTTTGAACTTGGGTGCTTTAAACTATAATTGTATAAATCATTAAGCCCCCCAGTGTTTTCAATGCTAATAGGTAACTTTGCCCCAACTTTTTTCAAGGCTTCACGATTAGCACCAATATTGTCAGAAACAAATATTTTCATTTTTTCAAGCTCGTCCAAATATTGCGTTGTTTCTTGATATTCTGCAATTATTTGCTCAGGAACCTCCTTGCCCTTGCTGTTATAATACTTTATCTTTGCTTCAAGATTATTCTTTGCTTCCTGCATAGAAGCTTCATAAGGCTCAATACCTTTATATAAGTCTTTAATATTGGAAACAGACGCACTATCAATCCCAAAATTGTTATACGCCAATTCTCTAAATGAATCAAGGTCTGTTCTGTGCGTTGTTTCAAAAGGAAATATTTTTCCCGTCTTGTTTTGCTTGCTCAAATGCTCTCCCATAACTCTCGACATATATTCAATCGCTGCGTCATATTGCGTTGTTGCATTCGAAATCTCTGAACCGTATGTCGAATTAATTGTATTATATCCAAATTTCCAAATGTTAGCTTCTCTTGCTCTAATGCTTTCGTTAAGTTCCTTTTCTGCTTCCGCTCTTTTTGCATTATATTCGTTTGTGCCCTTGCCATAAACTCTTTCATACCCTTCAATTTTTTTTGCATAGTAAAGTCGTTCGTCAGAATTATATTTTTCGTTGGCTTCCTGCATTTGTTTTAAAAGCTCATCATAACTCTCCGGTGTAAGCTTTCCGCCGTTAAGTCTTCTTTTTTCGTTGGCAGAAAGTTCAATGGCAATCATACTTGCCGAATATTCCGATTTTGCAAGCTCCGCTCGAACATTTTCCATAGATTGCCTAATTTCGTCAATAGTCTTTGCCTCGTCAATAGTAATAACTCCGTCTTTAAGCCCTTCCGCAATAGCATCGTTCATCTGTTGCCCAAGTTTTTTAAGCTCCTCTCTTTGGTCAAAATAATAAGCACTAACAACTTTCTGTGTAACAACATCACCGTCAAAAAGAGAGTAATCCGCCAAAAAAGCATCTTCCAAATATTGATAACAGTTTTTAACATAATTATTAACACTTTCTTGATAAGCTCCTCTTTCGTCAATAGTTAATTCAAGCCCAACCGATATTTTCCAATTTGTTTTTTCAAGTGTTTTTAAGTTTTCTTGAATTTTCTCTTCCGTTTCGCCCAAATCATCAAACAAACTAAGAGATTTTTGCACTTTTTCAAAATTTTTGTTTTTCAAAATCTGCCCAATAACGTTGTCCATTTCCTCCGCCGATAACGTTATTTTTCCAAAATGTTCTGCCAAATTCGCCTCTTTAATCTGTGCCCAAGCTTCCGAAACAGCAACACCCAAAGCGACAACCGCTTCAACTAAAAGCAATATAGGGTTTGTCCTCGTCAAAGTCTTAAGAGCTGTTCCGATGCTTTTAATTCTATTAACAATCTTTGCTGTAACAAATGTCGACCCAACCGCCATAATACCAATTTTTATTTTGTCAAAATTGTTGATAAAAAATTTAAAAAACGGTGATACTTTCTCCCAAAGCTCCTTTGCTTTTCTGACAGCATTTCTTGTAAATACCGCAAACTTTTCACCAAGCTGTGGGAGCTTATCCGCAATTTTTCTTATTATGGGCGAAACTGTCGGCTCAATCTCTTTCATAAATCGTATTTTAACATCGTCCGAAGCCGATTCCAAAATTTTCAAAGCCCCGTTTAAAGTATTATTCATCGCTTCTTGCATAACATCAAGAGAACCGTTCGAATTTTTGTATTCTTCAATATAATTTTCAAGTTCACTCTTTCCGTTCTCACCAACAGTGCTAACGCCGTTAAGCAACGCATAAAATGTATCCATTTGACTTTTTCCGCCAAGTTTTGCCGAAATAAAGTGTTTTGTCTCGTCGCTTGCTTTTGCCATACCCGCCGAAACCTCTTTCAAAATATTCACAATTCCTTTAAATTTGCCTTGCGAATTATAAGCACTTATTCCAAGTTTTTCAAGTGCCGCACCTGAAGACCTGCCATTTCCCGTAAGATTGACCAAAATGGCATTAAGTGCAGTTCCTGCCTCTGTATCTTTCTTTCCTCTGTTTGCAAGAACAGACGCAATAGCCGCCGATTCTTCTTTCGTTGCTCCCATAGCTTTAAGCATTCCGCCGGCTTTAATATATGTTTCCAAAAGCTGTGTAGCGGTCAAATTGGCTTTGTTGTTCGCCTTTGCTGCAATATCAAGATAATTGCTCAAATCATCAACACCATATCCCATAGCTGCCATACTATCCGTAACAAGGTCAGATGTTCTTGCAAGGTCCGCCCCCGTTGCTTCAGATAACTTCAAAATAGGCATAAGTCCCTTTAAGCAATCTTCTGTTTTCCAACCCGCCAAAGCCATATAACCAAGAGCGTCCGCCGATTCCTTTGCGGTCTTTGTCGTTGCCTTCCCTGCTTCAAGAGCTGCATTTTCAAGAGCTCTATATTCCGTTGAAGTTTTAGCAACTCCTGCAATAGCTCCGGTGTTTGCCATACTTTGTTGGAACTCTTTATAAGTATCAACAACATTTGATATACCCATTCCACCAAGAATAAGTCCACCAACTTTCGCAACCGTCTTTCCAATTTTGCTAATAGCCGCCGATGCAACGCTTTCTGCGTTTGAAAATGTCGATTTATATCCCTCGCCAAGCTTTGCGTTAAGTTTAAATGCCATTTGATATGTTCTGTTTCCTGCCAATTTGCCCACCACCTTTATTTTTCTTTTCTCTTTTCAATAATTCTGTTAAAAGTCCTAATATGTCTTTCCAATTCCTCAAAAGTACAGTTTTGATAAAATTCAACACTTGTATTCGTTTCCATAGCAAGAACCATAATGTTCTCCTCAAACTCTAATTCTCTGCCGTCGTCAAATTCTTCTTCTCCAAATTCACAATTTTGTCCTCGTTCTCCTCCTCTTCGTCCAAATCCCCAACCGATAAAAAATTCTTAGCTTCCAAACAAACCGCAAAAGTGTCTCTAACAGAAAGATTAAACATAAGGTCAACAGGAACTTTCGCCGCCTCCGCCGCAAAGATAAGTTGAAAATCTTCGTTGTCAGCCGGCGTTAAAATAACCTCCTTCTTCGATTTTCTCTTTCTAAGTTCAGCAACACATTGTTTATATTTCATAGGGGTAACGCTGTCAAAATCAAATGTAAATTCAATAATTTTTTCACCGTTAAATTCAATAGGGTCCTTAAGTTTATAAATGTTTTCGTTTTCTTCTTCCTCATCATCGTCATCAATATTATTGCCAAAGAAAAAAGCCGTAACTTTTCCGCCAATCGCAACAACATCTTGTGGATACAAATAAAACATTGCCTCCGAAACAATTCCTGCTGCCGCCGCCGCAAAAATAAGCTGAAATGTTTCGTTAAAAATAGGCATAGCAACATATTCCTTTTTGGGAAGTCTAAGCTTCATCTCTTTAACACATCTTTTATAATCCTTGCGTGTCAATTTTTCAAAATCAAAATCAAATTTGTTAATTTCTTTTCCGTCAAAATTAATAGGTCTTTTAAGTTTATATGTAATCATAACGTAATACCTCCAAATCCGTATATTCTTCTTGGGCTTCGCCCAAACCCACAAGCTTTTTACAAAAAGCTTGCCAAAAACTTTTATGCAAAACTTCGTTTTGCCGACCTCTTTTCTTCTTTTTCCCTCAAACTCCCGTCAAACTCATTTTTAAGTTTTCGTCCACCTTTTTCAAAAGGTGGCGGGGGTTGGGGCAACGCCACAAGGTCTTTTCGCTTAAAGAGCATTTTGGGAAGTTTGAAACCTTTTTGCGATAGAAAAAAGTTTCATTTTTCTTTTTTTGGGCTTTGCCTGTCCGAGGGAAAAGGCTGTTTCAAGGGCTTTTTTAAAAGCCTTGTTCGAAGAAACAGCCTTTCTTCCTTAAATCAAACTCACAAAAATCCCATTTTTGCGAAACCCTCCTTTAACTGCTAAGGCCCGCCGTTCTTCTAACCGCCGCCAAATAATCAACGCCGTTAATCAAATGCTTGCTGTTTGATTTGTCAATTTCATACATTATCTCTCCGTCAATTTCAAGCTTCAAATATAAAACTTCAAATTCACTTGATGAACCTAACGATGTTCCAGGGTCCATTTTTCCCATACTCAATTTTTTGGGCAACACCGTCATAGTAACCTTTAACGGAATTTGTCGATAATCACCCTTTTCTGCATCAAATTCCTGAACAGAACCTCTTGCAGAAAACATATGCCCTTTAGGTTCAATAAATTTCGCCGTTTCCGAAACAAGAGAACGCCAAGTAATTGTTGTTGTCATAGACTTTGTACAACCAATAACCGGCAAATCAATTTCTCCGCCAATTCCGGCTCCCTTAACCGATTCCGACATATAATCAATATCCGGAAGAGTAAGGTCCGCAACGCCAATCATAATTTCATCATCATCAAAAACATAAAACTGCACAAGCTTATCCGGTATCTTCATATAGCAATCCTCCAATGTTAAAATAATGCCGACAAATAGTCGGGGTCATATTCTAAAATAAATTCAACATCTCTCATAGGTGACGGCGGAGCAAATTTAATTCTAAAAACAACCGTTCCGTCAATAAGACTTGTTGTCAAATTGTCACTTTCAGCAAATTCAATAGTTCCACCCAAAATGTATTCCTGTGATGATAAGCTGTTAAGCCACATCGTCACACTGTCAACAATTGTGTCAATGCTTCTTCTCAAAAGCGGATAATCAACCTTTGAAAAATAGTTTATTGCAATGCTGTTTCCAAGCCAATTAAACATTCTTCTTGTCGGGATAAAAACGTCCTTAACATCTGTGCTTGAAGGGTAAATAGCTGTTCTGTTTCCCCAAGCCGTCCAACCGTTTGTAAAATTGATTGCCGTAACAATGGCGTTTCCGTTCAAATAGTCGGCTTGTTCTTTCGGCAAAATAAACTCTTCTCCGTCAGCATATCTAAGCCCGTTTATTTTAACAGCGTGATTGGACGGCGATAAGCTCGGAACACCGCCGTTGTCATAATCCGTCATAGCAATGCACCCCGCAAGCTGTGTAGATAAATGATACGCATAACCGTCAAGCTCTGTCAAAGGATAACAGCAAAGCATATTCGCCCCAACAAGATTATTTTCGTTTTTCCATTCGGCAATCTCCGAATATCTTATTTTCTTATTTTCTGCCGTCATAGTTGGCAAATCAACAAGACAAATAGCATTAAATACACCGTTTATATTGTTACATTTTGTTTCCATAACCGCCGCAACCGACGGACTTTGTGAATATTTCGGAACAACAATTTGACAAGGCACAAGCCTAAATCTCGGATAAATTTCAGAAATAAGTTCAAGCCCCTCGTTTTTCCCTGTTTCAGAATTAACCCCGCCAATAAAGTCGTTCGCAGAAACCTTTGACGGGTCAATAACAGAATAACTAACAGCCGTTTCCCCGTCCGAAATATCCTTAATTACTGTAATCATCAAAAATCCATCGTCATCAAATTCCGCAATATAATCTTCATCAATTTTATATTCGCCAATCTTCAAAGTATCTTTTAAAACTCCGCTCTCCAAAAGCTTTGCAACACCGTTTTTAAAAGTAATGTTCCCCGTTTTCTCCTCTTTGTGCTTTGTTGGGTCCAATACATTAACAATAACGCAAGGAGCAACATTATACAAAGAAAACATCGTTTTAATAACTTCATTCGATGTATATTTCCCCCATTCTTCCTCCGTTTCGCAAAATCCAAAAGCCGAAACAGCGTCCTTAAATGAATAACAAAGAACAGGAACGTTCGTTACTCCATAAGGTTTTTGCGAAAGGTTAATAGGGGCTGTAACAAAAAACACCGGCATAGCAGATTCAACGCTAACCGGTGCAACAACGCTTGTCGCTTCTTCTTTAATATAAATACCGTGTTTATAAGCCATTTTAATACTTCCTTTCTTTTATCTTTTTCAAAGCATTTTGATAAAAATAATATTCTTTTGTTCCTTTCAAACTAACTTTAACATTAAATTCCGCAAGCTTAGTAACGTCAATAAAAAGATTTTTAAAAACAGCATCTTCTTCAATAACCTTTTTAAGATATGTCGGTAACTCACCTTTAAAAATTTGCCCTTTGCTAATAGTCTTGTCGGGAAAAGTCGGCCCAACATAAACCAATGGACTTTCAAACCCTTTTTCCATTTTTAGGTTGTAATTTTCTTTTTTCTGTTTTCTAATCTTCTTTTCTTCCACAACTTTAACTTCCGTCTCTTCTTTTTCTTGCTCCATACCACTCACAACTCCTTTCTTAATTAAATTTGTACAAAAACAAACCAAACCCAATCGCCGTCATAAGCTACTATATAACTCACCTTTGTTATACCCATTCACTTATAAATTTGACAGCCCCGCCCACAAAAAAAGACCGCCCAATTTTGGACAGTCCTAATTTTAAAAAAAATTCTTTACAAAAGTTTAATTTGTGCTATAATAAAGATAGAAAAAGGCAATCGCCACAAGATGTGGTTAGTCTCAATAGAACTTTTAAGACGTCCTACCGACCAAAGCAGGGGCGTCTTATTTTTTTATGTATTCAAGAACTTGAATGATAATCATAATAATTGTTAATAACAAATATATTTTCTCATATCTGCTCATAGAACCACCTCCCCTCTTATAAAGAGTAGGAGGCTAACACACACCCTGCACCGATTGCCCGTATTCAAATTTTACCACAAAATACCCCACAATACAACAAAAAATGTTTTTTTGTATTATCAGCATCTACTAATTCTTTATAGGCATCAAAAAAAGCTATATTCATTATTGATTACAGCTTGCATTAAAACTTTCTTTATTTCTTCTATTTTCTGTACATTACAAAGACTAAGATTTTATTTTTAAACACCTCTTTCAATTATAATAAATTTTATGAATATTTTTTGTACAAAAAAGACACCCTGATTGAGTGTCTTTTTTTACTATTTCAATAACAATTTTTCTTGCAAAGCTTCTTGAAGTACCGCTGAAAAATTAATATTTGCCAACTCCGCTTTTGTGTTTAACCAAGCCGGAATTGTACAATTTTTTCTAATTGCCTTATTCCCATATTTTTCAGCATAACTATCTATATCCAAAACAATAAGATTTACAAAACCTTTTTCATATTCATCAGCTACAATTTCATTTTGATTACTTGCTTTCGGAATATCTTCTCCGTCTTCAAGGGTTGTCAAAATCCAACCACTTGCAGCATCAATAGCCATTTCAAAAGCTTCCGCAAAATCTTTTCCACAAGTTACACAACCTTTCAAATCGGGTACAATAACGGTAAATGAACCATCTTCGTCGGGATAAAAACAAGCAGGATACACTAATTTCATAAACAAAACCTCCTAAAATTCAAAATACTATATATTTTAACAAACGGCAAGGGCTTTTATTCAAGCCCCGCCTGTTTGAGTATTGATTTGGCTGTTTTAAGTTTAAAATCCGTATTATGACGTGGCACTGTAACTTTTCCCTCTTTGATTGGGTGTTCGTATTGATAATGTGAACCTTTTATTCCTACAAGATACCAACCGTCTTTTTTTAGAATTTTTTCTATTTCTCTAAACTTCATTTGCCAACCTCCTTACTCATATAGTATAACACGCATTATACGCATTGTCAAGAGGTTTTTATTTATTTCTGTTGCAATTTTTCCATAGCTTCAACATCGCTTTCATCAATAAACTCAAATCCAATTTCAAAATTAAAACTTATGTTTAAAATATCATATTTCAATTTTTCAAACTCCAAATCGTTAATATAAACAACTGTTTTTTTGTTAATTTCAAGAGGATATAAAAAACCTCGTGATATTTTGTCTTGAATATCCATATTTTCAAATTTTCCGTCTTTCGCATAAAAATATATTTCAAAAAATACATTTAAATTTTGAAGAGTTGAACTAAAATGCCCGCTTTTAACAGTATCCATAAAAACACGAAAAGACGGTCGCACAATCGGCTCATCAAAGTCACTGTCAATAACTTTAACGCCCGTTTGTTTTTTTAAAAATTGACAAACAACTTTGTATATATCTTTTAATGCAATCATAAGCCCCACCCTCCTTAATTTAATTTATCAACAATTTTATCAACAAAATTTTCGCAATCTTTTTCGTATTTATCTTGAAATTCATTACCTACAGTTTTAAAAACATGATATGCTCTTGTCATTTTTCCTGTAGATGTCCGGTGCCCATATTCAACCAAATGCCCATGAAATGCAGGCGAACCCGAATAAACACGAATACTGTCAATATCCCCATTATATTTGTAATATTTTCCATGAAACCCAAAGCAGTGGTTTTTGGTTTTATGGGAAATTAAACATAATCCGGAATACCAATCAAAAAGTTAGCATTAACCTGTCCCTCCCAAATAGGATAGTATTGCTCGTCCGAAATCTCCATAGAAAATTCATCTTCAAAAAGTTGCACCCTCGGAAGAAACGTTCCGTTAAACAAAGCCTGCCTTGTAAGCTCCATAATGTTCCATAAATCTCTGTACCCGCTTCCGTCAGAAGTTATAAATCTTGTCTTGTTGATTTTTTCAATACCCGAACAGTAACAGCCAAACATTATAAGCGTTTTTAAAACGTGAACATTCTTTCCGTTAATTTTCTTAGCTTCAAGACCGTTTATCCTAAAACAAATATAAGGGAGCTCGCTAAACACTTCCCCGCAGTCAATACGAGGAAGTATAAAACCTTTAATAACATTCGGATTTTTGTAAAATTCCTTTTTTCTTTCGTCATCATATCCCTTCAGTTTAATTTTTTTCGCAATCCTTTCCTCAAGAAATTTGCAAAAGTCATCTTCAAAGTCCATTGGTGTATACATAAAAACCCTCATTTAAAAGCTTTAGCAAAAACTTTGCCTGCTTCTTTTTCAACTTCTTTTTCAAAACGTTTTTCCATTTCCTTTTCCATATCCGAAGTAACTTTTTTGTTGGCAAGCATTTGGCTCACCCCCGGTCCATAAAGCTGTTTAAGAGGTTCTCGTTTTTTTGTTAGCCTCTGCCAAACTCCCTTATGCCCGTTTTTCATAGTCGCAACAAAAGCTTTATCAATCGGCTTAAGACTTCCGTCTTTCATAACTTGAGCTTTAGCAGGTGCCGAACCTTTTCTAACAGGCTTTTGGTGTGCTCGTATTTTAAAATATGGCAGTGCATTGGGTCGTCCCTGTGTCTCAACGCTTGCACTCAATTTCCTTAAGCTTGCTTTAACAATCTTAATTCTGCTCTTAACTTTTTTCTTGACAATATAAGTTTTTTGTATTGTGTCGGCAGAAAAATCCTTCATATTCTGCCCGCTTGAAGGCTTAACAGTTTCGTTCAAGGTTGTTTTTAAAATTTTGTCGCCCTCTTTTCCAAGCTGTTCAATTTTTTTAAGCTGTTTCTCCGTCTCTTTCGAATCAATCTGAATGTCAACCGATTGGTTGAATTCTGTCGAAGTGTTTACATTCGCCATAATTAACGCCCCTCGTTTCGTCCAAGAGTAATTGTCAACAAACCCGTTTCGTCCGGAACAACCGCAGCAACTTGCCATAATTCCCCGTCAAACCAAATGTTGTTGTTAAGCCTCGGCAAAAATCCCAAAGCCTCACGTTCAACGTAAAATAATAACATTCTTTCGTAATTTTCTTTAATAACATCAAATCTTGTGAAAATTTCTTTACCTAAATTGCCTTTTTCAATAATAATCGGAATTTCTTTGTCGTTAATCAAATGAATTTCTGAAAATTCATCACAATTAAAAAAAACATCTTTAAGGTCCTTTAATGCCGTTTCTTTAAATGTCATCGTTATCACACGTTTCTTCAATGTAATTCAAAACATCATTAATAAGTTTTTCTTTCGTGTTTTCAATATCAAGTTCCAAACCTATTTTTCTCGCATATTCAACAATTTCAGTCTTGTTCTTAAATTTTCTAAGTTCTTCCTCGCTTAAAAATTTAAGAGTTTCTCCATTGTCAAACTCCTCTATTTGCAGAATATCTTCACCGTCTTTAAAAACAGCTCCCATAATCAAAAGACGGTCAAGAGAAGTTTTGGAAAATTCCTTTCCCAAAACCTCCCCTTTTTTATATGTTTTAACAGAACTCATAATATTTATTTTCGCCGTATACATAAAATAACACTCCTATTCCTTAACTACAACACCAACCGCCCAACTGTCAACATCTTCTGGAAGTGGCATAGGTCTTGACGTAAGCCTTAGCATTTTAATATTATCTTCTTCTCTGCTCCATTGTTTCGGAACAATTTCGCTTTCATATGTAACAAAGCCATTCCCCTCCATTTGAGTAACTGCACCGTATTCAATAGAACCAATTCCACCGGAGTTTGCCAAAAGAACGTGACCATAAGGGATTACAGCTTCTTCCTCTCCCAAATCGTTTATAAACCATTCGTCATAAGAATAAATATCAAGGTCAAGTTCGGCAATTCGTCCAAAATATGTAAGTGCAGGATTAACAACTCTCGGCTCAATAACAATATTTTTCATATTTAAAACGTCCATAGCCTTTGTAACAAAAGAATTTTTCAAAAATACGTCCGAAACCTCCGAGCCCATAATACAAACATTCGGTGCTTTCCCCGTTTTCTTAATTATATCTCTTCGCCATTGTTTCAAATGTTCAACAGGGTTCACACCGGAAGCACTCCAAAGCAAACTGTCTTCAAGTGCATATTTGTTTTCAAAACCAAAATCAACTTGAATGTCAATGCCCTCATCAGCATCAACAACATCAATTTTGCCATAAAACAAAACCTGTCTGCAAAGCCATTCTTTTCTGTCAACAATAGCTTTTTCAAGCTCTGATAAATCCCTCGCAAAAAGTTCGTCAGCCCTTTCCTCCGGCGTTTTTTTGCTGTAAAGATTTTCGTTAAAGCCTCTTTTAATAATATCATCAACTGTTGTAATTCTCTCTGGTGCAATTTTCGGCGTTCTAAACATATTCGTTTTAAAACCGTCTCTTAAAATAACTTTTCCGCCTTTTCTCGGAGCAACAAACGGTGCCATTCTTCTCTTTCCCTTTTTAACATCAACTTCAATAACTTCCGCAATGTGCGTATGATGTATTTTGAAAAATGTGTCCGAAAAAAATGTTTTCATCGGATTTCTAAGCTCAATAGCTTCAAGCATTTCCCTTGTTGTATAATCGTTCATTTTAAAACCCTCCTATTTTGCTTCCTTAAAATAAATTGATAACGTTCTGAAATCATCTTCATAATCTTCAATATTTGCACCGGTGTCAAAAATTATCGCATTTTTATTAAACATTCCCGATAAATAACATATACCGACAACTGTGTCACTATTATCATCGTCTGTATCAACATCATCTGCCAAAACACCGTAAGGAACAATCGTAACACTTGAAACCGTTTTCCCCAAAATATAAAATTTCTTGTCAGAACCTCGCCCAATAGCTGTTCCTCTCTTCAAAAGTCCCTGCCCGACTTCAATAGGAATTGCTTTCGGAATGACAAAAACCTCCGTTCCGGCAAATAATGTATCCGGAACAAATTCGCCCGCTTTCTCAAAATATTTACTCATTATGAACGCCTCCCGTCTTTATTCATAAAATTAACAACCCTTTGTAAACTAATACTCTTTTCGTCTCCAATATTTTCGCTTTGCGATAAAACATCTTTAACATTCGCTTCCAAATTATCCAAAGCTCTGTCAGAAACAGCTTCTTTTGCAAGTTGTTTGTTAAGAACAATCGCTTTGTAAGCAAGCTGTTGGGCAGAAACAACATCAACATACTTTGCTTTTTCAACCATATCTTTCGGCAAGCTTTCCGCAATCTCATCAATCGCTTTAAGCCTCTCTCTCTCCAAAAGAACCGCCTCTTTCCCAATTTCATCATAAACATCGGGATATTTTTCTTTAATTTCTTCAATAGTCATATTTTTGCCCTCCTCACTATTGCACTTTTGTTTTTTTATATTAAAAAAAGGCTCGTCAAAAGCCTTTTCTTTAATATCTTTAATATCTTTAATATTTCTTATTTTTTCTTTCGGAAAATTTTTGAACTTTCCAATGTCAAAAGATAAATTGTTAAAAACCGCAAATTCATCATTTACATAATTTAAAGCTTCATCTTTTTTGTCAAACTCAAATATTCCGTCAATAATTCCCTCATTAACCGCCTCTTCTCCTGTATACCACGTTTCATTGTCCATAAGAGCCGACAACTCTTCTTCCGTTTTGTCAATCCTCGAAAGATAAGCAGAAATAATAGAACGCTTAACCGCATTCAACGAATTTTGACATTTGCTAAGCTTATGCTCATCAAAATACCCCATAAGCCCAACCGTCGGATTGTGTATCATAATTAAAGAATTTTTTTCGGCAATAATATTGTCGCCTGCCATAGCAACAATGGTTGCCGCACTTGCACAAATCCCCTCAATCTCAACATTGATTTTCGCAGGGTGCTTTTTAAGCTGTGAATAAATTGCGTTTGCCGCAAAAACATCTCCTCCACAGCTGTTAATAAAAACTCGTATGTCGTCACATTCGTTAAAACTCTGTAGATCCTTTATAAAATCTTTGTAAGCAACACAATCTTCATCAACCCAAAGGCTTTCCGAAACAATCTCGCCATATAAATATAATTCGGCTTTATTATCCCCCAAATTTTTAAATTCCCAAAAATTACGCATTGTTTTTCCCTCCCAAATAAAAAACACCTGATTTAATCAGATGTTTTAATAAAATCTTTATTGTATTCATATAATTTAAAATCTGTCTTTTCTCCCTCAACAAGCAACAATATCTTAGTTTCTGCCATTAAATTCACCGCTCATATATAACTTTTCAAGATTATGACCTTCCCTCAATTCTCTTTCGGTCGCATTTGCAAAAGAAGTCAATTTATCTTTTGTTAAAATAAAATAACAATCCGGTCGCATAATTTTATTTGACATCAAATTTGTATTATGCGAAGTTAATATAATCTGCACACCTTTCATCTCTTCAAGCATTTTTATTATTGTCTCCGACAGTTCATAGTGATAAAAAGCGTCAAATTCATCAATAAAAATAAGCGTTTTTTCGTTAAACAATTTGTACCAATAAAAGAAAGTATATAAGGCTTTTGTCCCGTTCGAAGCAACTTTGAAAAACGGTAGCAATGTATTTTTTCTCTTAAAATACAACCTTTTTTCTCCGTCATTATCTGTTTTAATAATAAGCTCTTCATCAATTCCCGCTTTGTGAAGAAATGTTTCAAATTCTCTCAAAGCTTCTTCATTATGCAAAAAGTTAAAATAATCATCGGGCTTCAAAGTATACGCTATATAATTATTATTAACTTCAAGACTTCGAAACCATAACATTCCCAATAAAAAATTCATCATTTGATACAACGGGTGGCTTTTTTCAAAATTGGTATTCGTAATAACATACTTAACAAGAGATTCATTGCCTCTGAATAATAAATTCAAATTTGGAGCAATGCTTTTTATTTCCTCAATGTTTCCCGTTTCTTTTTCATAGTCAAACTCCAAAATTAATTTTGAATTTATCAAAACTTTTTCATAAACTAAATTTAAAGTACTTTTCTTTCGATATATATAATCAATTTCATCTGAATTAAACTTAAATTTATAATGAAATTCCGCATATCCCAAATTATTGTCTGAATTTAAAAAATATTCATATATGTTGTAATTTCTGTTGGTAAAATGAGATAATATATCAAACATAGCAAAACCAAAGTTAGTTTTTCCAACAGAATTTTTCCCGTAAATTATAACTTTGGATAACAAATTGTTTTCAATGCAATTTTCATTAAACTTATAATCTCTGACATCTGAAAAATCAATTCTAAAAGTATCCTTAAAATTTTTAAATCCTGTTACTTCAAATAACTTAAGCATAACTATCGTCTCCTAATAAATCAATCTCTTATTATTATAATAATCAATTTTAAAGGTGTCAATAAAAATCCGTAATTTTTTTTACGGCACATTTGTTATTTTAATCAAAAATTATAAATTTATTCATCTCTTTTTTCATTTTGTGCAAATTCTATGTCTCTAACCTTCTTCATTTCTCTTGCTTCTCTCTGAAGCTGAACAACATTTGTAAAGAAATCACTTCCCATACTTTCAATGGCTTCACTTTCTCTTGTCGATATTCCAAGAGCAACCCGTCTTTCCGCTGCCGTAACTTCCTTAACCGGGTCAATCTGTCCTTGTGCCGGACCGTTCCAAACACAACCCGACCAAGCTTTTTTTAAAGCTTTGTCAGCAAAAAATCCCGGTGCCTTAATTCTTCCCTTCGAAACAGCCTCATTAAGCCATAATTCATAAACAGGCTGACAAAAATCATTAACAATCCACTTTCTTCTCATTTTAACAACTTTGAAAAATTCCAATAATGCCGCCCTCGATGCCGAATAATTAGAATTAAAACTTTTAATCAAAACTTCATAAGGAATTTCCAAAGCCGCCCCAATATATTTAGCCATAGATGAAACAAATGCGTCAAAATTAATATTGGGTCGCTTTGGGTCGGCAATATCAATGCTTTCATTCGGGTTCATAACATTAATCATTCCGGGCCCAATTTCATAATTTATATCATTTTCATTGGTTTCATCACCTGAAATCCCCGAAAAAGGAATTTCGCCCGTTGGTAACGTTGATTTAACAAAAAGCGTAAAACAACCGTTAATAACCGCCGCTGTAAGCTCCGCCTCCGAATATCTTGTAAGTTGCTTAAGGCTTTCAACAACCGGTGCAAGATATGGAACTCCCCTATATTGTTCCGGTCGCTCTGTTTCAAAAATCATCAAAACATTCGGCAAACCTGTTCTTTTGCCAAATGCCTCAACTCTTACCCATTCTTTGCGGCTCTTTAAGTTAGATGAAGGATATGTGTTGCAAATATAATAAGCCGTAACAGCTCCGTTTTGATTAACTTCAACACCGTTATAAATATGGTTACCGTTTTTGGCTTTTAAATTCAAGTCAATATTCTTTCCCGTCGTATTTGGGTTGCATATTCTGTCGCTTTCAATCAAATGCAATTTAAGAGAATACGGCAAAAAATTGTTATCCTCATAATCGATTACAGCACAAGCGTCACCGTTTAAAAGCCAGTTTAGGCAAACGACCTGTTGCATCTCATAAAAATCATTGGTTCTTGTAATATCGCAAAATTTCGATTCTGCCCAAAGTGCAAACTCCTTTTCCGCTTTTTTCTCCCAAACTTCCGCCTCGCCGGCAGTAATTCCAAGCCTTTCAAAATCAATTTTGGGCTTTGGTCTAATTCCTCCCCCAACAATGTTTGTACGGTTTGTTTTAATCGCCGCAACTGCTAAAGGAGCCGACATATAAAGGCTCCTTGACCGTTGTCGTAAAATATCCAAATTCTTGTCAATATCTTCTTGAGGGCTTTTTGAATTGGCAAGCCAACCTTTCATAGAATTTTTATTCCTGCTTGCCCCTCCCTCATCATAACCGCTGTTAATATAACGATTAATATTTTTTAAATTTTCCCTGTCCTTTATTCGTCTAATCGCCCAAGACGGCGAAACTTTCCCAATAGCCTTATCAAGAAAAGCCATAAAAACGCCCCCTTAAATATCTCTCGGCAAAGCCCTAAAAGCTTTTCGTTTTCCGCCGTTTGAAGTAACCGCAATTTCTGTTTCAAGCTCGGAAATAGCTTTCCTTATTTCCGACAAATCCGCTCGCTCGAGCTTCCTCGTCCCAATCTGATAACTTTGTCCTTTCAAAACTGCCATTTCCGCCTCATAATAAGCGTTAAGCCGTTCTGTCAAAAGCTCAAGCTTCTTTGTTTTAATATCATTCATACAGAAATCCCCCTGTTTACAACGCCCCTAACCTTAGGGCCATTCTCTTTTGTGTTCTTTTTCATATAGTTAATACCTAAATTAATTTTTTTCTCAATAACTTCCCAATTAGGGTTAATAAGCTCAACCGCCGCCGTTGCATAGTTTCTAACGTCAAGGGGTTCGTTTCTGACCCCTTGCTTTTTAATCCAAACAAACTCCTGTGAACCGTTTCTCTTACTCCTAACAACTCTTTGTTCGGAAACAAGACCTTTAAAATATTCGTTATTATAACCCTTTTCAATGTTTGTCGGAAAATGACAATACCCCGGTGCAGGCTCGGGAACTTGAAGACGTGACATTATAGTTTCCTTTCCCGCATCAACGCCCAATATATATATTTTTATTCTCTCACTATTGTTTTGAGATGCTTTATATATAAGTGGAAGTCCCATACCTCCCATACCTTTAATACCAAAAATATTTCTTTGCTTTCGGTTCATTCTTTTTAAAAATTTATATGTATCGGCAGTATACAATCCTCCCGTATCAATACAGGTGCAGGCAATTAACAATCCCGTTCCGTCTTCAAAATAAAACTCACGTTGCAACCAATTTTCAAGAATATCCCAAGCTTTCGGCGAATTCATATCGCAATACAGCTTTTCATATTGTATGCCAAAGCTTTCATACCCTCGCCCCCAGCCAACAACTTCAACTTCAAATCGGTCCTTCTGAACGTCAACACCGGCTGTCAAAATTAACACACCATTGGGAAGCTCGGCATTATAAGGTTCCCTTCTTTTCATAATGCTGTTTTCGTCAGCCGATTCGCCTCGCTCTTCCCACGTTTCGCCAAGTGATGTATTAATCCAAACTTTCAAAGGCTCAACAGACCCCTTGTCATCAACATCTCTTTTCGCCTTTTTAAAATCTTCAATAATTTCATTCCAATGCTTCCAAGGTGATGCCAACTCGTTAAGATGAAATCCCCTGACTTTCCTATTTTCTTTAAATGCAATATATTTCCCCTCTCCAAGCTTCCAATCGCTTTCCGAAAATTTTTCTTTACAATATTTGCATTCCATTGTAACGTCCTTAAAAGAAATCCTTTTAAAATCGTATGGCTGAAACTTTCCGCAACAAGGACAAGGAACACACCATTCCTCCATAGATGAATTGTTAAATTCATTTTCTATTTTGGAAATTCCTTTGATTGTCGGTGTCGAAACTTTAATTATTTTTCTGTTCCAAAACGTGTTTGTTCTTTTTTGTGCAAGCTCAATCGGTGACCCTTCTGTTCCTGCCGATGCGGGATAACGGTCAACCTCGTCACAAAGCAAAATTCGAATTGGTCTTGAAGCCAACCCCGACGCAGAATTTGCCCCAACAATAGTAACGTGACCTCCCGGAAATTTTTTATGCAAAATAGTATTTTCACTCATCTTGCTTCGTGCCGCCTTAACCTTTCCCCTCAAAGCAGGTGTGTCCCTTATCATAGGAGCAAGCCTGTCCTTCGAAAAGGTTTGGGCCATATCCAAAGTTGGTTGTACAATCATAATCGGAGCAGGGTCATAATCAATATAATATCCAAGTATATTTAATATTATTTCTGTCTTTCCAACCTGTGCCGATGACATAATAATAACACTTTCACATTCATCATCATTAACAGCGTCCATAATTTCCCGCTGATACGGTGCTCGAGCTGTATTCCATTGTCCCGGCTCTGCCGAAGCCTCTGCCGATAGCTTTCTAAAATTGTCGGCCCATTGCGAAACTTTCAAAACAGGAGGAGGAGCCAATATTTTGGCAATTTTTTTAAAAAGTAAAATTGTTCTGTAGTCAATTTTATTCTTCATTGTCAAAATCCTCCTCATCATCAAGGCTGATATATTCTTTCCCGTAAAAGTCCTCAGGATTATATTCCTTAAATTCATTCAAAGTATCTAAAACTTCTTTGTTTAATGTATTTTTAATAAATGAAATTTCATTCCGATTAACCAAAATAGGTGCAAGCTTAGACGGCATATTTAAAAGATGTGTTTTAAATGACGCAAGCATATCTGTCATAACTCGACAAACGTCATCAGAACTGTGAACTTCGCCTTTCATCTTCGCAAGCTTAAGCTCTGATATATGACGATTAACTCTTTCCTTTAACGCCTTTTCCGTTTCGAGGTCAATTTTATCGCTGTCAATAACAACATTGCTGTCATTTGCAACCTTTAACGTCAAAATATAATTCTTTATGCTTTCTGCCAATTTATAGCGACCCTTTGCAGCCCTAAAAAAAACTCCTTCTTCCCCAAGCTGTCTAACACGCCTGTCGCTAATTCCAATAAGGTCCGCCAAAACTTTGGAAGAAACCGTTATCGCTGATATATCGTCAATCTTTTTTGTTTCATTTTCCATACTCGCACCCCCTTTGTTTTTACGCTCTGTGCTTATACGTCAAACTTTGCATTAAATTATCTTTCATATCTTGTGTCAAACCAATATACCGTCGTGTAATTGTTTCACTGCTTTGGTTCAACAACTCTTTTACAGCCGTAATATCCTTTGTCTGCTGATACATAAAAAAACCAAAGGTCTTTCGTAAAGTATGCGTACCAACCGCAGAAATTCCAAGCTCTTTTCCGGCTTGATTTAATATATAATATGCGTGTTGTCTTGTAATAGGCTTGTTAAATCCCTTTGCCGACTTAAACAAAAACTCAAAATCTTTTTTTCCAAAAACATATTCCTTTATCAAGGGCAACAATTCTTTTGAAATGATAAACCTTTTTTCCTTGTTCGTTTTCTTTTCCCGTATATATATATACTTTTTATCCTTAACATCTCTAACCCTCAAAGGCAATATATCCGATATCCGCAATCCCGTATATATCCCAAAAACAAATAATATGTAGTTTCTCTCGCTTCTGACTCTCAAAAAATCAGCAAAAGCATTAACAACATCTATGTCCTTTATAGGTTCAACCGTATTCAAAAGCTTACCCCCTTATTTTTTAACTGCTTACAATTAAAATATAAAAATACCCCTCCTATAAAAAAGTCGGGGTTTTCTTCTTTACTAAAAATAAACATTTTTTGATAATAATATTATATCATATATTCTTTATTCAAAATTTGCATTATTTTTGCATTATTTTTGCATTATTGCCTCCCTTATTTCCACTCCCGCACTTTTATCCTCCAATATCTGTCTTCATTCTCCCTTTTATCGGCAACGGTAAGTTCAAATTTTTTTGCAAAAATCTACCCCTATTTCGGCTCATCGCACCCGCAGCCCGATAATCAAACACACAGTACCTATTGGCATATACCCCATAGCAAGCAAGAAAAAACACATCTCAAAATAGCAAAAAATATGACATATCTTAATATTTTGTAATATTCTTTTAATTTTTTTCTACATTAAATACATAAAAAAATCAAAAAAATATTGCATTGCCAAAATATGTCATATTTTAAAAAACTCTTTTTCTTTTACCTAAAAAAATCAAGCGAAATAAAAACTTCGCTTGATTTTTTTAATATTCGTTAAAAATTTTTTAAGAAAAGCCACATTAAATGTTTTCTTTTTCCATAACCTCTTTAACTATTTCACATAAAAATTTCATTAAATCAGTTCGCACGTTTGAAGATAGTAAAAGATACTTGCCAACTATCTTTCTTTCAAGGGCAGACATATTGAATTGACTTGCTATTTGGTCTATGGGTTCGGGGTCGCCTGTTTCACGTCCGAGAAGATAATCGGTTGTGACACCGTAGAAGTCGGCGAGCTTAGATAATGTTAAAGTGCTTACATCACGCTCACCGTATTCGTAGGCAATATAGGCACGCTCAGTTATTCCAATACTTACAGCTACTTGTTTTTTTGTTAATTTTTGCTGTTCTCTTAGTTGTTTTAAAATGGTTGCTAACATATTATATCACCTCATTAATAGTATACACGTTTTGAGGTTATAAGTCAATAGTATTATGCTGTTTAAACTGATTTTGTGTATAATTGACAATAAAAATAAACTGATTTTGTGTATTTTTTTATTTAAAATATATTGACATAAACACAAAAAGAGATTATAATATATACATAACAAACACAAAAACGGTTTGTTTAATACGCTGGCAAGTGGCAGAAAGGAGAAAATTATGAAAAATATGACAGATTTACAATTTAAAGCAATAATAAATGCTATTATCCAAATCATAAAAGATAATGATGATAAAGCAGAAATGATTAAAAAAATAGAAGCCTTAGTAAATAAAAACTAAGACTTCCAACAAATTTATAATCAAATACAAACGGTGACTTGCCCACCGTTTGTATTTGACAAAAATATTATATCAAGAAAAATTTAAAATGGCAAGATATTTTTTATAAAAAAAATTACAATGAAAATTGCAATAGCAAATAGGACACATCATAGCATCAAAATATAATATTTA
>CAZHGC010000027.1:0-26235 GCA_964531385.1 uncultured Lachnospiraceae bacterium | reverse complement strand
ATGATTTTTTTGTTTTTTTTAGTGTCCTATTTGATTATACAATCAACCAAATTTTAATTTCCTCCTCTTTTTTGCCTAATAAATCATAACCAATTGCCAAAAAAATCTTAATTCAAAAATTTATATTGACTTAAAGGAGTATATCTTGTACAATTAAAGTGTACATAGAATTTATTATTAAAGTAATATCATATACTATAATTTTAAGAAACAATCTTCTGTTTAATAAAAAAAATCTCCGCTTAAAATGCTACTCCGTAGCTTTCGCTACTCGCCACCGCATTTTCCCCTATCGGGTCGCTTCGTTTTTTTTATTTACAATACAATTTCTTAAAATTTTATATATTGTTACTTTAAAGAAAGTGTGAAAAAATGAAAAAATTTATAAAAAACTTTATCGAAAAGCTCAAACTCCCTCCAACAGAAGAAGTCAAGAAATTTAAAAAAAGCAAATTTCGATTTTTTCTGATAGCATTAATTTTTTTAGGCTGTATATTAGCCATAGTCCAATTCCAAAATTGTAAAATTTTCACCGGTTTGCTTCTTTTGGTTTTCACCAGTTTAAACTGCATATCTTATGCAATGGGGCGTCAACTCATAAATGAAAAATTCAAAAATATGAAAATACTCTTCCCAATATTTGCATTCATATTTTTGCTTTTAACTGTAAACACCGCAAACAAACTTGATTCATTCATTAAACACATAGGGCAAAACAATGACAACATCAATTATACAATTCGTACAAATTCTAACCTTTTAACTGCATTTGCAACCGAAACCACAACTGAAACCACAACTGAAACCACAACCGAAACCACAACTGAAACCACAACCGAAACCACAACTGAAACCACAACTGAAACCACAACTGAAACTACAACAATAAAAACAGAAGTAACAGCAATTTCAAAGCCTGTGGAAAATAACAACGTTTCAAACTCTTCAAATTATAAAGATACCAACGCAAGTATTAATTCAGATTCAGACACATCAAGTGACAGAACCGTATACGTAACTCCGCATGGCAAAAAATATCACTTTGATTCAACTTGTGGCGGTAAAAATTCCAAACCCATAAGCATAAACAAAGCAAAAGGAAGTTACAAACCTTGTAAAAAATGTGCACAATAGAAAAAATCAACTTCAGTCTGCAAGTCATTTTTCCCAATGAAACAAAATTAGGCTTAGCGAAAGTTATAACCAAACTTTCGCCAAGCCTATAATTTTGCCTATTTTATAAAATAATTATTTATCCATACCAAAATATGTCAACGCATTGTTATAGCAAATATCGGAAACAATTTTTCCCGCAAATTCAATATCATTTGCATATTCGCCGTCTTCAATCCATTGCCCAATTATATTACACAAAATTCTTCTGAAATATTCGTGTCTCGGGTAAGAAAGGAAACTTCTTGAGTCTGTAAGCATACCAATAAATTTGCCAAGAACACCAAGGTTGCCCAAAGCTTTAATTTGAGCTTCCATACCGTCTTTGTTGTCGTTAAACCACCAAGCTGTTCCGAATTGAATTTTAGAAGGAGCTTCGCTCGATTGGAAACAACCCAAAATTGTTCCAAAAACTTGATTATCGGCAGGGTTTCCTGCAAAAATAATTGTTTTAGGAAGATTGTTTTTATATTCCAATGTATCAAGAAGATTTGTCAAACCTTCTGCACTTGACCAATCGGAAATACAGTCAAAACCTGTGTCAGGGCCCATTTTTTCAAACATTCTTGTGTTGTTGTCACGTTTAATGTTCATATGAAGTTCCATAGCCCAACCACGTTTTGAATATTCAGCTCCCAAAAATTGCATAAGAGCAGTTTTATATTTATCGATTTCGTCTTTAACAAGTTTTTCACCGTTAAGAGCTTTTACAAAAATCGCCTCAACTTCTTCATCTGAAGCCAACACACAAGGAACATATGTGAAAGCGTGGTCAGAAGCACAACAACCCATTTTTTCAAACAAGTCCATTCTGCTTTTCAAAACATCTGTAAGATTTTTAAAGCTTTTAATTTCAGCTTTTGCAACATCTGCAAGAGTTTTAATATATTCAACAAAAGTTTTTGCATCAATGTTTAAAGCTTTGTCAGGTCTAAAAGCCGGAAGAACTTTAAGCTCAATTGTTGGGTCGTCTTTAATAAGCTGATGATATTCCAAAGTATCAGCAGGGTCGTCTGTTGTATTAACAATTTTAACGTTTGACTTTTTAATAAGTTCACGAACTTTAAAATCATCTTGTTGCAAAAGTGCATTAACTTTGTCAAAAATTTCTTTTGCATTGTCTTCTGTCAAAGGCTCGTAAATACCAAAAAATCTTTGAAGTTCAAGATGAGTCCAATGATATAACGGATTACCGATAGCATATTGAATAGTTCTTGCCCACATTTTAAATTTTTCAAAGCTTGAAGTTTCTTTGCCTGTAATATATTTTTCATCAACACCCAAAGAACGCATAGCTCGCCATTTATAATGGTCTCCGCCAAGCCAAGCCTGTGTAATGTCTTCAAAATTTTTGTTTTCATAAATTTCTTTTGGGCTTAAATGACAATGGAAATCAAAAATCGGTTGATTTTTTGCATAATCATTAAACAATTTTTTTGCTGTTTCGTTTTTTAACAAAAAGTCTTTATCTATAAAATTCATTTTTCTGCCTCCTGTTATTTATCTGCATAAACATTTAACGTTCTGTTTTTTGAAAGTTCAATGTGCTCTCTCATAGCCTTTGCGGCAGCCTTATAGTTTTTCGAGAGAATATAATTAATTATGTCTATATGCTCACGACGTGACGGCGTTATATCGTGTTGCGTTCCCGTCAATATCCTAAGCCTCTGATTTTGAACACGAACAGTTTCCATAAGCTCGACTATATAATGGTTGTTGTATATTTCAGTTATATAAGCATGGAACATATCGTCTGTTTTGTAGAAATCAATCGGGTTTAATTGTTCGTCAGCAAAATAGTCTTTAAATTCGGTTATCTTTTCTTTGTTGTAAGTGTGGCCGAATTCAAGTATGGCATTTGGCTCTATCAGCTCTCGAAGCTGATAGATATCCAAAATGTCTTTTAATGAAATTTCTGTGACGATAACGCCTTTTTTAGGAATTATTTTAATCAAATTTTCCTGTTCAATTTTGTTCAATGCCTCTCTTATAGGTGTTCGGCTTGAGTTTATTTCTTCAATCAAAATTTTTTCATCAAGAAAATCTCCCGGCGAATATTCACAGCTTATTATTTTATCTTTGATATATTTGTAAGCCTTGTCTTTTAAGGTTTCTTGCTTCATTAAAGGGTTACGCCGTCCTTAAATATTGAAATTTCTCTATAATCGTGAATTTCATTTTTTGTGCGAATTTCTTTTGATGCAACTTTTAATATATAATCAAAGAATTCTTCTGAAAGTTCTTCCATTGTTTTTCCTTCGAGCAAAGCACCTGCGTTAAAATCAATCCATTCCTTCTTTCTGTTATATAAGTCGGAATTTGTGGAAATTTTAACAGTTGGAACAGGTGCACCAACAGGCGTTCCTCTTCCCGTTGTAAAAAGAATTAAATGACAGCCTGAAGCCATTAAGCCGGTTATTGCAACAATATCGTTTCCCGGACCTTTAAGAAGATTTAATCCCGGAGTTGTTGCTTTTTCAGCATATCCCAAAACAGCCATAACGTTGCTTGTTCCGCCCTTTTGAGTACAACCCAAAGATTTGTCCTCCAAAGTTGAAATTCCGCCTTTTTTATTTCCCGGAGATGGGTTTTCATAAACTTCCTGATTATAACGCATAAAATATTCTTTAAAATCGTTAATCAAATGAACGGTTTTATCAAAAAGCTCTGGAGTTTGACATCTGTTCATAAGGATAGTTTCCGCACCAAACATTTCAGGAACTTCTGAAAGAACCGTTGTTCCGTTGTGCTGAACAAGAATATCTGAAATTCGTCCAACAAGCGGATTTGCCGTAATTCCCGAAAATCCGTCAGAACCACCGCATTTAAGACCAATAACAAGCTTGCTTGCACTAATCGGCTCCTGTTTAAATTGTTCTGCATATTCAACAAGTTCGCCAATAACTTTAACAGCTTCTTGAACTTCATCTTCATAATCTTGAGCAATTAAAAATTTAACTCTGTCCTCGTCATAATCGCCAAGAACTTTTTTAAATTCATTAACATTGTTGTTTTCGCAACCAAGGCTCAAAACAAGAACACCCGCCGCATTTGGGTGGTTAACCATACCTTTGAGAAGTTTCTGAGTATTCTCGTGGTCATCGCCAAGCTGAGAACAGCCAAATGGGTGAACAAAAGTAAAAATACCGTCTGTTCTTCCCGCATATTTTTCGTTTGCAATCTTTGCAATTCTTTCAGAAACTTTGTTAACACAACCAACTGTATTAACAATCCAAATTTCGTTTCTAATTCCAACAGAGCCGTCTTTTCTGTTATAACCCATAAAAGTAGCTTCTCTGTCTTTTTTAAGCTCATTAAGCTTTGGTTCATATTTATATTCCAAAAGACCTTTAAGATTTGTTTTCAAATTGTGAGTATGAATCCATTCGCCTTTTTTAATGTCTTTTGTTGCGTGACCAATCGGATAACCGTATTTAACAATATTTTCGCCCTCTTTAATATCAACAAGAGCCATTTTATGACCCCTGTCAATATTTTCAACAGCAGAAATTCCAAAAACGTCATCGCCTTTTGCAATGTTTGCAAGAGCAACAACAACATTATCGTTATCATTTATTTTGATAGCATTTTCCGTTTTCATTAATATGCCCTCCAAATTAAGCCATAAGTTTTTCAACTTCAGCCTGCATACCGTTGTTTAATATATTGAATAAATGAGCTGAAACCGCATCTGCAAATCCTGCAAGCTTGTTCAAATCTTCGCCCCACATTTCTTCGTTTGCACAAATTGTTTTAACCAATTCAGCAACAGAAGCTTTGTCAGCTGTATTACATTTTGCCCATAAATCTTTGTATAATTCAAGAACTTCGGCATCATCTCTAATAGGATAATCTTCAGAACCTCTTTTTCCAATCAATGCACCGTCTTTAATTTCAGCACCCTTGTAAAATGCCATATAGGCAGCAAAAGAGAAAGTCAAAATTTTAGGAAGTTCTTTTTTCTGTTCAATATATTCAAGAATAGTTGAAAGAACTCTTGCTCTAAATTTAGAAGTTGAGTTAAGAGAAATATCCAAAAGTTTGTGTTTAATAAATGGGTTTTGGAATCTGTCAAAAACAGCGTCAGCAAAACCTTTCAAATCATCATAAGTCAATTCTTCGCTCATAATTGAAGGAATAATTTCATCATTCAAAGCGTTTTCCAAATAAGAATAGAACAACTTGTCCGCCATCAATTCGCCAACAGTATCTTTTCCTGTAAGGAAAGCAGCCAAAACAGAACAAGTATGAGCTCCGTTAAGAATTCTAACTTTTCTTTTTTTGTAAGGTTTAACGTCAGGAGTGAAAATAACTTTCAAACCTGCAGCAGGGAAAGGAAGTTCTTTTTCAAGTTCGGCAGGACCTTCAATAACCCAAGTATGGAAAATTTCGGAAGTATCAATGGCATTGTCTTTATATCCGAAAGTTTCGCATAAAGCTTCAGCTTCTTCACGAGGATAACCTGTAACAATTCTGTCAACAAGAGTGCTTGTGAAAATACAAGCGTTTTCAACCCAATTGGTAAATTCATCGCCCAAGTTCCAGTTTTTAGCGTGTTGAAGAACATATTTTTTCAAAGTCTTACCGTTGTCATCAATAAGTTCGCAAGGAATGAAAACAAGACCTTTGTCCATAGCTCCGTCAAATGCTTTAAATCTCAAATATAAGAAGTTACAAACTTTAGCAGGGAAAGAATCCTGAGGCTCATCAGTAACCATAGGCTCTTCTTTCCAAGAAATACCTGCTTCGGTAGTGTTTGAAACAACAAATCTCAATTCAGGATTTTTTGCACATTCGTTATAAACAGAAAGGTCAACATAAGGGTTGATACATCTGTTTACACAAGTAATAAGTCTTTTGTCCGTAACTTTTTCTCCGTTTTCACGACCTCTTGCAATAAGAGTGTAAAGACCTTCTTGTTCGTTAAGAACGTTTCTCAAAAAGTCTCCGCCCGGAATAGGCTGAATAAGAGTAATACCGCCTTTAAACAAACCTTGTGCGTTAATTTCGTTAAACATAAAATCAACAAAAGCACGAAGGAAATTACCCTCACCAAATTGAATAATTCTTTCAGGTAATTTTTCAGTTGTACCAATTTTTAAATCGTCATTAAATTTAAAACCGTTTGTTAAAAGAGTTCTGTTTAAGTTTTCCATTTTAGAAAAGCCCTCCTTGAAATTTTAATATATTACTTGTATACATGATACAACACATAATAAAAAAAATCAATATTTTTATTATAAAATTATTGATTTTTTTCAAAAAAATATGTGCACTAAAATATTGTAACGACAAACAAATTAATGTCTAATTGTTTTTTATCAAAAACACTCATATTTTCCTCAAATTTACATATCCTCCAAAAATATTTTTTAACAAATTTTCAAAATTCAAACAAAAAAACAAGCTCAACAAAAAACATTTCCGTCTTCCGTTAAGCCTGTAATTAAAAAAATCAAATTTGTAATAAGAACTTATTTAAATCTATACTTATTTTTATTCGCTCTGTATTTTTTTATCAAAATAACCAAAACAACAATAATAACAATTATTCCAACTACTATTCCCGCAACAGTTAAAATTTTAAAAGTGTTTTCCCAAAAAATCTCCATATTTTCTTCTTCTTGAAGAACCTCTTCGGAAATTGTATCAATTTTTGTATTTGAAATAAGATTAACTTCGCCAACAGAATAAGTTGTTTTGTCGCCATTGTAAATCAATTCTATTTTTCCAACAACATCACCTATTTTAATCGGCCCATCAACTTCCTCCGGAAGCTCAATTTTTGTTGAAATTTTATTTTTTTCAAGATTTTTTGGAACTTTTGCTTTAAAATCACCTTCCGGAATTACCGATATTTTACCCAAATCGATTTTTTTATTGTGAAAAACCTGAATTGCATTTGAAATTCCAACATATTCGCTTTTTTTGAAAAGTTCTTTTTCTTCAAACATTCCAAAACCATATTCCATAAGCTTTTTAGAATCAACATATGTGTTTGTTCCTTGGTCTTTCATAACAACCGAAATAAGGTTTATTCCGTCCTTTTTTGCATATGTAACAAGAGTGTTTCCGGCTTGGTCGGTAAATCCCGTTTTTCCTCCAACGCAATTTTCATAATAAAAATTACTGTAAGGATTTATAAATTTATTGCTGTTATGAAGAATTCTCTCCTCATTAACAATATTTGTCGGCGGAATTTTATAAGTATATGTGCTTATTATTTTAACAAACTCTTCGTTTTTAATTGCCTCTTTCATTATAAGAGCCATATCCCTTGCGGTTGTATAGTGGTTGTCATCATGAAAACCATGAGGATTTGAAAAATGAGTATTAACCGCACCAATCTTTTTAAGTCTGTCGTTTGCCATTTTCATAAAATTTTCGGTTGTCCCGCCAATATGCTCGGCAACACCAACACAAACTTCATTTGCCGATGCAAGCAAAATTCCATAAAGAGCCTGTTCAACCGTTATTTCTTCGTTTTCTCTCATTCCAATATGACTGCTTCCCGGCCCAATTCCGTAAATAGCCTCGTGAGAATGTTTAATTTTTTCATCAAGCTTGCAATTTTCCAAAGTCAAAAGAGATGTCAATATTTTCGTTATGCTTGCCGGATACAACTTTTTGTCCGGCGATTTTTCATAAAGAACAATTCCCGTATCCGCATCAATTAATATAGCCGACTCGGCAACAAGCCCCAATGACGCCGTTTCAGCACCGCCCTCCGATGAAGTGGATTCACTTTTCGTTTCCTGCTCTTCAGTAATTTCCGTTATATTTTCAATCTCAAGATTTTGTGAAAAAGAATATGTAAAACTATTCAGGATAACCGAAAAAAATGTGATACAATAAATAAAAACCTTTTTAAAATTCAATTTACCTTTCTCCTTTCATTGATATATGCAAAATTTATAAAGCTAAAATACATTATATCACTAATATATGTAACTATTCAAGCACAATATATTTCTATTGTATATTTTTTGTTTATTTTCGACAATTTTCAATTGTTAATGTCCGTCAAAAAACAATCAACACCAAAAATAAAAACAAGATTCAAATAACAGAACCTTGTATAAATATGTTAGCATAGTATAATCATTTTCGTCAACAAATAATTAAATATCTTGATGAATAAAAAATGGTGTTTCAATAAAGAAAGACCACCAAAATTCAATAAACTGCAGAACAACAGAAAAAAGCTTTAAAAAAAGGCTTTTATGAGGGCAAAAGAGATATAATTTATAAAAATAGTATATTAAACGCTTTCACTGTTTTTGACAACGAAAACACAGAAAATACAGAAAACATTGTATATCTGACAGCTGAAGATAACAACCTTTTAACATAAAACAGCATATCGCTTGCCCTATAGATAATGTCAATAGCGAAATATTTAAAAGCAAAGTTACGCTTAATAAATTAACAAACTATAAACCCAATTAAAAAGCACTTCTTATATTATAATTAATTCACAAACCCCATATCGCCAAAAGGATACCATTTAAACACAACCTTTGCCTCTATATCCGATTCCTTTATTGCCCCAAACACACGACTGTCAGTGCTTCGGTTTCGATTATCTCCAAGGATATAATATTCGTCATCGGCAAGAGTTATATCAATGTCACCTTTTGTTGCTTGATTTTGTATATAGGGTTCAATTAAAAGCGAATTGTTTATATAAACTTTGCTGTCTTTTATTGTTATTCTGTCGCCGGGTTTGCCAATAACTCTTTTAACTATTGTTTCCTTATATCCGTTATAATCTATTTTGCATAATATTATGTCATTGTAATCAATCAAATTCATATAAGCCGCTATTCTTGAAACAAGAACTCTGTCGCCGGTTTTAAATGTGCTTTCCATAGATGACCCCTCTATTAAAAAAGGCCAAAACAAAAAATATAATACTATCGCAATTATTGCGGCATCAATAAATGCCGAAATCCATTCTTTTAATACTGTCTTTTTCATTTAGCTGTGTTTACTCCTTTTGCAAATCAACGTTATAAATTGTTTCTTGGTCGGATATATATATCGAACCGATTGTTATGTCCTTGTAGCCCTCTTTTTTCAAAGTAATCGAGTGTTGCCCCTGAACAAGGTCGCTCGAATAAGGCGTTGTTCCAACCGCCATTCCGTCAATCGATAAATTCGCTCCGGTTGGGTTTGAATTTACAGTTAACGTTCCCATTTTAACTTCCTTTTTCAATTGAGCATTTATCGTCTTCTGTGGCGAATCAACTGTAAATTTAGTTGAATATGTTACATATCCGTATTTAACAATTTCAATTGAATATGTTCCATATTCAAGGTTTAATGGCTCTCGTGAAAGTTCCAAAGCTCCGTTTATATAAAGGGCATAATCCGTCACATTCGGAATTATTGAAACTTTTCCTGTTTTTATTTTTATTTCGGAAAGATTAAGAGTATATTTTTCATTAACCGCAAGAGCAATTTCTTTTGTAAAAGAATCGATGTTTTCGCCTTTAACAACTATTTTATGAAAACCCTCATTCAACTTTATTGTTTCGGCATCGCTTAATTTTTTATAAACGTTTGTGTCAACTTCAATTATGCCGTTTTTTATTTTATCATTTTTTATAATTTCTATTTCACTGTGACCCTTTTTTAAATTAACTGCCCAAATTTTATCATTATACCCCGAAATTGTTATTATATCTATCGTTGGGTCCAAAAGTGTTGGGTCAAATTCACTGTCACGATAAGTAAATTTTGTCATTTCCGAATATGAATAAGTTTTCATTCCGCTTGATATTGTCATATCATCAAAATTAATTTTAAAACCGTTGTTTAAAGTTTCTTCAAATCCTTTATTCGATTTCTTTATCGAAGTCAGGCTATTTTCGCTGTCATAAACAAACGTTATCAAATCGCCCTCCGAAATTTCGCCAAGAACTATGCTTTTTCCATATTCATCGTACATTTTTGTTCCGCCTGTTATTGTATAATCGGCGTTTTCGTCTTTTGAAATGTTATAGATTGTTAAAATATCCGAAATCTCGCTTTTAAATCTTACAAGACCAAAATATTCCTGCCCAACTTCCGGAATATCTTCAGAAGCATTTTCATATGAATAAGTTGTCTGAGAAACAACATAGTCGCTTGTGTTGTCGTCATTCGAATTAAAAACATTGTGCATTATCACAAAAAGCGTTATAAAAACTAAAATTCCGCTTCCAATTGCAAGCGTCATAAACATAGGATATTTAGATTTTTGCGGGGGAAGCTTTTTGGGAGTTTTTAAGTTTTTCGAACTTTTTTCTGAAAAAGAATTGTCAAAAGAAAATTCGCCTTGAGCCTCTTCGCTTGGAGTGTAAAAAACACCCTCGTCCTCATAATTTATATTATTTTTATTTTTCATTTTATCAAACCTCATTTTGAAAATATTACGGAATTTCAAAAATGCCGTATAACCGAATTGCCTGTCATAAGAAAATTATATACAACTTGTATCTGCGTTTAAAGATGTATATTAAGGAAATAATTTAATTCATTACCTTAACAAATTTATAAAGACGTAAGAAATTTTGTATATTTTTTCGATATTTTATATTTTATATATAATAACTAAAAAAAACAAGTATTTTTGAAATAATTTTAAAATTATTGTAAAAAATTTTTGATAATATCTTGACAAAAAATAAATACTGCTATAACCTTTAATATAGCATAACATATAAGTTGCAATATGATTAAATAAAAATTGGATATACTTCAAAGTTATGTAAGGACAATGTTGCAAAATCATTTTTTTGCCTTTGTTTCCGAAATTTGACATATTTATTTTAACTTTTGCACTTATTTTTATTAGGCAATCTCAGTTTTAACAAAAAGGTTTTATGCTTATTAAAAAAGGAGGTACATATATGTACAAAATAGTGGGTAAGCGAACCCTTACAGACAATATATTCCTTATGGATATTGAAGCACCAAGGGTTGCAAAATCAGCTCTTCCGGGGCAATTTATCATCATCAAAAACACAGAACATGGCGAAAGAATTCCTTTAACAGTTGCCGATTATGACAGAGAAAAAGGAACAATCACAATTGTTTTCCAAACAGTCGGAAAAAGCACTCTTGAGCTTGCAACCTATAACGAGGGCGACTTTGTTGCCGATTTTGTCGGTCCTTTGGGTCAACCAACAGAACTTGTTCACGAAGATATTGAAGAACTTAAAAAGAAAAACATTATTTTCGTTGCCGGCGGTGTTGGTGCAGCTCCTGTCTATCCTCAGGTTAAATGGCTTCACGAAAACGGTGTTTCTGCCGATGTAATTGTCGGAAGCCGTACAAAAGATTTGCTCATTATGGAAGAAGAAATGAAAGCTGTTGCAGGAAACCTTTACATTTCAACAGATGACGGAAGTTATGGCTTCAACGGACGTGTAACAGATTGTCTCAAAGACTTAACCGAAAATAAAGGCAAAAAATATGACCACGCTGTTGTAATTGGGCCAATGATTATGATGAAATTCACAGCTGCCGTTACAAAAGAACTTAATATTCCAACCGTTGTAAGCCTTAACCCAATTATGGTTGACGGAACGGGAATGTGCGGAGCTTGTCGTGTAACTGTTGGAAACGAAGTTAAATTTGCTTGTGTTGACGGTCCCGAATTTGACGGACATCTTATAAACTATGACGAAGCAATGCGTCGTCAAGCTATGTATAAAACAGAAGAAGGCAGAGCAAAACTTAAATTCGAAGAAGGAGAAACTCACAGCCATGGCGGTTGTGGTTGCGGAGGTGACAAATAATGGGTGACGTTTTAAAGAAAGTTCCTGTCAGAGAACAAGATGCAAAAGTTAGAGCAACAAATTTTGATGAAGTTTGTCTTGGTTATAATGCCGAAGAAGCTGTCGAAGAAGCAAACAGATGTCTCGGCTGTAAAAATGCAAAATGTGTTACAGGTTGTCCTGTTTCAATCGATATCCCCGGATTTATAAGCAAAGTAAAAGAGGGAGATTTTAAATCTGCCGCTGAAGTAATTTCAAAATACAGTGCATTGCCTGCTGTTTGCGGTCGTGTATGTCCTCAGGAAAATCAATGCGAAGGTGTTTGTATAAGAGGAATTAAAGGTGAAGCTGTTTCAATAGGAAAACTCGAAAGATTTGTTGCCGATTGGGCAAGAGAAAACAAAGTTGACCTCAGCAAAACAGAGCCTAAAAACGGCAAAAAAGTTGCTGTAATCGGAGCCGGTCCCGCAGGCTTAACTTGTGCCGGAGACTTGGCAAAAAAGGGTTATGACGTTACAATTTTCGAAGCTCTCCACAAAGCCGGCGGAGTTTTGGAATATGGAATTCCCGAATTCAGACTTCCAAAAGAAAAAGTTGTTAAAAGTGAAGTTGAAAACATCACAAAACTCGGTGTTAAAATTGAAACAAACGTAATAATCGGAAGAACAATAACAATTGACCAACTTTTCGATGATGAAAAATTTGATGCAGTGTTTATCGGTTCCGGTGCCGGTTTGCCAAAATTTATGGGAATTCCCGGAGAAAACGCAAACGGCGTTTTGTCTGCAAACGAATTCCTCACACGTGTAAACCTTATGAAAGCTTACAACGAAGATTATGACACCCCTGTTAAAATCGGCAAAAAAGTTGCCGTTGTCGGTGGCGGAAACGTTGCAATGGACGCTGCAAGAACAGCTTTAAGGCTTGGTTCCGAAAGCCACATTGTTTATAGAAGAGGAACAGAACAGCTTCCCGCAAGAGTTGAAGAAGTTCACCACGCTATGGAAGAAGGAGTTATTTTCGATACTTTAACAAATCCAACTGAAATTCTTGTTGATGAAAACGGCTGGGTTTGCGGTATGAAATGTGTTAAAATGGAACTTGGCGAACCTGATGAATCAGGAAGAAGAAGCCCTGTCGTAATTGATGGTTCCGAATTTGTTATGGACGTTGACACAGTTATTATGAGCCTCGGAACTTCTCCAAATCCTTTAATTTCTTCAACAACAAAAGGTCTTGACATTAACAAAAAAAGATGTATTGTTGCAGAAGAAGAAACAGGCTTAACTTCAAGAGAAGCTGTTTATGCCGGCGGTGATGCCGTAACAGGTGCGGCAACAGTTATTCTTGCAATGGGTGCCGGAAAGAAAGCCGCAAAAGCCATTGACGAATATTTAAGCAAAAAATAAAAACATAAAATATATTTCAACAAAAACAGAGGGTTGTTTTATCAACAAAAATAAAACAACCCTCTGTTTTTATTTAAAATTTCAACTGACAAAAAATTAACTAAATTAATCATTACAAAATTTTAAATTTATCTATAATTTTAATTTCAAACAAGAAACGAAAAATTTGGATTACAGACGTTTTCAAATCAGGACAAGTAAAAAAGTTGTCAAAAAAATTAAAACATCAAAAAAAGAAAAAAGAAAAGATTAAAAGATATAAAAAATCCTTCTTAAACCGCTCGTTTTAAAATTTAAATAAACATCACCAATTTTAAATCCGAAAAAACAAAAAATCTTGCATCAAGCCTTTTTGGCAAGATGCAAGATTTTAAAAAAAATTCAAAACCGCTCACACTTCTTTAACAATAACCATAACCGCACTTAAAAATTAAAAACTTCCACTGCTTCCGCCATGAGATCTGCCGGAGGAACTTGTGTTTGTTGAGCTTCCGCCGTTATTTTTCGGTATCGGCGTTCTTGTTATATTGCTGTAAAGAAAAATATCACGACTTTTTAACATATTTAAACTTTTTGGAATAACATACGAATTTGCATCGTCTTTTTTAACAATCGTTTTAAGCTGTCTTTTAAAACCAAGTGTAATAATAAGTGAAATTACAGCCCCCGAACCCAAAGCTATAAAAATCCAATTTATAGAAAGAGGTTTAAAAGGCATATTGTTTTTGTCATAAGGTTTATCGGTTCTTGCCTGAACAAGAAATTGGTCGCACAAATCAGCAAAAGTTGAAAAAGCTGAATTAAAACTACCCTCCGACAAATAAGGTTTTATTTCATCAATTATGTATTCCTGACCTTTGTCCGTAAATGCAGTTATTCCAAACCCAAAAGTTGAAATTGCCCATTTTCTGTCAGAAGTACTAACCAAAAATAAAATTCCGTCATCATTTTCGCCATAACCATAGCCAACATTATCATAAAAATCATCAGCATAAGCTTTCGCATCTTTTCCGTCAAGAGAGTCAACAGTAACAATAATAACGTCACATTTATTTTTTTCGCTTATTGTATCAAGCTTTTTTAAAATTTGCTCACCGTCATATTTTGTCAAAATATTCGCATTATCAACAAAGTTCACCAATGTCGCTTCTTTCGGAACAGTTGGAAAATCTTCACGATATTGAGAATTGGCAAAAATATTAACAGAACTTGAGCATAAAATAATTGTAACTATAAACATAAATATTTTTTGTGTTAAATTTTTCAAAACATATCCCCCCTTATCAGAATACTCCAAAAAGTCTCAACAGCCAAGCTCCACCATACACAATAACTCCGGCAATTAAAGTTATTATAAAAAAGTATTTGCAAAACAAACCTTTGTCCATAGGAAGGTTGCCGGCAAATTTTCCTGTTTGACCGTTCATTATGAAAACATATTTTTGTTTGTTCCAAGTTGTGTTCAAAATCCAAACAGGCAAAAGAGCATATCGAACTGTTCCGTTGGAAAGACTTATATTTGAACTTTTTGTTAAAACAGTTGTATAACCATTAACCGTTTCTTTAAATTTTTCAACAGTGCTTTGCTTAACTCTGTCATTTGCACGCTCCATACAATCATCGGAAGAAACGTCATATTTATCAGTTAAATACCCCGAAAGATATGCCGTTTGAAAATCAATTGCCTCGTTAAAATCAAATGGTTCAATTGATTCGGTTAAATCGTTTGGCATTTTCGTTGAACTGTCAACAGGGATATGAGAAAAGCCAAGCGAACCCTCTCTGTAAACACTGTATACAGATGTTTTCGTATAATTATATGTAGAATCGCTCCAGGAACTTATATTTTCGGCCTTATAGCAAATGTTTGCGTTCGCCTCACAATCAAAAAGCCAAAACGGAACATACAAACCTTTAATTTCATCTATGTGATTTTGTTGTTTAAAAACTTTCGGAAGAAGTTTTTTGCCTTTAATATGATTGTTTAATGCCTCTTTTGCGGCTTTTTTATCAAGCTTAAAAGGAATTAAAAGTTCGGGGCGAAGTTCGCCGGAAAGCTGATTTTTCATTATAACCGGACTGTCGCAAAAAGGGCACTTTGTTGAAGCAAGAGTTTCGTCGCCAACAATTTCGCCACCGCAAGATTCGCATATATAAACATTCATATTCTCGGAATTTGCATCATTCCATTCTTCTTTGGGCTTATTTTCCCAATCAAAATCATTTTGTTCTTCGCTTGATAAAACATCGTCATATTCCTTTAATGAATTTGGGTCAAATTCCGCATCGCAATAAGGACATTGCATTTTTTGCGAAGAACTGTTAAATTCAATCTTCCCATCACAACAGGGACACTTATACTCAAGTAATTCTGTCATAGATAACACCCCTCTCAAAATTTAAAACATATTTCTCTTTGACATAACTTTTATAACAATTAAGCAAATTATAATCGAGCCAATAATAAGCCAGTAAAACGCCCAAGGATTATCCGAACCGGGAATTGGAACGTTCATACCAAAAAAACTTGAAATAATTGTCGGAATTGCCATAACTATCGTAATCGATGTCAAAACTTTCATAACAATATTCAAATTGTTTGATATCAGCGAAGCAAATGAGTCCATAGTTCCCGTTAAAATATCGCTGTAAATTTTAGCCATTTCTATAGCCTGTTTGTTTTCGATTATTGTATCTTCCAAAAGCTCAGTATCATCAGGATATTTTTTTATAAATTCATATCTCAAAAGCTTTTCCATAACAATTTCATTCGACTTTAGAGACGTTGAAATATATACAAGACTTTTTTCAAGCGTCAAAAGCTGAATAAGCTCTTTGTTACGCATCGACTTTTGAAGTGTATCTTCAATAATACCGCTTTGTTTATCAATTTGCTTTAGACACATAAGGTATAATTCAGCGTTTTTATAAAGCATTTGAAGTATAAAACGTGATTTTTTAAATGTATAAAACGTTTTAATTGAATTTTTTAAAAAAGGCTCAAGAATTAATGAAGGTTGCAAAGAAACCGTAACAATGCACAAATCTGTCAAAATAATTCCTATAGGAATTGTTTCATACATTTTCGATTGTTTTTTCATTTCAATATATGGAGTGTCAACAAGGATAAGAATTTGACCGTTATCATCATCAAGTTCAATTCTTGAACGTTCCTCCTCATCAAGTGCGGCTTTTATAAAATCGGGGTCAATATTAAGCTCTGAAGAAACCATTTCAATCTCTTTTTCCGTTGGAGAAACCATATTAACCCAAACGCCGTCGGATATAGCATTTATTTCAATTATCTCACCATATATTGAACGATATATTTTAACCATTTTAATACTCCTTTGTAAAACGTTTTTTTATGAATACAACAATATTTTCTTGAATAATTTAAGCAATACGAATGCCCCGAATCCATAAAATCACGCTCCTTTAAACAAACCAACAATCACAATAAAACGCTTTTTCAAAAAACATATTCCAAACCGTTTATGCAATGTTGTTTTAAAATTGGAATACTAAATTAAAAATATAAAAAAAATCGATATTATGCAAACTTGCCATTTTCAAAACAATTCTCGTTCAAAACGTTGCATACTTTTAATACCTATACTATAGATAATAAATTAAAATTTTAATAATGTCAACAAAATAAAACCAGCCTAATCCAAATTACTGTATTTCAAAATTATCATTTCAACACCAAGTTTATCTTGAATTTTCCCCGTCTTTATATTAATATCGCATTCAAGACAATCGTCAAGAGCTTGCAAAAGAGTTTTCTTTTTAAAATTTTTCGACTGTTTCAAACATTCGGAAACAACAAATTCACGTTGATTTATTTTTTTTGCAATATCGCTTTTATACATTCCCTTTTCGGCAAGATATTTGCTTTGAAAAATAATTCGAAATTGTCTTGAAATCATTGCCAAAATCATAATCGGCGATTCTTTCATCAAAACCATATTATTATAAATATCAAGTGCAATTTTCGCTTTTTTGTTTCCAATTGCATCAACCATATCAAAAATTTTAACTTCAAGAGATTTTGTGCATATATCGTCAATATCTTTTTCAGAAACTTCGCCCTCCAAAATATAATTTGAAAGCTTTTCAATTTCTGAAATAATCGCCTCCATACTGTTGTGAATACTTCGTATAAAATATAAAATCACACTGTCTTTCATAACCAATCTTTTTGCTTTTGCAATTTTTCTAACTTCGTTTAAAAGTTCCTTTTCAGAAAGCTGTTTAAATTCGGCACAATACCCCAACTTTGAAACTTCTTTATAAAGTTTTCCACGTTTGTCAACTTTCTCTTCAACAAAAATTAAAACGGTTGTCGGCGGAACATTTTTAATATACTCAGCCATTTTCTCGCTTTCGTCCTTGTTTCCCTGAACAAATAATTCGCTGTCTTTAACAATAACAACTCTCAAATCATTCATAAACGGAAGTGTTTCGCAAGCATCTGAAATCTTTTTTGTTTCCGGCTTTTTTTCGTTAAAAATATCAAGATTCATAATTTTCGCCGTTTCGGAAATAAGTGCTTTTTTCAAGCTATTAAATGTTTTATTTTTTAAATAATTTTCTTCGCCAAAAAGCAAATATATTTTTTGAAAATTTTTATTTTTTATATCGTCTATAATTTTCTGCAAAATTAAAACCTCATTTCATTGTTTCAAAATAAATCCTGTTGCCGTCCGAATAGATTTCAACAGCACCGCTTTCGTTAGTATTAAGAACTTTAATGTTTCTTTCGTTTAATTTTTGCAAAACTTCTTTTGCCGGGTGACCATATCTGTTATAATTTCCGGCAGAAACAATTGCAATTTTAGGATTTACCGCATTTATAAATTCTTCACAATTTGAATATTTCGAACCATGATGAGCCAATTTCAAAACATCGGCATCAATATTTTTGTTTGAATTAATAATTTTTCTTTCGCAATCGGAATCTATATCTCCCGTAAATAAAAATTTATTGTTTTTATGTGATATTCTCAAAACCAATGAAGAGGCATTGCCATCAAAATCGTCTTTTTCAAAAGGATATAAACATTCAACAGTTATGTTGTCGTCAAATTCAATTTTGTTGTTTTCAAAAATTTCAACAATCTCAATATCATAATTGTTTGCTTTTTCAACAAGAGTGTCACAAAGGTGATTTTCTGTATTCAAATTTGAAACATAAATTTTATCAACATCAACATAATCCAAAATCTCAATTATTCCCTTAACGTGGTCAGCGTCCATATGAGTCACAAATATTGCTTCAATTTCATCTACGCCCATATATTTTAAATATGGCAAAAGAACATAAATTCCTGTATCCGAACCAAGATCCTTTTCCAAACTTCCTCCGCCGTCAATAACAAAACATTTATTAAAATGATTAAAAACAAAACAATCGCCCTGCCCAACATTCAACATTGTAATTTTAAATTCTTCGGAATTTTTTGAAAAAGTAAAATTGAGCAAAATCAAAACCGAAAAACAAACAATAAAAAATCTTTTTGAAATAATTTTATATAATTTCAAAGCAAAAAGAATAACGGCAAAGAAATATAAAACTGCTGTTATTATACCCATTTTTCCAATAAGAATGTACGAAAACGGCGTATTAACCGCAAGCTGACAAACAAATCTATACAATTTTAAAATATAATAAACAATGCTTGAGAATAACATAGCAATTTCATATGAAATCAGCCCCAAAAGCCCCGATATAAAGCCAAAGAAAATTAATATTCCCGCAAATGGAATAATTATAAGATTTACAAAAACATCAATTAAGCTTACGTTGTAAAAATGAAACCAAACAAGCCCTTTTGTTATAATTAAAACAGCAATTGACGGAGCTATAATTTTTGCACTTTGAGAAGAAATTTTTCTTTTCAAAATTTTCTCAATAGGTTTCGAAAAAATAACAATTGATAAAACAGCACCAAAAGAATATTGAAACCCTATATCAAACAAATATAACGGATTAAAGAACAAAATTAAAAAACCTGAAATTGCCAATGAGTTCAAAACGTTGCTGTTTCGATATATAAATTTACCAAAAATATATATCAATGCCATAATTGTCGCTCTAACAGCTGAAATGCTTGCACCACTAAAAATACAATATAAAAGTATCAAAATCACTGCTGCCGTTTTTCCATATTTTCTATGAAATTTTTCAGTTATAAAAAGTATAATTCCTGAAAATATATGTATATGCAAGCCGGAAATTGCAATTATATGATAAATCCCCGCCTCACTGAACAAATTTTTCGTTGTTTCGGATAAATCAGATTTATCACCGGCTATAATTGCTTTAATTAAAGATGCTTCTTCTTTTGGAAGAATTTCATCATAAATATCACAAATCTTTTTGTTAAACTTCTTTATATCAATTAAACAGTTTGACTCAGTTCCAATTTTTGAAACATCGCTTGAATAAATTTTATACTCAATAAAACGTGTTTTATAATAAAGCTTTTCATCAAACCCGCCTGGATTTGACCGAGAATCTAACTGCGTTAAATTTCCTTTAAGTTTAATTTTATCTCCAATATCTAAATTTGCACTTTTGGGAACAGTCGCTTTCATATTAATATTTGCTTCAATATTAAAATCATTCCTTGATATACAATCAGAACTTATAAAAATAGTGCATTTGTCATTATAAGTATTGCCCAAGTCATAAATCGTTGCACAAACTTCAACAGGAAAATGTTTTTCCGAAAAATCTTCAAGAATATAACTTGAGGGAGAAGAAACCTCATAAAAACGAACACAACCCAAAACAGTCAACACAGGAAATATAAACACAAAAAGTAACTTATATTTTTTATAAAGTATAGTTGAAGCAGATAACATAAATATTGAAGAAAGGACAATGCCGTTTAAAGAAAGAGGGCATTGTCCAATTATTACACCAATTATATAAAATACGAGAGAAATATATAAAATCAATCTCATATTGAAAAACATCAATCTTTTAATATACGGCTTTCATCTCTTTCAAAAGTTTTGCTAAAATCAACGTGACCCGCAAGAGATGTTTCTTTAACTCCGTCGATGAGAAATTGAACTTGTTTAACATAATCAAGTTCGGTCAAAGAATTCACTATTGAATAAATTGTCAAAAGCTCTCCTGTTGAACCACCGTTATGTTGTAAAACAAATTCCTTTGACAAATCGACATAGCATATGCCGCTTTCCGTATTTATATTATTAACCTTTGTTTCTGCAGGAATAACAGCAACAAGATTTTCGCTTTGAGGCCCTTCTATAAGTTCCTCAACAATTTTTGTTTCAATGCTTTGTTTCTCTGTAATTTTAATATCTCTCTCTTCGGCACAAAGCCCCATCGCATTGTCATCAGAAAAATAAAGTTTAACCGTTAAATTATCCGTTTTATAAGGTTCAATCGACGGGTTTACTTCAACGTTTGTTTCGTTCATATCGCTTATAATTTGACCGTTGTCTCTTGAAATATTTTTACCGTCAGCTATAATATTAACACTTTCAACGAAGCTTATTTCAGAAAAAGTTTTAACCAAAGCACCCCTGCAAGAAAGTTCCTGGCTTTCGCTTATTTCGTTATATTCTTTTGAAAAATTCACCTCAACATTTCCGTTTCCGTTTGTTGTTTCGTTAAACTTGCACCAAATAACAGAAACATTTTCGGGAACAGAAGAAGAAAGGTTAACATTTTTCGGCCCTTTCATAAATTCGCTTATAACAGCCGAAACATATTCTTGTTTTTTATTTTCGTTTAAAAGTGCTGTTCCGTTTTCAATAGTTCGTTTTTCAGCAACAATCTCATTTGTTGAAGAATTTATAAAATAAATATTTATACTTTCATTTTCAGAATTGCTGTTACCTTCAAAAAAATTATAAGCCAAAACAACTGCTGAGATGAAAAAAACAAATGCAAAGCCGAATATAAATACTTTTTTGCTTTTTAAAATTTGACTTAATTTGTTCATAAAAATCGCCTCCTAAAAGTAATCAGCTTTCGCTGTATTTTATAGGGAGCCTAACAATAAAGGCAGCTCCTTCGTTTTCTTTGCTTATAATTTTAATACTTCCGTTGTGAAGCATAACAGAAGAATGGGTTATTGCAAGGCCCAAACCGGTTCCGCCCGTTTCTCGGTCTCTTGTTTTGTCAACACGATAAAACCTTTTAAAAACTTTGCTTTGCTCTTCTTCGCTTATGCCAATTCCAGTGTCCTGAACGGTTATAAAGCAGTTTTGGTGGTCACCGTCTATTATTACTTTAACAGTTCCCCCCTCGGGCGTATATTTTATTCCGTTTTCAATAAGGTTTGAAAGTGCAAGCGTCAGCTTAACTTCATCACCCTCAATAACCATATTTTTATTGTTTTCATATAAAAGCTCGATATTTTTCTTTTCTGCCAAAGGATAAAGCCTTTTTAAAATGTCCTCTGCCATTTTGTTAATGTCAGTTTCTTTAATGTTAAGACCGGCTTCTTTGTGGTCAAGCTTAACAAGTTCAAGCAAATCGTTTATTATGTTTGTCATTCTGTCAACTTCCGAATTTATATCCTGAAGAAATTCACGATACATTTCTGTTGGCATTTCTTCCTGAAGTAAAATCGACTCGCTCAAAACTTTAATGGAACTCAACGGCGTTTTCAATTCGTGAGAAACGTTTGAAACAAATTCTTGTCTTGAAGTTTCTATCGATTCAAGCTGTTCCGTCATATTGTTAAAAGCTTCGCTCAGCTGTGAATATTCGTTATGCCCGCTAACTTCAATCCTTTGATGAAGTTGACCGTCTGTTATTTTTTTAATAACCTTTAAAATATTTTTCAAAGGTCCAATAAAAACTTGCGTTGTAAAAAATACAATAAATGCGATAATTATACATATTCCCAACGTAACAATGAACCATTTTGAATTAATTTCGGCAAGAAGGTCATTAACTTCTTTAAACGATGAAACAAGCAAAACAACGCCTATTTTTTTTGAATTGTTGTCCTCAATGTAAGCACTTGCATAAATTGCATCTTCATCTTCTCTCAAATTTGCAACATCATTTCCGTCAAGTGCCGATATAACTTCAGGCATTGCATAAACTTTTCCAATTTCCGTTTTATTGGAATCTTTAACAACAACCCCCTTATTATCCAAAATCAAAATTCGCACAGAACTCTCAGAGCTTCGCTCTTCAAGCTCGTTGTCAAACATTCGTCCTTTAATTTCGTCTGTCAAATAATTGCCTTTTTGAATACTTCCGGCAATTTTATTTGCCTCATATAAAAGTTCTTTTTCGTTCGATTCTTTAAAATATTGCTTTAATGTATCCGAAGTTGTATAAGAAAAAAACAAAAGTGGAATTAAGCTAACAAAAAAATATAGCACAAAAAGTTTCCACCTTAAACTCAAATATCGGTTTTTTGAAAATTTACTGAAAATAATAACCAACTCCCCATTTAGTATGGATATATTGAGGTTCGCTCGGAATTTCTTCAATTTTTTCTCTAAGTCTTCGAACGTGAACATCAACCGCTCTTGCATCTCCCGGATAGCCTTTTCCCCAAATTGTGTTTAAAAGGTTGTCTCTGCTGTAAACTTTGCCGGGGTTTTTCATAAACAAAACAAGCAAATCAAATTCCTTTGCCGTCAAATTTGTTTCTTTTCCGTTTATAAAAGCACGTCTCGATTCAACGTCAATTTCAATGTCTCTTATTTTCAATTTATCATTTTTAACTTCTTCAACCGAAACTTTTTTAACGCTTCGTCTCAAAATTGCTTTTATTCTTGCTTTCAGTTCAAGAATGTTAAACGGCTTTGTTATATAATCGTCTGCACCATACTCAAGACCCATTATTTTGTCCATATCTTCGCCTTTTGCGGTAACCATAATTATTGGAACATTTGAAAATTCACGTATGAGCTGGCAAACCTCCAAACCGTCTTTTTTGGGGAGCATAACATCTAAAAGAATAAGACTGTAGTCTTTATTTTTTGCAAGATTTAAAGCCTCGTCGCCGTCAAAAGCTGTGTCAACGTTCATTCCTTCCTGCTCCAAGCTGAATTTAATCCCTTTAACAATAAGTTTTTCGTCATCGACAACAAGTATGTCATACGCCATTTTATTACCCCCATATGCAAACAATGATTTTTATAATTTATTAAATCGGTTGTACAATTATTATACTGTTATAAACGGTTTGATTTTTTCAAATAATTTATCACCTATGCGAGAAACATTTTTAATGTCATCAATTGTTTTAAAAGTCCCGTTCGTTTCCCTATATTCAATAATGTTTTTTGCGGTTACATCACCAATCCCGTTAATTGTTTTCAATTCTTCAACATTCGCTGTATTTATATTAATCAAACCCGTATTGCCATTATTTTGGCTCAAATTTTCCGTTTTATCAATATGTTCATCAACATTTCGTATTATGATATGTTGTTCATCTTTAACATATGCCGCCATATTAACGCTTGAAATATCTGCTTTTTCTGTAAAACCTCCGGCTTTCTCAACAATATCGCAAATCCTTTCGTTTGTTGTTGCGGAATAAACACCGGGATTATGAATTTCACCTGTTATATAAACTTTTATTTCTTTGGGTTCTTCGCTTTCGGAAACAGTTTCAATTTTTGAAGACGATCTTTCGGGAACTTCCTCCCTAATGTTAAAAAACGTTGAAATATAACAAAGACCGGCAATTAAAAGAAAAGCGGAAACTGCAATTACAACTTGATTTTTGTTTATATTCATAAATTGAACCTCTAAATACTTAAATAACAACTTTTTTGTTCAGCAAGAGGATAAACACAAATTCGCTTTGTGCCCCCTTAAAAGTTATATTTATATTATAACACCAAACGTATTATTTTTAAATATCTATAAAAAAATTTATCAAAAAGAAATAAAAAATATATTTATTAAAATATCACTGACAAATAACACAAAAAGCAAGTTGTCATCTGCCGGCACACAATAAACATTTATATATTTCATACATCTGCAAATTATATTTCTGTCATATATTATATAAAATAACAGCAGAAAAGTAAAGAAATTTCTTGATGAATTTAAAAAATTCCAAATAAATTTTTTCTTTGCAATAATTTAAACTCAATTTTATCAAAATGTTGCACCCCCAAAAAATTAAACTTTTTATATCATAATAATTTCAATAACCGCCATGCTTTTTCCAAAAAAAATGTTGAGATAACATTTTTTAATGTTACCCCAACATTTTTTTGAATAAAATTTAATTATTCAAATTGACTAAAAATAAATTCACTTTGTCTGATTAAATCGTCTCTATCTTTTCCCTCAACAATGAAAAATCCCCTGTTCATAACAGAATGCCCGTCTGTAACTTTGTTCATATAATCTCCCTTTTTAATGTTACAATTCCAATATAAAATGTTCAAATCGGAATTATTTTTCAATTGCTCAAAAGTCGGCACTTTAGAAATAACTTTATCCTCAAAATCAAAATAACGAATTTCCGTTTGTTTTATTTCTTTCGGCTCAAAATTAAATTTCTCTCCAATTAAAAATTTTATGTATTCTGAAATATAATCAACTCCCGAAGAAACAGGAATACAAATATTATGAAGATTATACCCCGCCGGTCTCGGAGATATTTCAATAACTGAAACATTTTTTTGGTCATAACTCACAATTACATCAGCATTCACAAAGCAATTATCATAACCAAGCACTTTTGCCGTTTTTTCCAAAACATATTTAATATTGTTTAATAATTCGTTGTCATATTTTCGACTAACTGCAAAATATGCAACTTCTTGCCTTTGAGGTAATGGTGTAATAACTTTTTCTCTTGCCAAAATCAAATAACATTCACCGTTTATAATTACCAAATCAACCCCATATTCTGTACCTTTAAAAACCTCTTCAAGTACAAAATCTTCATCTGAACTAACAGCCGTTTCATAGGCTTTTTTAAGCTCATCATCATTTGTAATATAATAAATATCCCTACTGCCCGAACCAAAACGTGGTTTCATTATTGCAGGATAAGGAATAGAAATATTTTTAAAATCGGAATTTTTGTTTATAAGATACTCTTCAATTTTTCTAAATCCGTTTTGATTTAATTTTTGATGAAATAAATGTTTATCAGAGCTAAACTTCGTAGCTTCAAAGCCAACCCCTTTAAAATTATGTTTAGAATTAATATAACCAATAGTAGAAATATATCGTCCAATAGGAACAGTTAAAATAAAATCAGGTTTTTCTTCTTCAACAACCTTGCAAACCGCACAAACATCTGATATATCAATATTTATAACTTTATCCGCATATTTAAATCCCTCTGCATCAAGATTTCCGTCAATAGCAATAACATAAATATCGTGTTCGTGAGCTTTTTTTATAGTATATATAGCTTCACTGCCGGCACCAATTATAAAAGCCTTATATTTAAAGTTGTTAAGAGTACCTTTGTATTAATTACCATATTTTTCCCCATATTGATTAATCCTCCTCTTAAATTTCCTTACCGCAAAAACGAGCTCGTCAATATCAACAAGCTCGCCAAAATAAAAAAAACAGGGGTGGAAGGAATCGAACCCTCGCTAAAGGTTTTGGAGACCTCTGTCATACCATTTGACCACACCCCTATAAATATAAAAATATAAAAAAGCTCCCCGAGTAGGATTCGAACCTACGACCCTTCGGTTAACAGCCGAATGCTCTACCGCTGAGCTATCGAGGATTATCTCTCTGCTTCATAAGAAACAGAAAACAACAAACAATCTCTTGCTTTCTCTTTTCTGTTTCTCATACCTAAACCTTATTCAAAAACTAAATAGCAAACTAACTCACAAACCTTATATATATCAATCATATATCCTGGACAAGCCCTCGA
>CAZHGC010000026.1:0-26810 GCA_964531385.1 uncultured Lachnospiraceae bacterium | reverse complement strand
TTAAATATTATATTTTGATGCTATGATGTGTCCTATTTGCTATTGCAATTTTCATAAAAAAACAAGATAAAAGAATTAACAAATTTGTCTTGACAACATATAACATATAATATGAATTGTAAATCAAGTTGCACAGAAATGTGTATACGAACTGCATATAAGTTTTTAGTAACTAATAAGAGACTAGAGCAATCTAGTCTCTTTCGCATTGCAAATAAAAGACTTGCCATTTAACAAGTCTTCTAATATTGTATTATGTTAAATTAAAAGTGAGGTGATAAAAATCATTCATATATGTAATACAAAAAATGCACCAAATCCACATGAAATCGTTAAACAAATACATTCTAACACAAAAAAGAATCATCTCCAAATTGACTTAACAAAACTTATTCCTCAACCCGACCTACAAAACCTATCTTCCGCTTCGGAACTTCTGGCTCAGGTTTCGGAACAACCATTAAAAGAAAATTTAATTGTTGCACATGCTGTATCAGTTCCAACGGCTTGCCAGATGTGTCCTCTCCGTGGAAACAAACCAAGTTGTAGCCAATGTAACCGATTTCTTTGACAAGAATTGTGATTGACTGATTGAATTGAACAATAGACATTGCCACATCTTCTGTATCAGGAAGATTATTTTGATAATCTCTAATTTTTTCATACAGATAATAAGCAACTTGTTCTGCTCTACTATCAAATTGTATCTTTGAAGCATTTATTTCTATTTGGCGGTTATTATAATTTTGTTGTAATTGTCTTTCTATTTCTGGTGGCATAAAATTCATAGTCACTATCCCCTTTCACATTATAGGGTTCTGATTAAGTTCTTCTCTTCCACTCCACTTGGATAAGTTTTCATTAGAGTTCCAATGGAAACAGAATTTTGTGGAGAACGAGACAATGATAAAATGTGTTACAATATTTCTTCCTGTTCTTTTGTTAGCATAATGTACCCCTTTATTCTTCTCTATTCTACAAAATAGCTCAATCTTTCAAACAAATATCCTGAATAATTTACATACCCTTTATCATCAATTTTAATATTATAAAATTTCTTTTCTGAAAGTGAGGTGAAAACAATTATGTCAGAAACCTTATCTAATAATGAGGTATTCCCAGATATTGATAACAATCCAACATATCAGACTTTACTTGCTAGATTTATAAGAGCTGAAAAAGCAGAGTCGGATGAATTTATTATTAGTGAAGCACTAAAAATGTATTCCGAGTTAGATTGGGATGAATATGATTTAAAAATCCGTTTACTTGAACTACTCAAAGACAAACATTTCTAATGTAATTCAATGCTATCTTTGTCAATTTTCATATCAAAGTCTAATTCAACACATTCATTGTAACGGATAAAATCTTTAACAGTGGTATCATTACCGTCTTCGAATTTCTTTTTAAGTCCAACTCTTGATAATCAATGTTTTCAACACAATATTTAAGTATGATTCTTATACAATCAGGATTCAATTTCATAAAATACCTCCAATCGAAAGGATGTGATAAAATGCCAGATAAAGTATTATATCTTACTGTTGAAATTTCTCAACTACTCAGAAACAACCAATGTACATATGCTGAAGCAGAAAGAATTCTTGATATATTAACCAGTGAATTCAAGCAACAGCGTGAAGACTTAGAATATGAAACATTGGATGATTATTTCTCAGGACATAAAACTTGTCATGTTGATAATCAAGTTGTGCAGTGTTTAAATCATGTTAATGGAATTTGTTAAGGTTTCCACGTATAACCACAGTTACCACAACGATTAACTGTTTTACCTGAACCAATAGTTCCCCAAAACCAGTTTATTCCTCTTGCACCTGTTGTAATAGCTGTTCCATTACATTTTGGGCATAGTGACATTGTATTAGCGTCATCATCTAATACAATGCCTGTCCACAATTATAATTAATCATTCTTGTTGTTATCATCAGTTTCTTCTTGAATTACAGTGTTGTCTTTTTTGTAGGTTTCTTTTAATTCTTTTAATTCATTTTGTAATTTTGTTTGGTGATAATGGATATAATCCAATTTAAAGTTGCCATAGTTAATTGATTGTATAACATTTGATAACCCTAAAATAAGACAACCGAAAGTAACAGACGGAATTTCTATTAAAAGAAACATTCCGAATTCGAAATGACGCCCAACAGTTTCTCCTAACATAAATGCCCCAGCAGTTCCTGATACAAGCACTAAAATCCCAATAACAAGAAGAAACGTTGCCAATGATGAACTTCTATAAGTTGGCACATTTGCAGTACTATTATTAGTTGCTGTTGTTTGATTATTTTCCATAATAAACACTCCTTTTTATTTTTTTGTTTTGTATACTTAATTTTAAGTATACTATATATTATAATGTATTGTATATGTTTAGTCAATACCCTCGTTTCAAACAACCTTTCAGAATTTTATACAAATTGTATTCCCACAAATATAATTTGCAGTTATTTATATAAATAAAATATAGTACGATATTCAAAACATATGAAAACGATTTAGATGGTATTTTAAACAAAATAGGTTTTAGTAAAAGAAGTTTTGCTGAATGGGGTTCACAAATATCAAAATCTTTTAAAGAGACAGAGGGAAAACTTAAGAAATTTTCTAATGCATTTAAAACTGCATTACCTGCCCCTCGTGTTTCAGAAGATCAATGGCGTAGGAATGACTTGGGTCAAATTATTACAAAAAATAATATAGATACTTATATTCCTAAACTCACAACAGACGATGCAAGATATGAATTAAAAAATTTACAGAATATTCAAAAAGAAATTAATAAGACACAAGGTTCTTGGGATACTTATAATAAATATTTTAAAGGTGGTCGAAAATATCTTCAAGATTATGCAAGAACTCACAATGTGCTTGAAGCTAATGTTGATGATTTAAAAAAAGCCACTCAAGATGCTCGTGAAGAAGTCATTCAATATAATAATTCTTTGGGTAATATGACTTTAAAAGCTAAAGCAGGTCGATTTGCAATTAACGGACTTAAAATGGCAATGGGTATGTTGGCGACTTGGGGAATAGCATTTGTATTAGAAAGCACAATATCTCTTCTATCTGATTTTGTAAATGCAGCTGAAATTACAGCCGAAAAAGCAAATAATTTTTCACAAGCTTTAAGTTCATCGAATGCAGAATTCGCCAAGAATTCAAAATCATTATCTAAATTAAACGAAAGATATAAAACTTTATCAAAGGGTGTAAATTCAGCAGGTTTTAATATTTCTTTGTCCAATAAAGAATATGAGGAATATAAAGATACAATCTCTCAAATATCTGAAATTATGCCTGATTTGGCTTTGCAACACAATGCACAAGGTGAAGCTATCAGTTTTGAAAAGGGTCAATTATCTGACTTAAACGAAGAATACAATAGATATCGTCAAAACCAAGTTCGAAAATTTCTTGTGAACGGTGATGAAGACGGCAATAAATTTAGCGATGTTTTAGAGAATTATAAAAACCAGAGTATGTTTTTGCAAAGTGTTAATGATGGAATTTTGCGTTCGGCTTCACAAATAAGAGGTGTCATAAAATCATTCTTTGGTGGAAATGGTTTAGACGATGTTCTGTCTGCCAGAGAAATTGTTACATATGATAAACAAATACTGTCCAAATCGAAAAAGGAACTTGTTGAATGGTATGAAGAGATGTCGTCTATTCCAGGTATAATTTTAGATGGAACTCCATTTAAAACGACTGATATTCTTCAAGACTATATGTTGGGATATGAAGTTGAAGAAATTGAAGAAATGACTGATGCTCAATTCAATGAATTGCACAAGCAACTGATAGCACGTAACCAAAAATATCAGGATGTCCTAAAACAAGATTTACAAGATGTAAAACAAGGCATTACAGCAATATTATACAGTGACGATAAGTTTTGGGAATTTGATTCGAGCCAACAAGATTATATTCAAAATCTTGTTGATTCTTTTATATCTGATGAATTTATACAAACAAAATTTATTGACAAAAAAAGTGGTGAAATATCCGAAAATCTCATAAGAGAGTTCATTACAAATGTAATGGAATCAACGTCTGATGTAAATAAACAGGCATTATTGAAAAAATTGTTTACTTTTGATACCAAAGATATTCCATATAGTGAATATGTAAAACAGATTGGAGATATAATTGATGATCTTGTAGAGACAATTGAGAAAAATCCAAAATTGCAAGATGAAATGAAATTAAATCTCAAGTTAAAATTTGGTATAAACGATGACAATAATTTGTTGGAGCAAGTCAAGAAAAAAGTCCAAGGTACAGAAATAATAGAAAAAAAGTATCCAGCAAAACAAATACCCGCTCGGGGAGTTATATATGCTAATAAGAACATTCCTACGACACCTTTTGTATCAATCAAAAAAGAAAACCCGATTCCAATCGAAGATGAAGTTGACAAATGGCTTCAGACATTATCAAAAGATGATTTGGAATTATTGCTTACACTTAATCCACAAATTGAAGGATATTCTCTTGAAGAATTAAAAGAACAATTAGAAGAGCTTAAAAACAAAGCAAGCGAAACAGATATAGATACCACCTCCATCTCTTCCACCGTTAAACACTTAAGCGAAAAACTCCAGCCCGCATTTGATAACCTCAAATCAGCCTACGCAGAGATTTTCCAAGTTGAAGACGGACAAATTAAATTTTCATTGGCAGAAGTTGACCCATCAATGCTTGAGGGTTTGAAAAAAGAAATTCAAGAAATTTTTGGCGAAGGTGTTGAAATTGATCCGGAAGTTACTGAAGTGTATGAAAATTTTGTTAAAACGCTGACTAATTCTTCCTCAACTTCCGCACAAGTTCAAGAAGCATTCAATTCAATGGCTACAAGTATATTAAATTCCTCAAATTGCATGAACAACTTGAACGAAGAAACCAAAAATTTAATGATTTCTTCCTTAGAATCTTTAGGAGTTACAAATGCTGAAGCTGTTGTTAATGATAGACTTAGTATTGCAAAGCAAGGAAATGCTATGGCTACACAGTTTCTTGAAGAAGTAGAAGAAACAGAAAAGAATACAGGCAAAGAAGTGAACTCTGTATCCGAAGAAACTGTTGACGCTTTCTTGAATAAACAAACTGCTTCTGAAGGTGCAAAGCTCAAAATGTTACAATTGGTTGCTGCCAATGAACGTTTTAACAATACAAGTTTAGATGTTACTCAAAAAATCGAGAATTTGCGAAATTTAGCATTAACAGCAGGAGAAGCAGGAGCCGCTATAGCTACAGCTTTAAATCTACAAGATAATAAGGTGTATTCTGCTTTGTCGGCATTAGATGCTGTACAGAACAAAGTAGGAATAAACTCTCATGTTGCAGATGATTACCTTAAATCTTTATATGAAAAAGAATATCAAAAATTCCAAGATCTATTTTTAGGTTCAACCCCTAACTTCAACGGCAATACAGGAGCGGATTCAAAATCAGGCTCAAATAAAGGTTCAGGAGGAAAAGGAAGTTCATCTTCTCCAAAAGAATTTGAAACAGATGACGAATACCATAATCCGTTTGATGCCAAAATTAGCGATTATGAAAAGGGTGCGGAAAAATATAAAGAAACGATTGAAGACCTCAATAAACAAATTGAATACGCTTATAAAATCGGCGATACAGATTTAGCAAAATCACTTGAAAAATCATTATCTTCAAAACGAGATGAATTCAATAAATATTTAGCAAGTTCTTCAGCAGATATTCGAAAGCTGACACAAGACCAAATTTTACCTCAAATTTACGAAGTTGTTCCTGAGTTTAAAGGCAAAAGTTTTAGTGAACTCACTGAAGAAGACAAAGAAAAAATAAAACTAAAACTCGAAAAAGAAATCCTTGACCAAAAAAATAAAGTTATAGCATTGGAAAATGCTCAAAAAAGTGATGATAAATCTAAAGTTTCAGATGCCGAAGTTAAAGTCGCCGAAATGAAGAAGAAAAAGTATGAATCATTGCTTGCAACACTTGAAAAGGTTGACGGACTTGTTGGAAATAAAAACGGTGAAGGAAGTTTCTCCGAGCAATATAGAGATGTTTTAATCAATAACATTGACCAAATTAAAGAGTTGTTTGAAAAAGATATTGATAAAATTGATTTTCAAATTTCTTTATTTGAAGATAGCGGTAATTTAACGGGACAAATTAACTCAGCAAAAGAACAAATGGCTTTAGCTCATGCCGAAGCCGAAGCTTATAGGGAAAAAGGTCTTGCAGAAAATTCTGAAGCAATTCAAGAAACACAGAAAAAATACAGAGAAAGCTTTAAAAGTATTTTTGAAATTAGCAACGAAACTTTCGACAGATTAATTGAAAAACGAGATGACCTTTTAAATAATCTTGATTTCAAACTTGATATGTCGGGAGAAAAAGAATATGACGAACGTGTAAACCTTTTAAATCAAAAACTTGGTGTTCATCAGCAAAAAATTAGTGATATTGTAAAAGAAAGAGAAAAACTTACAGCCACATATAAAAACAATGCTATTGTTGCCGAAGAATATGAGGACAGGCTTCGAGAATTGCACGATTCGGAACAAGATGAAGTTAATTCTTTAAAGGCAATATATGAAACATTAAGAGATATTGAGATTGCTAAACTTGATGACCAGATTGACGACATTACAAGGGCAACAGATAAGCAAACGAAAGCTCTTGATGACCAAATTGAGGCACTTGAAGAAGAGAATGATGAACTCGAAAAGCTTAAAAATTTGTATGATAAAGCCTATAGTGCAGTTCAAAAAGTTGTTAATGACCAATTGGAACTTCTTGACGAGCAAAAAGAAAAAGAAGAAGAATATTGGGACGAAAAACTTGAAGCTCTTGATAAAATTAATGAAGAAAATCAACGTGCTATTGAACTTGCGGAAAAACAAAAAGCTCTTGCCGAAGCAAGTCAAAAAACTTCTATGGTTTATCACGAAGATACAGGCTGGCAATATGAAGCAAATCCAAATGAGTTATCCAATGCTCAACAAGATTTGCAACAATGGTTAATTGATGACCAATTTGAGCAAGCTAAAAAGTCCATTGAAGAACAAAAAGAAGAAGCTTTGCAAGCCCTTGATGACCAGATTGAAGCTTGGAACAATTATCTTGATTTTTGGGCTGATGCTTTGGAAATCTATGAAAACGAAACAAACGATGCTGCCGCAAAAACAGTTATCGGAATTAATTATGTTTCTCAAGTTCTTGCTCAAAACACAGGAATCGCAACTAAATTTGGTAACGAATATGCTGATATTTTGCGAAGAATCGGCGATGAAGAAACAAATGGCATTGCAAAACAAATTGCTGATTTAAACAAACAAAAAGATGAAATCCAGAAGAACTCCGATGCAAGAATTGAAGCTTTGGAAAACGAAAAAGCTGTTTGGGAAGAATTGTTTACAAAAGGTATGGTTGAAGATGTTGATACTTTTGTTGCACATCTTGAAGAAAAATTCGGCGTTGTTAAAGACACAATGAAAAACGCAAGAGAAATGCTTTCAAATTTCACAGCCGATTTGAAAGATACGTCTTCAGAAGCCGCAAAGGCTATTCAATATAATAATGATGATTTGATTACCATTCAACAGATGAAAAACAATAGTCAGCAATGGGCGGAAAGCGAAGACAACGAAAAAACAAGAAAACAGCTTCATGAAGGAAACCAAAAATGGGCAGATACTTTAAGTTTTAACGCTCATTTTGACAAAGAAAAATGGATTTGGGTTGATGATAATGGAAATAATATTTATGATTTGTTACAAGACAATTTAAGTGAAAATTCAAATATTGACGAAAAATATATTGATGCGATTGAAGAAAACACTGCTAAATTTGAAAAAAATGTTGACGAAAATATTGCAACAACACAAGAAAATATTGCAATAACACAAGAAAATATTGACACAATAAAAAGCAACACGTCAACTCAATCTTCCAATATCAAGCAGAATAAAAATTTGAATGCCAATCTTGCAAAAACCACTTCTGCCCTACAAGACGTTGCCGATAATGCAGAAAAGTTAGCCGATACTATGCAAAATAACAGTGCTAATAATTCTGCCGGTAATTCGAATGGCTCTTCAACTTCTTCGGGTAACACAACAGAAAACGGTTCAACTTCTTCAGATATCAATGCTTCTACAGACGGAACGCCCTATTTCTATAATTCAACATTACTTTCCGCTGACGAAGAGATTGCGAAACAATGGTTTGCAGACAATCATCAAACTTATCCCGGTTCTGACGTTAAAGTTGTGCATGGAAGTGTGTCTGCTATGTCTTCAAGTTTAATTAACGAGTTGGGGTTGTCTAACGGAGAGTTGGTTGTTCTTGGTAAAAGTTTATATCAAATTACAAATGGTGGTTGGAAAAAAGTTACAGGCTCTTTGATTAATGCTTATGCAACTGGAAGCAAATATATCCCCTACTCTCAAACTGCTTTGGTTGACGAAGAAGGCGAAGAATTTATTGTTCGTAAAAATTCACAAGGAAGAATTACTCATCTTGAAAAAGGTGATGAAGTTGTCCCCGCAAAAGATACTCAAACACTTGTTAGCCTTGTGGATTATATTAATAGTCCAAAAAAGAGTAATATTCCTGCCATAAGCCCAAAGAAAAATGTCACAGTGTCATCAGAATTCATTAAACTTGATTGTATACCGTTAATTAACGTTAATCCTATGAAAGATTTGGTTAAAGATATGCTCTTAAATGCTCCAAATGCTATAACAAACAATAATGTTCATAACAATAACTATAATATCCAAAAAGTTGAGTTAAATAAAACCGATAATGCCGAAGATTTGTTTAAAGGGATTGAAAATTTGGCAAGACAAAGAAGTATGAGAAGATAAAATTGTAGGTGGAAAAGATTCAATATTTAGCATCTTTTCCACTATGTTTATATGTATAAAATTATAAAACTATGAGCAAAATGCTTGAAAATCCAAAAAATTTGTGATATTATATATCTAGAAAAATTAAATTCATATATTTTTAGACGTATTTTTTATTTTCGTTATGTTATAATAATCATTATTATTAAATTTATAAGGAGAATAGGTATGCGTCTGAGAAGATATATGTTAAAACCAAAGAGGTATTTAAGACGTAACAAAAAATCATATAGATTGGAGACAAAGCCTATGACAACATTATTGAATAAACCAACTGTTTTTGAAGTTATTGTTCCTAAAGAAGAATATGATAAAATAATAAAAAAAATAGATGAAGTACGATTAACCAAATCTTTTTTAGAAGATTGTTTGAAAACTTCAGAAAAATATAACAATGCCAAATAAATGTTTTAAAATAATGGACACGTCTTTGTACCCTTTGGTTTTTAATTTTAGGACTGTTCAAGAAGATAACAAAATTGATTATTTTCAAAATTATTTGAGATATAATGCCCTAATGGACAATCAAGAAGGTGTCGCTAAAACTCATTTATTAATTGATACTGTTAATCAAAAAGATATTATATTGGGATTTTACACAATCAGGTCTTCTTCATTGATAAAAGGACAGACTGAGAATAATGAAAGATTAGGAGAACCTGCCTTAGAAATAATGGAGTTGGCTGTTTCAAAAGATTATCAACATAAAGGTATTGGAACAATTCTTATGAAAGATATCATTGCAAAAGCATATAAATTAAATAGTGATATTTTAGGAATTAAGCATATTGTCGTTTGTTCAAAAAATTCTGCTATTTCTTTTTATAAGAACTTTGGATTTGATATTATTCCGTATTCTATTCCTAGAAATATAGATAATCAAGATTGCATAGCTATGTCTGTTTGTTTGCAATTTAAATAGTATGTATTACATAGGCAGTTTAAGTTTTTCATTTAAAAATAAAAAAAATATCATAAATAATAAATTAGAAAAATAAATATTATATTTCTAATATTGTGATGCTTTCTATTTGGTATCGCCATTTTTACAATAAGATTATATACAAAAATAATGGACTTAAATAAAATAAAATCATCTTTACAAATGACAAACTTTTATTTTTCTGAAATGAAGATTACAAGAGAGTCAATAATCAAAGATGGTGATATTGATATTGATATTTCTAAAAACATCAATAAAAACACTATAGCTATTATGTTTCCTTTTATAAGGAGTCAAGTTACACTACTAACATCTCAACCTAATATGTGTCCAGTTATTTTACCAACAATAAATACGTCGAACTTATAAGCAACAAGAAGAACACCATAAACTACTAAGGTGTTCTTTTTATGCCTAAAAATAAAACAAAAAACATAAAACATAAAAACAATAGTTGATTTTGCTATTGTTTTTTATTTAGCAAAAAAAGGTGAAAAACTATGACAAATTTAAAACAAACAATTTTAAACACAATAGATATAATTGTTGACCAAAAAATTAAAAATTTGAAATTCGACAAAACTGTTAAAGGAACTGTCGTTGAAATCTTAGAAAATAATTATTATAAAATACAAATACAAAATGTTTTTTATAAATTGAAATATAATAAAAAGAATTTATCATTACATACAACAGTTTATGTTCTTATTCCTAATAATAATTATAAAAATATGTTTATTTTATGTGAAGTTGAAAAATAAAAGAGAGAAAAAATATCAGAAACAATCTAATATCTTTTCTCTCCAAAAGAAGTTTGTAGATAATACAAACAAGATGTAGAATCATTTCGTGAGTAACTGGCTCATATTGAAAGGATTCGATAATATATGCCATCATATGTACAATATTATTATAACTCATATGTTTTTGTCGTCAAGAAAAATTAACAGATTGTATTTACTTATTCCGCTCACCTTTGTATTATAGGTTAAATTATCCCTGGTATAAATTTTGTTGACAGGGAAATAATAATAGCATATAATAAAAGTACGAAAAACCATACGATTTTTAGTACAGAAATGAGGTGTTAAATATGTTAGCAGTAAAGAGCATGGATGTTAGGGATAATTTCAAAAGTTTATGTGATAAAGTTTTTTGCGGAGAAACATTGATTATTTCAAGACCTAAAAATGAAAATGTTGTTATGATGTCCGAAACAGAGTACAATAATCTTATGAAAGCCAAAAGAAATGCTGATTATCTTGCTATGTTAGATAAATCTATTGCTGAAGCTGAAGCTGGTGGGTTTATTACAAAAACTATAGATGAATTGGAGAGCTACGAATAAATGAATATAGTATTTACACCTACAGCGTGGCAACAGTACACTGAATGGCAAAGGGAAGATAAAAAAATAGTCAAGCGAATCAACGACCTTATAAAGAGTATTGATCGTGACGGACTTCTTCAGGGAATTGGGAAACCTGAACCATTAAAGCATAGGAAGATGTGCAGTAGAAGAATTACGGACGAGCATAGACTTACATACAACATAGATATGAACAAAAACTTGATAATATATTCCTGTAGAGGACATTACGAAGATTAGCACCTAATGGGGGTGCTTTTCTTTTTGCTCAAAATTATAATTATTCACAAAAACATAAAACGGAGGTGATTTTAACGAGCAAAGTTATTTTAAACACAATATACCCTTTTGATATTAACAATGGATATAATTTTACATTTTCGTATCAAGGTGCAGAAGAAGTTGACGGAAATGTTTTGCGAATATATGAAGTTGGCAATGCAAAAACGCCAATTATAACTCAATTTCAAGACGGAACAAAATTAAATTCTTTATCAAGCGTAACAACAAAATCTTACAAAATGCAAAACGGAGAAAAATATTTTGCAACAATATCAATGGCAAACAATCATAACGAACTTGTCAACACCTGCTCTGACCCTGTATATTTTTATTGCTTCACTACCCCTACTCTATCTTTTAAAAATACCGAGATTTTTGAACAACCGATAAAAAGTTCAAGTTTTATTGTTGAATTAGATTATCAATATGATAAAACAGGAACATATCAAGATGAACTAAACGAATATAAAGTTGTTGTTTATCCTTATGCTGATGATGCAAATCAACTTAGTATATACGAAACAAAAAGAGCGTGGGCGACAGATTTAAATAATTTAACAGCATATATCACAGATTTAGACGTTAAACAAAATGAAAGTAAAAGTTATTATCTGAAAGCTTTGGGAATAACAAAATTTGGCGTAAACATTGAATCTCCATTATTAAAAATTGACATACAAAACGACAAACAATATATAAAAACTGCGTTTAATGCAATTTTACAAAATCAAAGTACTTCAATATATCTTTCATCAAATTTAATTCATATTGAAGGAACGGCTTATGGAGAAATTTCTTTTGAAGACGGAAAAGTGATTATTCCAAAAGGAAGCTCGGTTAAATTTCAAAAAGATGTAGACTTACAATCTGTTGAGAAATCTGTTTTTGAAGTTGGAAAAGGAAATAATTTTATGTTATCTCTTAAATTTTCAAACTTTCCTATTAATTCAGACATTTTAATTTTAAATGATGCAACTTCAAAAAATCGCATATCTTTAAGTACACAAAGCAATAAAATCTACTCTTTAGATAATTCGGATTATATTGAGGACGGAACGGGTTTCCTTATTTTAACCGCAAAAAACAATGATTTCTCAAATGTTTTAAGAACAAATTCGTTAGAGTTAAATTATAGAAACGCTCAAAAACTGTGCAATGTTGAATTATTGGTAATTATAAAAAGAACAAACGGAGTTTTTGATATGCAAACAAAAATTATAAATTAATACGAGGCAGGTGATAATTTTGTTATTTTTAGGAGCAACAGAAGACATTTTAGAAACAAAAAGTTCTTTAAATGAGCTTGGTTTAATGTTTGCAAACGAACCAACCTTTTCTCAATGTTCAAACATCACAAATGTTGAATTAAAACAAGGAACTTTCGATGATATTGATTTGGAAGTTTATGATAACGATACAACTGTTGATAATATTGAAACTTATGAATTTCCTCAAAGTTGGCACAAATTTATTGTCTTTTATGCAAATTTCAACAATCATAATCTAACAGCAGGCAATTTTGATTATATGATTGAGGAAATTAAGAGTTTAATTATCAAAAGACGACCATATAATAGCGTTGAAGCGTTTTTGCCGATTTTCGAAAAACAAATTTATACAAATATAGATACTAATGAATTTAATTTCAGTTTCACTGATTATCTTGTCCAAAATCATAAAGAATATGAATATAAATTAGTTCCGATTTTGAAAAACGGAGTTGAAGGACTTCCAATTTACGCATCTTATGAAGATAACAACAATCGAAAACTAAACTTTCAAGGACTTTTTATTTGTGAACCAAACAGTGTATATTCAACAATTATGGAAACAGAAATTACGGCAAACAAAGACATCGCAGATACAGTTTTAAAACCTTTAGGCAGAGAATACTCGGTTGTATTTCGTGGTTCATTAAATAAAAGTTATATTGGCACAGCTAAAGGGTTGTTTGCTCCGATAAAAGGTGATTGTGGTTGGGATTTTGAAAATGCTTGGGAATACAGAGATAAATTTAACGACTTTTTATTGGATAAAAAAAGTAAAATTCTTAAATCAGATGACGGAAGAATTTGGCTTATAAATGTTTATGACCAAGTTACAAACGAAGAAGATAATCACAAATACAAAGTTATTACAACCTTTAATTGGGTCGAAACAGGAAATGTAAATGATGTTTACACATTATATGACAATGGTTTTATTTCATACAATCCGTATACAAAAGCTTTGGAAATTGCAAATGAATTTGATTATAGTTCTGTTATATATACAGCTTGCGTATTAAATTCGAACAAAGAACCTATAACGAATGCTACAATTAAACTTTTCGATACAAATAATAATGTTATTAATACAACTCAAACAAATGAACGTGGACAATTTTCATTCAGCAAGTTACGAGATGGAGAATATTTTGTTACAGTGAACGCTTCAGCATATTATTCAAAAACCGTTCCCATTACAATTCTCAACCACAAAGTTAATGCCATTGCTTCTATAATATTAATGCCAATTTCATCATCGAGCGAAGATACGGACAGAAATTATTTAACCAATTGGAAAGTTCTGAAATCATTAAACAACTCCACCTTTGAAGTCAATTCAATATTACAAAATAATACCATTCCTTCAGAATTAACTAACGATACTTCAGAAAATGTAATTGTTGTTTTGGATTCGGATTTTTACATAAAAAAAGATGATGTAATTTCTTTAAGCATAAAAGGCAATTGTGATTTGCCGTCTTCTACTGACGGAATTAATAAGCCCATTTGCAGTGCAATTTTGTATACAGGTATATCAGATTATGAAGAAGCAATGTCAAATTACAATGAAATTGTTGAAATATCAACAGAAATATCAGAAAGCTCTTCAAATAGTTCCTCAAAATCTTCTGTGTCTAACGTTTACGGAGATGTAAAGTTATTAATACTTCTTGAGGGTTTTGAAAAAGCTTATAGCGAAAATGGAGCTGTATCTATTATTGATTATCTTTCAATCAGTATTAATGGTATAAATATTTTTGAAATGAGGTGATAAAATTGTATACACCTACACAAGAAGATAAAGAAATTCTTTACCAACAAAGTATCGAAGAAAGAATAAAAATAGAATTGTTGAATTCAGATTTCAAAACAATTGATACCTTGGAAGAAGCTTTAATAAGTGATAATTATTCTGTTGATGCCGATTCAGATATTCGAAGAACATATGACGGAACTTTTTTTGTTCAAGACAAATCATTTTTTATTGGAGAAGATAAAAAAATTTGGACAGATAAATATATACGTATTTGGAAAGGATTAAAAAACAATCAGACTCAACTGTTTGTTTGGTATAATTTAGGAACATTTTTATTTAATGATACGTCATACACATACAACGAAACAACCAACCAAGTTGAAATCAGTTGTATAGATTTAATGGGGAAATTAAATGATACATTTAGTGGGCAAACTTTAGGAGCGTTTGATTTTTTAATTCCTTGCGAACAAACAGTTTCCGAAACAGTTGAAGAAACAGGAAGTGTTAAGCCTATATCAACTGACGGAACAAAAGTTTCAAGGGTTTTGTCTTCTATTGGAACAGCTTTTCAAATGTCACTAATCTCCCCCACCCCAACCTACAATTATTATGAATTACAAAAAATTGAGCTATGTTTTCAAGATGTTTTAATTTATGATAAAAATAATAATATTTTAACCGATGAAACGGAATTGAGATTATCAGTCAATGATAAAACAGAAACTCAAAACATTACAGGCGATGTTATATTCACATTGGATAAAAAATATCTTAATAAGACTGTTTCCGTTGGATTTTTGCAAAATACTTCTTTTCGGCAAATTTTTATCAGATATTGTTATAAAGAAATTGAAAGCGGTAATGAATCTGAAATACATTATTTAGAAGATTTTTGCGAAGTAACATATTGGTCATTTTATGACAGCAAATATTCTAATAGCTATATTAAACTTTCTGACAATATTTTCGGGGAACAAATAAAAATTTTAACAAACGAAGATTTGACAAACACTTTAACCATTAATACAACAAAACGAACAGTTGAAGATACAATCTCAAAGCCAACAGATTGGTATAAAACCGTTATTGAAACGATAACCGACATTGCAAATGTCAAAAACTATATGGTCAGTTATATAGATTCGACAATTCCTTATGATTTAGAGTTTTCAACAGGAACAACTGTTTACGATATATTGAAAAAATTAGTTGAGTTGAATACAAATTGGGAAATGTTTTTTGATGTGCAAGGAACATTAACAATTCAACAAATACCTATGTTGTATGAAGATGATGTTGTATTATCCGCCGATGAATTATATCCAATGGTTATATCGGAATCTTCAAAAGATTCTTTTTCAAATGTTCGTAATATTACAGAAATATGGGGTATGAATATCGAATCTTCATATCATTCGGAAAATTGTCAAACAACAGAAATAGGTTACACTGTCACTTTTGATAATTTAATATTAACTGACGAAAAAAGAATATCGAATAATACAATATTATCTATAAAATTCAACTCTGATAATATCGAAAATCCACAATTAACCATTATAGGAAAATACAACAATTTAAGCACACAAACATCTGAATATATAACCCTTGACCCAATGTATTTATATACTTCATCGGGAGAAATTTTAGATGCAAACGTTTTAAAAAAAGATATTGCTTATTGTATAAAATATTATAAAGGGAAACTTTATCTTTTAGGTCAGTTCAGAGTTCATGCAATGTGCATTGAAACAGAAAAAAGTCCGTCCGATGAAGAAAAAGAGCAAAATAAAATTAAATATAATTGTGAAAATATTTATTATTCTGTTGAACCGAATTCTCCATATTGTGTTGAAAAAATAGGCGAAAGAATACAGGTTCTTAGCGGAGAAGATTATGAAGATATATATTCTGATGAATTGGCTATTGAACGAGCAAAATGGGAAAATTGGAAAAAAACAAGAAGGCAAGAAACAATTTCTATAGAAACATTAGACATTCCTTGGCTTGATGTCAATTGTAAAGTTGAATATAAAAGCTTTATTGACGGAGAAATACATCAGTATATTATAAAAAATATAAGCGGTAATTCTTCAAACGGAACAATGAATATTGAGTTAATGAGATTTTATCCTTTATACATACTTGATGCAAAACAATATGAAGCAACAGTTGAATTAAAAGAATATGCAAATTGTTTAATGTCAGAGAATAACTATTCAAAAGATAATTTACTTCTCTTACAACAATGCGTTGAAAAGGGAATTGCTGAAATTTATTTAACAAGTGATATTGAAACAGTTAAAACAATTTTAAAAAGTTATAAAACTAAATTGGATTTAATTGAAAAAGAATAGAAAGGATTAACACTATGGGCAAATCAAACTTTCCAACTTCTTTAGATTATCCTGATAGTACGTCATATTTTTCGGATTTATCTTCTGAAGATTGGAAGAAAATAAAGAGATATAATTCGCTTTTACAAAAAGACAACGGTTTAACTGATGATGAACAAAGCGAAATTGAAAAAATTTTATCATCTTTGCAAGGAAAACATATTACAGCTGATGATATAAATAAAATTATAGATTGTATAAGAAATATTGAAATTGCTTATTTTGACAAAATTAAAGGACATACACATAAAAAGAGCGATATAACTGATTTCCCGACAACGATGAAAGCAAACGGAGGGAATGCGGACACTGTTGACGGAAAGCACGCAAGCGAGTTTTTATCAGTAAACGGCGGAACGGTTTCGGGGGATTTGGTTTTAAATGGTGAGTTGAATGTACCGAATGACAATGAAATTCATTTTGGCGGTACTGTTTATGGAAGCGATGCCGATTTTGGAAGTTCGGTTTCGGCAAATGCGTTTATTGGTGACGGAGAAAACATTACAAATGTAAATGCTGTAACTGTTGGAGGGTTTGGTATTGATGAATTGATGAAAGATGTTGGAACGTTTACGCCAAGCAGTGGTTCTCCGGAAGATTTTAATGATTTAAGACCTAATACTCTTTGTAAGTTTCAATTTGTGGCGGGAACAAGCCAAAGCGGATTTCATACACCTTTAGGCGATACAGAAACAAAGGCAACGTGGTACAATGTTTTGACTTTTGGAGAACATGACAATCGTATTACACAGATTGCAACTTTGCCATATTCTCACCAAAGGGAGACATATATTAGATATAAGCACGACAGCACTTGGAGCGATTGGAAAAAGATTAATGACGGAGGGAATGCTAAAACATTAAATAATAAAACTTCCGATGATTTTGCAACAGCTTCACATACGCATACACTTGCAGATATTACTGATTATACTTCGGGTAGTTCAACAGGAACAAACAATGGCAATGCCGATACAGTTGACGGAAAGCACGCAAAAGATTTTGTTAATGTAACAGAAGACGGAAACATTAAAAATGTAACAGGTTTATATAATAATGTTCCTGTTGCAAAATTAGGAACAATTAAGACAGATACAAACGCCACAGACACTATATATTCTGTTTTGGTTGTTGAACCTGATACAGACGGATTTTATACCTACATTGCTTTTCCAAAATATAAATCAGATGTTTATATTTATAATTCATTTATTAAAAAATGGATTAAAATTGATACAAGTGGTAATGCAAAAACTTTAAACGGTAAATCATCAGATAACTTTTTTCAGCAAGGAAATGTTTGGGGAACAGATTATGATTCCGAAGACACTGTATCAATTTTAAATGGCTATAATAATATCATTGGAGGAAAAATTGACTTTGGAAATGAGCAACATTGGGGCTTTAGTCTTTCCAAAGAAAGTGATTATGACGGAATTGCACCTGCCCTATTTGTTGGAGAAGAAAGAAATGTTTTTTCGTATAACTTATACGGTAACGGAGATATAAACAATTTTAGTACAGATCGCAGAACTTTATCAATTGGTGCACCGGCTACAGTCGTGATTGCTGCTTCTGATACGTTGCCTGCCAATATTAAATTTAGTGCTGATTATATTTGTTCAGGAACAAACGACCAAAACACAATTAAAAGTGCTATAAACAGTTTGTCCGACAATGGCGGAAAAATTATTTTACTCAATGGAACTTATAATATCACAGGTAGCATTAATATTGCTAAACCAAATATTTTTATTGAAGGTATGGGAAACAGCACAATCTTTTCTATTGTTCATACTACTTCTATGACAAGTTTAAAAGTATTCACTGTTGACGGTTCTGTTGCAGACAATTTTACAATTAAAAATTTATCCTTTAATATGACAAGTTTGAATAATACTGCATATAAATCTTACTTTATTTCCGTTACAAACGAATTGGTTAATGCAACTATTGATAAAATTAGCGGTAATTCCGTAAACGAATGTAATTTCATTTATCTTGAAGAAGATGCCAATATATCAACAATGACAATATCAAATTGCGACATATTTTGTCAAAGTTATTCTCGAATAAAGATAGGCAATGAATCATCGGAAATAAGAATTCTCAATAATAATTTTTACAGTGCTTTGCAATGTCCTGTATATATTGAAAATTCCAATCATATTATGTTGAGCAACAATATTATCAGTTCAAGTGGCACTGTTACAGAAAAACTGATATTAAATAATTTGGAGAAATGTATATGCACTAATAATATTATTCATAACGGAATAACTCAGTCAAACAATACGAATTGTGTTATAGAGAATAATATTTGATTATAATGTTTTACAAACAATAAAATGATTTTAGGAGGAATTAAAATGGAAAAAAAGTATTATCTTGAAGGAAATACAATTAGGCTCATAAGGTATATTATAACATATTCTATCGACAAAGAAAGCGATACAAGGACATTTTCAAGCCAAGGTAAAATTTATGTTCACAATGCAGACTTGCTTGAAAAAGAAAAAGAAAAATTATATCATCAAGGGGCAACTTATACTGTTGAAGAATTAGATGTTAGTAATATTGAAGATTTTGATAATGTCATAGTTTCAGATGAGCAAGACGCTGAAAATTTAATTAATCCAAACATTGGAACGATTATAAATGAAAAAAATCTTGAATTGTCCGAAGCTTGTCAGAAAACAATTTTTAATGGGGTTGATGTTGTTTTGACAAATGGGGAAACGAAGCATTTCAGCCTCAAAATTGAAGACCAGATGAATCTGAACAGTTTGTTTGCTCAAGTTAGTATGGGAGCGATTAAGGCGGAAGACGGTGTGCCTTATCACGCTGACGGGGAAATTTGTACTATATTCTCTATTGCTGATTTTACACTTATTGCAAATGCTGCATCAGCTTTTAAAGTTCAACAAACTACATATTGTAACCATTTGATGAGTTATGTTAAGAGCTTGGGAGACATTGAAGAAATTCAAGCAGTTACTTATGGACAAGAACTCACAGGGGAATTTTTGAAAAGCTATAATAATATTATGGAGAAACTTAAATAGTTTTTAGAGTTTATTTGTCCGTTTGTATAAAACAGATATTCTTGAATATAATTTATTTTATAGACAATTTTATAAGAAGGTGGTATAATAAATGTGTAAGAAGCGGCGGAAAACTACAAAGGAGATGTTTAAAATGGCTATCTTAACGGAAAATAAAACCACAATGCCTATAATAAAGTCTGATAAAATCGAAGAATTCTTACGCATCGGAAACGAAAATAAAATTTCTGATGAAGAATTAAAAAAATGTGATTTTATAAAATCTTTTTTTAATTGGGAACAGCCTAAAAAATGAATTATTATAAGACAATATATAATTTTTCACCAACTGTTGATATTTTAAATGATACGCATAAACAATATTTTAAAAGTTTCAAAACAGGTAATACATATCCCGAAAAAGGTATAGGTGTATATTTAAATAATGATGCGTTTGAGGATATGAGCAATGGGAATGGAGTTACTTATATTATTACAAATGAAACAGACGGTGAAAAAGAAATTGTATCGTTTTTCTCCCTCTTATCATCTTCTATATTATGCAAATATAAAGATAATGATTATGAAACAAATTTTTATATTCCTGCTATAAAAATTTCAATGTTTGCTGTTAATGAAAAATATCAAGATACATTTATCAATAACTTGTCTATGCCCGTTGCAGCAATGATTTTTAAATTAATAATTGGAATAATAGATACTTATTCTAAAACAGTTTTAGGCATAAAAGCTATATATTTACACCCTTTAGATTCAGCAATAGATTTCTATAAGAAAAATGGTATGAAATTAGCTGAAAAATATATGGTTAATATTGATGATAATGACTCTATTGAAAAAATGATGTATATGTTTATTCGAGAAGTAAAAGGAATTATGTATAATTAAACTATAAAATTTTTATAAAATAATACAAAATAAGAAAGTGCCAAATTATATTTGGTACTTTTTTATTGGAATTATGGAGAAACTTAAATAATGAAAAAAGTATTTAAAATTTTAACAATTTGGTTTGTTTTAGGAATGTGTTACTTTACTCTTGAAGGAATTTATCGAATTCCTAAAGGTGGCTATGCTAATATTGTTATGCTTTTTATTGGTGGATTATGTGGATTACTTGTAGGTTCTATTAATCAGATACCGAAATTTTACAAAATGACAGTTTGGAAACAATCTATTATTGGTACTGTATTAACGATGATTATTGAATATATTTCAGGATATATTCTTAATATTAGATTGGGACTTGATATTTGGAATTATTCAGATATGAAATTTAATCTTGACGGTCAAATTTGCTTAGAATTTGGAATTATTTGGTTTTTAATAATGCCAACCGCAATATGGCTTGAAGATTGGATACGTTGGAAATTTTGGAAAGAAGGGAAACAATATAGACTTGGTGAGATTTATTTGGAGTTTTTAACAGGGAAATGATATAAATTTTTGTTCTTTTCGTCCTGAGCAAGACGTTAAAAGGCTTTATTTTTATACAAAAAGGCGGTGTTATATGATTAATTTTATCATCAATTATTGGATTGAATTTGCTTTTGGTGTCCTTGTTGCTATAATGACAACAGTTTATAGGAGTTTAAAAAAAGATATAAAAATAAGAGTTATGGAACAAAAAGCAATGAAAGAAGCAATATTATCATTATTAAGACAAACCATTTATGATACATACAATAAATGGTCGGAAAGAGGATATTGCCCTATTTATGCAATGGAGGTAGCCACAAAGGTTTATGAACAATATCACGCATTAGGCGGAAATGATGTGGGAACAGAGCTTTATGAAAGATTAAAGGAGCTACCAACACAGTTACACGAAGAAACAGCAGAATTGAACAATAAGGAGGATTAAATTTATGGATTTAACAATTTTAATGCAATATTTTGATATTATTACTGTTGGAATATGTCTTTGTATAGGATATGTGATTAAAACTTCTCTTAGTTTTATTCCTAATCAATATATTCCACTTATAATGCTTATTATTGGCACAATATTAAGTATCATATCAAGTGGCATAAGCTTAATTAGTGTGTTAAGTGGAATGATTAGTGGTCTTGCTTCCACCGGTTTGTATGAGGCATTTAGAAATCTTATAGGGGATAAAAGGTGATAGAAATGGAGATTAAACAAAATCTGACAACACAAAACTTTAATGTGGGCACAATAAGTCGCATTAAATATATTGTTGTGCATTATACAGGTAATAACGGAGATACTGCACTTGGAAACACTAACTATTTCAAGCAATACAGAGGTTCGTCAGCACATTACTTTGTTGATGAAAATAATGTCTATCAATCCATTGAAGATAAAAATATAGCTTGGCATTGTGGAGCTAATACCTATTATCATTCAAAGTGCAGAAACAGTAACAGTATTGGGGTTGAAATGTGTTCTGTGAAAGACAGCAAAGGGAATTTTTATTTTAAAGAAAAAACTATTAATAATGCTATTGAGCTTATTAAAATGCTTATGGGCAAATATAGTGTGCCTGTTGAAAATGTTGTTAGGCATTATGATGTAACCCACAAGAACTGCCCTGCCCCATTTGTTAAAGATGTTAAAGCTTGGGAAAATTTTAAAAACAACCTAATTGATGTAAAAAAAAAGAAAAGAGATGATGACGTGGTAACAGAAACTCAAATAAATATTAATGGAAAAAATTATACGGTGAACAGAATTCTCAAAGATAATAAAAATTATATTGCATTAGTTGATTTTAAACAAGCAGGATTTGATGTTGGCTATAACGAAAAGACCAAAGTTCCAAGTTTCGGAGTCGCAACTAACAAACAGCCGATTCTTATTAATGGAACACAAAAAGAAGTTAATTCTATTATTAAGAATGATGAAAATTATGTACGATTAAGAGATTTGGAAGAGTTTTTTAACATTGACTATGATGTTGTTGATAAAAAAATTAAATTATCTTCTAAAAAATAATAAATATTGTAATTATGTTTTGAACATAAATAATTTAGGGTATACAGATTTTTTGTATACCCTATTTTTTACGACTTTTCTAAAAATCACTAAATTTATTTTTTATTATTTCTCCAATTTCCTTATCTCCGATTTCATCAATAAACTTTAAACTTTTTTCAAAATTAGATTTTCGCATATTAGTTAAATCTCGTATATGTTTCCAATTAAGCGTTTCACCTTCTTCCAATATTTTTTTTACAGCCCAAATAACTTCTTTTGCCCAATATACCTCTTGTCTGTCTTCGTTATTTCTTATTTCTTCTAAACATTTCGGGAGATTAGCAAATATTTTACTGTGAACTCCTAACAATTTTGATACAGCAAAATTTGTCACTCGTTTTGGTCTTTCTCCGTCCGTTCCTTTTAATTGTTCAATAGCATTTTTTACAAAAGGTAAAGTTTCTTTATCTATATATTTCCAATTTTTAGGTTTCTTACCGCCCTTTTTATTGTTTCTTATTGTAGTAGTTGTTTTTTCTGCTACAACTGTTCTGACGGTTGTTGAAGATACTCCCAACATTCTACCTATTTTATTATATCCAACACCTGAATTATGCAACTCTTTAACCTTTTCTTCAAATAATTGTTCTGCCGTCTTATCGGGAAGCTTTATTTTTTTAAATTCATTTGCCGGAATTCCTAAAAACATAGCAAGCTGACATATTTCAAAAATATTATTATTATAACCGCTAAATATTTTCTGTATCCGATGTAATTTGATAATATCATAACTTGAATTGTCATAAAATGCTATAAAGTCTTTATATAATAGAAACATATTTCTTTGTTTTCCTCTAACAGATAAATATTTTGTTCCTACCAGTTTTGAATTTAAAAATTTTCCCACATTTATATCATTATTCATATCCATATTCGATTGGAATACGTTTGTTATATATTCTGTAAGTTCTATTTCTCTTTTGTCAGAAGACATAATAATATCTGCATTTATATTAACCTCCTTTTCTGCCGATATAAAATTAGGACTTGCTTTAGCACTGATTAAAACATTGCTGTTTATCAATTTACATTTGTGTTTAAAGCATATATCAACCCCTACAAATTGGTGGTTTCTATGCCAATAAGTCTCTCCATAATTATTTCTGTCTTCTGTTGCACAAACAGGACAATACCTTAAATATCTGTTTTCCCCTCTTTTATTTAATGGTATAGAAATTAAATTTGCATAACTACCCGTCATATTCACAAGTGCTTCAAAAGCTTTTAGCCTTTTTTCTTTTGGCATAAATCTTCCATAATAAGGAAACATTGTATGTTTTAAGATTATTGTTTCCATATCACTGTTTTTTGTAATAAGTTCTTTTATTTCAGAATTAAGTTGATTTACAAATTCAAAATCAGGTCTTGCATTTTTGTCAACAAACAAATCTTTCGCAACATAAATATAAGACAAATATCCATTATTCACATAAAAACGTGAAAACGTACTATATACAAGTTCATCTTCATAAAACTTAGGGAAATATGCAATCATATCACACCTCTTCAACTGTAAAATATTCTCTAAAAATTTTTATTATATTAATGTTATTTTTCTTTGCTTTTATAACCAATTCAGAAATGCTCATATATTTATTATCACTCGTTTTATCATCTAAAACATTAATCATTTCATTAACATTACAACTTTTATTTTGTACTCTTGAAAATTTTTTTGACGAAGAATTTATATGTGCGTGTATCATTCCCATTCTTTGCTGATAAGCTTCATTTAAAGTTGATAAGTCTAAAACTTCTTTTTCATTCAATATACTAATTTCCTGTGCATCATGTATCAGTGCAACAACTGTTGAAATTATACCAGAGCTATGTTCATAAAGCCAATTAATAATTCCGTCAGTTAATTCCGTTCTGTTCTTTACATACTGATAACCAAAAATTGTTTTACAAAATTTCTTAAAATATTCATCATATTTACAATTGACGTATTTTAATCCCAACGTCCTTCTTGCAAGATAATCCACTCTTTCAAAAAATATTTCAGATTCAGGAGTTCCAACCATACAAACGGCTATTCCACTATTATTAATTAATTGCGTCAGCATACCTATTAATTGTATACCATTTCTGTGATTTACAACATTTTGAATTTCATCAACTATCAAAAGTCCTATATGATTCAATGCACATTGACTGACAGAGCCTATAAGCATATCTGTAGTAGCTCTTGATTTTACAGCCATTTCATAATAATGGGTCTGTAATTCTTCATCAATTTGTCTTAAAACTTGTAAAAGCAACCCTTTTACAGAACAATCAAAAGGACATTGTACAGTCATACAAGGAATAATTTTCATATACGGTTCGTCTGTTTCAATAATTCTGTTTTCTGTAATAATATTAACCGACCTTGTAATAGCTGAACTTTTTCCAATACCTGAAATTCCTATAATTGTAAAACTATCAGAACCTCCTATAACTCCACTGTATTCATTTTGTTTGATACATTTATAATTTTCATTTCTTTGCATTACTGCAAGTTTACTTTCTTTTTTCTGTAAACTTCTAATCATTGCAAGATATAGCTTACTATAGATTTCACAAGACATATCAGACGGCAGATATAAGTTATATATGTTGTTCAATTCCATCAATCTTATAGCATTATTCTCAGAACAAATATCTGTAGCATATTTAGGTAAATACAGTAATTTTTCTTTTAAACATTTTCCTGTTAATATTTCAGGCATAAATTTTAAAATACTATTAGCTTTATCAGTCATCAGAATCACACTCTTTCAAAAAATCTTTATGAAGTCTTTCTTTTTCTTTTTTTCTTGTAATCCTTATATTTTTAATATTTGCTCTGGAATTATTGGTTTTATCTGTCTGTTCTCTTATTGTTAAAATATTATTTGCAAGTTCAATTTCAGATTGAAGTACATTATGCGTGTAATTTTTTACCATTAATTTTTGACTATTTTTCATTTTTTCAACGTCAACTATACTTTTGTTGTTAAATCTGCTTTCTATCAATTTGAAATTGATATATTCACCATTTTCTATAAGCCATATATTATTAACATTATCCGGATTGTATGCAACAACTGCAACTTTTTTATCTAAATATTCTTCCGCAAAATTATCATTAAAATAATACATTTTGTTTACTTCCAAACCATATCGAGTAAATTTGCCTTTTGTTCTCGGAAGCAATGTTTTTATAAGCAATTCTTTTTTGACTTCTATTAAATTTGTTTTCGATTGTTTCAAGTTCCATTCCCATATTTTATTTGAATACGGTTCAACATTTTCTTTAAGCATATCTTCTGTATAAGGGAATTTTTTTAAAATTCTTTTTGAATTATAAAACAAAATGCAATGAAGTATAATTTTTTCAAAGTCAAATAATGTCAAAGTTGCGTCTTTTCTATAATCTTTTATACCTCTTTCAAGATAATCTTTTTCAACTACGCCTTTACCTTTTAAATATGGCTTATAATAATTTTGTATAATATCAAAAAACTTTTCTACAACAGATTTAAGGTCTGGTCTATACGGTGGCAAATTCGTTATATTCACTCCCAAATCTGTTAATTGTTCAAAATTTTCTGATTTGTATTCCGACCCCATATCCGTAATAAATTTATTCGGTAATTTATTACAATTCCAGTCATTTTTGTTTATTATAATCCCAAATTTATTGCAATGGTGCTATATTAAAAAAGTAGACAAAAAAACGAATCATATATTATAATAAAATAAACACATAAAAGGAGTTACCATTATGTCTCAACAATACGATGAAGAATTTAAGAAAAACATTGTTGCCCTATATC
>CAZHGC010000025.1:0-30979 GCA_964531385.1 uncultured Lachnospiraceae bacterium | reverse complement strand
TTTGGTAAACCGTTTAATATTAAGCGATATACATTATTATTATTATTATTATTATTATTATTTTGTGGCTCTTTTTTAGGAGGATTATAACTTCCTAAATATTTTGTAACATCTGTTTTTATTTTAACTGAATTGTTATTTAAATTGTTTTGATTATTTGTTATATTTTTCATACACTTTCTCCTTAATGTTTTTATTAGTATACAACAATATATAACAAAAAGTCAAATAATTTAATTTTTATAAAAATATTGAAATATTTCACCTTTATACGTTTCTTCAAACTTACGGTACGTACAAACTCTACTGTTTTCCTATTAACCAATGTGCTATGTAATAGGGGAGAGTAGCGACACTCTTTGACGGTTTTATACTCTGTCACGAGACAGTCCGACAACTGTGTATGGAGTACCTCTTACAAGCTATCTAATGATAACTCAAAATCGTTTATACTCTCTGAACACGTCCATATCTGAACAATCAGACGTAGGATTTCCGCTGCTGATAGGTGGTTTAGTTTCCCACAAAACCTTCGTTTAGGCTTTCGCCATACGACTAATCACAACTTTTCTTGTCATTACTGACATTCTTTCGAAGTGCATATCACGTTTGCCGTTTCCAGCTCCGTTGTAGCGTGTGATTACTATATATTCACTTTTCCAGCACTGTGAGATAGCAACTCACAATTACGATTTATTTTAAAACACCTATAGGCTGACAAACCTATACATCTCTACCTTTGAATATAAATTCTTAGGCATAGAGGGCATATTCAAACAATTAAACGATTTGAAACATTATACACTCATATGTATTTACCGGTGTTTTTAGATGATAAGTATACACCTAATCCCAATGCAGCCGTTTTGAACAATCCAAGATTGTCAACAATTGAAGTAATTATTTCTGATATTGTTGTTAAACCATCAATAAGACCGCCTAATGCACCTCTATCTACTAAATCTTGGGCTAATCCTGTCCAAGTTTCCGTTAATGCGTTTAATTTATATGTGATAGATTCTTCAATGATTCCCATCTCTTTGTCTGAAGAACCTAAACTGTTTTCCATAACTTCTATACTATCACGTACGGCTTGGTAATTGGTGATGAGGGCAGCACCTGCTTGAGCCTGATTTTTCCCGAATGCTTTTTGAAGATAATCATTCTGCTGTTTCTGAGACATTTCATCCCATATTTCATTGATTTCTCCAAAGTAATCTACTAAACTTTTAAACTCAGTTGTAGATCCTTCTTTAAAAATTGATACACCTTGAGAATGTTCAGCTGTCTTAGTTAAATTAATCAAATCACCCGTGACATTTCTTAACTCATCGCTTGTTTCTGCAAAGTCATCATCTGAATTTTCATCATAACCTCTAATTCTCATTGCAACTGAACGAATTGCTGTACCTGTTTTTTCAGCATTTTGCAGCACTTCTTGTGCACCTGTAAAAATTGCAAAAGCGTCTTTATAATCTGTCCCGACCGCTGCTAACGCTGCCGCAGAACGTTCCATGCCTTCAACAATGTCTTGATTACTAAGTGCAAAATTGTTCATACTGTTACTTTTCCATTATTAATGGTACTGACCATATCTAAATATGGCGGTTAGTCATTTCTGGCTAACTCTCACATTTCATTATTAGATTATAGTGTGAGATCGGACTATATATTACACCCTCTTGTCTTTTAAAAGAGTAGGGTGGATAACTTCGGCAAATATGCTTTTTATCACAATATAAACCACTGTAGTCTCTACGGATTCTGTAATATTATTTTGTAAGGATGGGATTATCCTACTTTCTTATTTTTAATTTAAATGCCTATATTCATCAATTGGTATATCTTGATAGGGAGCGATGATACTATCAACCAATAATAATTTACCTTCTTGTAGTTCCCAATTAAAAGAATTATAATTTTTAAGGATTTTATTGTTTTCCATATACTTTTTAGTGAACTCCAAACATAGGCTCAAATTTTGATTTATGTCTGTTTCCCGTAGATATAAAATTGGTATGGAATAATTATTAGTTATATATGAATACTTTAATTTTCTCCATATATAAATCAAATAATATTACAGTCTTTCCTCGGTATTTTCCTTCTCAGGAATTCCACCGATATAGTTATTTACTATGTAATAGCAACACCATACATTACTGTATGTTTGGGCAATAAATTTACCCAGAGTATTGATATTGTCCATTATTTCTGATTTGACTTGATCTGGATCAATATCCCATCAAATATTTTAATAAGGTTCGCAACGCCTTATAATAATTATAATTGTATGTTTATATAGTAACTCCGTTTTCGTAAAATTTATTTTTTAAAAATACTTCTAAATTATCTCGTTCCCAATAAGGAATTCTAATAAGTGGTATATTATTACTGTTACAAAAATCAGTTTTAATTTTATCATGATATTGAATTTTTTCAAAATTTTTCATCAGTTCAGATTCACTCCATGATGAGGAATATGGTATTGGCATGTAATGACCTTCACCATCTGCTTCAATTGCAATATTACTATCCTTTAAATAAAAATCAAATGGAAGTGAAATAATATCTTTGCAATTTTCAAATCTATACTGTGGAATATATGATAATTTGAATTTTTGAAAAGTCTTGTAATAAGCCTATAGGGTAGAACACATCAAACTATTCGCAAAAGGATACTTTTGCGAATAGTTTGATGTTATATCTCATAAAGCTAAACACAAACCTTTTTCTGCCCAAAATTAATATTTTGAGATTTGGCCGAAACTTTAGAACTCTTTTATAAATCTTAAGTGATTCTATTTCAAACTGGAATTTTTTTGCAACACATTCACTTTTACACAAAAAAATGTTGAGACAACCTTTTTATATTACCTCAACATTTATTATAAAACCTATTCATTACAACTACATATTTTTTTGCCCATAATAAGCATTTTTACCATGTTTCCTCAAATAATGTTTATCAAGCAATGCTTGTCCCATTGGCTTAACATTTCCCGAAGTAAGCATTTCCGTATTATATGCCATCATTGCCAAATTTTCAAGAACAACCGAATTATGAACAGCATCAAAAGCATCTTTTCCCCAAGTAAAAGGTGCATGATTTTTAACTAAAACAGCGGGAATTTCTGTTGGAATAATTCCTTTTTTTTCAAAAGTTTCAACAATAACTTTACCGGTATTAAGTTCATATTGACTGTTTATTTCATCTGTTGTCATATCTCTTGTGCAAGGAATTTCACCATAAAAATAATCACCATGAGTTGTTCCATATGGTAAAATTCCTCTTCCTGCTTGAGCAAAAACCGTTGCCCAATTAGAATGTGTATGAACAATTCCACCAATATTATTAAATTTCTTATAAAGTTCGATATGTGTCGGTGTATCCGATGACGGATTAAGGTCGCCTTCAATAATGTTCCCATCAAGGTCAACAACAACCATATCGTTTGGTGTCATTTTATCATATTCAACGCCTGAAGGCTTAATAACAACATACCCTGTGGTTTTGTCAAAAGCACTAACATTACCCCAAGTAAAAACAACTAAATTGTATTTAGGTAAAAGTAAATTTGCCTCGCAAACATCTTTTTTCAAATTTTCCAACATAATTATTTCCCTCAACTTTCCAAAAATAACGCTTTTATGAAAAAATTTTGTAAATCTATTTTTTTACACTGTTTTTGATATTTTTCATTCGTTTCATTAAATCGTTCTCTTTTCCGAAATAATCGTGTAAAAGACAGTATTCATCATATATTTTGTTATAAACGTCAACATTCTCTTTTATAGGTTTATAAATAATATTTTTAAGTTTTCCCATAGCTTCAGAAGCTTCGGAAACATTGTCGTATCCGCCGTTTTCTCTGCCTGCCGCAACAGAAGCAAAAATTGCAGATCCCAAAGCCGGTCCTTGGCTTGAACCGGAAATTTTAATCGGTAAATTCAAAATATCCGAATAAATTTGCATAGCAACAGCATTTTTTTCGGCAATGCCTCCGGCAGCATAAAATTCATCAACTTGAACACCGTTTTCTCTGAATGTTTCAATAATTTTCCTTGTTCCAAAAGCAGTTGCTTCAATTAATGCACGATAAATCTCTTCCGGCTTCGTTTGCAAAGTCATTCCAATAATAAGACCCGTAAGGTCAACATCAACCAAAACAGATCTGTTTCCGTTCCACCAATCTAAAGCAACAAGCCCGCTTTCACCAACTTTTAACTCATTCATTTTTTCAGTTAAATATTGATGTATGTCCATATTTTGTTTTTTTGCTTCTTCAAAATATTTTGGAGGAACGCAATTTTTAACAAACCACGCAAAATGGTCACCAACACAGCTTTGCCCTGCTTCGTAACCGTAAAATCCTTCAATAACACCGTCTTCAACAACTCCGCACATTCCCGGAACTGTTTTTTCTTCTTTGCCCAAAAGAATGTGACAAGTTGAAGTTCCCATAATTGCAAGAAATTTTCCGGGAGTACTTATTTTAACAGCCGGAACGGTAACGTGAGCATCAACATTTCCAATAGCAACAGAAGTTCCAACGTTAAGCCCTGTAAGTTTTGAAGCTTCGGCTGTTATAAAGCCTGCCCTTTTGCCAATTGGCATAATTTTACCTTTAAGCTTTGTTTCAACAACATTTTCGAGCTTTGGAGAAAGTTTTTTAAAAAACTCATTTGAGGGATATCCGTCTTTTTTGTGCCAAATTGCTTTATATCCTGCAGTGCAATTATTTCTGACATATTCACCTGTAAGTTGCCAAACAACCCAGTCAGCGGCTTCAACAAAATAATCCATTTCGTCATAAATTTCAGGAGCTTCTTCGGCAATTTGCCATATTTTAGGAAAAAGCCATTCCGAAGAAATTTTTCTACCATATCTCGCAAGCCATTTTTCTCCACTTTTTTCAGCAATTTCATTAAGCAAATTTGCCTTATCTTGAGCCGAATGATGTTTCCAAAGTTTAACATATGAATGAGGATTTGATTTATATTCTTCCAAGAAGCAAAGGGGCGTTCCGTCTGCTTTAACAGGTAAAACTGTACAAGCTGTAAAGTCTATTCCAATTCCGATAACATCATCGGCAGAAACATTTTTCAAAACATCATGAATTGTAAAATTGAAAACATCAAGATAATCTTGCGGGTCTTGCAAAGCCCAGTCGTTTCCAAGAGGTGTTCCGTCAGGAAGTTCTTTGTCCATAACTTTATGAGGATAATCAAAAGTTGAAGAGGCAACCTCTTCGCCTGTTTTAACATTAACCAAAACAGCCCTTCCCGACAAAGAGCCAAAATCAACACCAATTGTATATTTGCTCATAATTAATCGCTCCTTAATTAAAAATAATAATTTTAATTTCGAATATCTTTAACGGAAGACCTTTCAATAATTTCCGTCTTTATTTTTGTACCTGTTTTTTCACCTGTTTTAATTTGCTTAATAAGCGATTCCGCTGCCAATGCACCAAGATTATATTTCATATGGTCAATGCTTGTTAAATCAAGAAATTTCGATAAAGTTGAATTATCAAAACCAATAACAGAAACATCATCAAAAGGTTTAATATTGTTTCTTTCAAGAAATCGTATAATATTAAGAGCCATTTGGTCATTATAACAAACAATTCCTGTACAACCCTCAAAACGTTTAAGCAAAATGGAATCTGCATCTCCCTTGAATAAAAACTCCAAATCTTCCGTTGTATACCACAATATATTTTTTTCGTTAACTTGAATATTATGTTTGTGCATAGCTTTCATAAAACCCTCATATCTTTTATGCCCTGGCATATCGTCCGATTTGAAAACAGCACCGATTTTCTTATGCCCTTTTTCAATTAAATAATTTGCAGCCATATATCCGCCCTCAACATCATTCATTGAACATAAAGGGATATCCAAATCAGGATATTCTCCGTTTATAAAAACACAAGGAATATTCTTTTTAAGCTGTGCATAAATTTCTTTGTTCGGGTTTGGAATTGCAGATTTTGTTCCCTCAACAATAATTCCGTCAACTTTTTTATTTATAAGAGAGTTTAAAATAGTTGTTTCTTTTTCAACCTTGTTGTATGTAATTCCAAGCGTAATATTATAATTATTGTCGGATAATACATTTTCAATTCCTTTAATAATTTCCGGAAATATGTATTCGTCCAAATATGTTATTATAACTCCAATGTTTCTTGTTTCTTTTGATGAATTGTTTCCTTTAATTCTAACATACGTACCACTGCCCTTGATTTTTTCAAGATATCCCTGATTTTCAAGATTGCTTATTGCAAGCCTAATAGTTTGACGGCTAAAATTAAATTTTTCCATTAATTCATTTTCAGACAGCATTTTTTCGCCGTTTTTATATGTTCCTTTATTAATTTCACTTTTAATCCATTCCTGAACAATAGCATATTTGGGAGTTCCCATAACGTGAATACACTCCTTACTAAATATAATAACTAATTATATTATACATATATCTTTTAAAAATGTCAAATAAATATACGTACATCTTTTTTCAATTTTTAAGTTCAAATATTACATACGTATACGCAAATAGAGGTGTGTAAAAAAATCAGCATTTTTCACACACCCCTAATAAGGAATTTAATTTATTGGAAATGTTAATTAATGTTATTATAACATACTTGTTAATTATATATAGCTTGGTTACAGTAGTTATGCCAACAACATAGACGACACAACTAAGCAAAAAATAATTTATAATATCTTTTAATAATTAAAACCGAACACATTTACTATTGCATTTTAAATGTTACAATAGCCCCCAAAATATTTTCATCTAAAAGATTAACAAAATCTTCTGCTCTGTTTTCAGGAACAAAGTTGTTATAATGATATGGAACAGCAACTTTCGGCATAATTGCATTTGCCGCATTTGCCGCTTCTTCCGAACCCATATTGTATTTTCCGTCTATCGGAAGAAAAGCAACGTCTATATCTTTAGATAAATTTTTCATTTCTTCGGTAAAGTCAGAGTCGCCGGAAGAATAATATTTATATCCGTTAATATCAACGATATATCCAACCCAATTAGAATTTTTTTGATGATTTTTACGTTCTGCCGCAGTATTGTATGCCGAAACTGTGCTGAATTTTATTTCACCCTCTGAATATTCTTTATTAGGCTGAACACCAACAACGTTTTCAAGTCCGTCTTTTTTAGCTTGTTCAACTCCGTCTTCAGTAATATAAATAATTGTTGAAGGTTTCATAACTCGTTTAATACTGTCAATTTCATAATGGTCATTGTGAGTATGTGTTATAAAAATATAATCTGCATCGTGAGGCTCGCCCAAAACTCTTCGAGGGTCAAAATAAACTGTTTTTTCACCGCTTATACGAATTGTTGATTGGTCAAAAACTTGAACATTTTCAAAATATTTTTTAACATCTTCATTCATAGAAATTGCATTTGTTGTAATTGTAACATTTTGCCCCGACATATCAAAATCAATTGAAGCACCAAAAGCCTCACATATATAGCGAATTGGCAAATATGCTTTTCCGTTATCGATTTTTGCAAGTGCCCCAACTTTTCTTCCACCCAAATTGTCCATAAGGTAAAATTCATTGCCAACCTCAAAATGTAATATATGACCGTTTTTCGAAATATCGATGCTGTTATTTTCAATTTTAACATCTGCACCAAAATATTTAGTTATAAAATCGGAACCAATCAACAATCTATCGTGTTTGTCGTTCCATACAACATCATATTGATTGTCAGATTCGTTAAGGTTGATTTGTATGGTGCTTTTTTGTGCTGTCAAATCCGATGAACTTTCTGCCATAACAGGACAAAGCGACAACATACTGTAAATTCCTAAAATTGAAATCATTGATAAAAATTTTTTCATATCAAGTTTCCCCCATTTTATAATTTTTTATTAAAAATATTTTCAAAAAAACAATTCTGTAAGAACAAGTTAAAATTGTATATCCGTAAGCCCCGATACAAACAGATATAAAATTATTTAACTTTAATTTATTTTAAGAAATCAAATCAAAAATAATTGACAAAATTGACCAACACATTTTTAATTTCAATTTCTTATAAACTTATTTATTCTGTCAATTTTTAAATATTTTTAATTACTAACAACATATAGAATTTTATATCATATAATACAAGTATTCCTCTGTATTTAAACCAAATTAATTGATAAATCTTATATTTTATGATATACTGAAGAAAAAGGAGAGTGATATTATGCCAATGCCTATCCCCAAAGGGCAACAAATTACCGTTCAAAGAAACACCCGTTCATCAGACTACTGTATGCCGTCTATGGAAATTTCAACAGACCATTATGATATAAGTTATATTATTTCCGGCGACAGAAAATCCATAACTCCGCTAAAAAGCTTTAATTATCACACAGGCGATGTTGCAATGGGCGTTCCTTTTTTATATCATCAAACAATTTCTCAAAGCGATGTTCCGTATGATAACTATCTTGTAAAATACACTCCCCAATTTATTGAACCCTTTATAAATAATGTCGGAAAAAATATATTTGATGAATTAAACGAGCAAAGAATTTGTCGTTTTTCAAAAGAAATACAAGAAAAATTAAAAAATATGTTTCAAGAAATGCTCAATGAATATAACAAAAATACACCTTATAAAGAATTCATTCTTCAAGGTATGCTTTTCAAACTCTTAACAACAATTTATGAAAATAAACTCGATGCAAATGTAACAGAATATAAAAAACCGTTATCAAAACCAATTCTTGAAACAATATACTACATAGAAAATAATTATGAGCTCTCTCTAACCCTCGAAAAAGTTGCCAAAACGTTCCACTTTTCCGCAGGTCATTTTTCACGTCTTTTCATAAGTAGCCTCGGAATTTCATTCACTGAATATTTATCAAATGTTCGAATTCGCCATGCTAAAAGGCTGTTAATTCAAACAAGCAAAAGCATTATGGAAATAGCATTGGAAATAGGCTATTGCAACGGCGATTATTTTTCGTCTCGATTTAAAAGCAAAACAGGTATGACGCCTTCCGAATTTAGAAACAATGTAAAAAATAAAACATTAAATCAATCATAAACCAAAGCTCAATTTAAAAAACTACGTTCCTCAATTATTAAATATCTACCCAAAAATTACAATGAATATATTTCAAATTATAAATTAAAATATATTACATAACGCAATTTTGAATTTTTATAATGTTTAATATCGGAGGATTACAATGGTTAAAATAGGAATTATAGGTAGCTTTTTTAAAACAGCAGAAATAATCTCAACCATTTTAAAAAAAAATAATTATTCTGTTGAACTTTCAAATTATAAAAATTCTCTTTGCAAATTAAAATCAAACAGCACTAATTTTTTGATAATTGAAATATCAAAGCCGAATATTTCTTCAAACCATATAAATAAACTAAAGCTTGATATATTAATAATAAACAACTCTTTAAGTGTAACAAAATTTATATCTCCTCCCCTTCTAATGAGTAAAACAGGAATAATTCTTTTAAATGTCGATAAACCAACCGAGCTTGAACTTAAAAACAGTGGCACAATATATGTAATAACATTTGGCTTCAGCCCAAAAGCATCAATAACAATTTCAAGCTTGTCAATATACACACATAACACAATACAAATTTGCATACAAAGAAATATTCCAACTTTGCAAAATTCAACAATAACCGAACAAGAATTTCCCGTAAACACAAAAAACACCGATATTGAAATTATCCTTGCAGCAATAAGCACAGCATTAATCAACGGAATACAAATCGAAAAATTAAAAAAGATTTAATAAAACAAAACTTCAATGAATAAAATAAAAGAACTCCGAATAATTATTAAAAGAAAAGATAAATCACCAAAGGCAACACCGCACATACAATTTTTGTAATTTCAAATATATTCGGTATTGCCCAAATAAACTTCGGAGGGAGCTAAAAATATGCAATATGATTTAAAAGAAAACAACTTGATAAGTTTAAAAGGGAAAATAGTATCGGATTGTCAATTCAATCATGAAGTTTACGGCGAAGGTTTTTATAAATTTTATATAGAAACAAATCGTTTAAGCAATTCTGCCGACATTCTCCCCGTAACAATATCAGAAAGATTAATTGATAATAACATAATTCAAATTGGAAATTATGTTGAAATATCCGGACAAATTCGTTCATACAACAGCTTTAGTGAAACAAAAAACAAACTTATCCTAACTGTTTTTGTCAGAGATATAAAAGTCTCTGATTATTTGCAAAACAAAAATCCAAATCAAGTTACATTAAACGGCTATATATGCAAAAAACCGGTCTACAGAACAACCCCATTCGGCAGAGAAATAGCCGACATTTTGCTTGCCGTAAATCGTGCCTATAATAAATCCGATTACATACCTTGCATAGCATGGGGAAGAAATGCACTTTTTTCAAATAAACTCGAAGTTGGCGAAAATTTACTAATTTCAGGAAGAATGCAAAGTCGTATATATCAAAAAAAACTTGACACAGGCGAAACAGTTGAAAAAACAGCCTATGAAGTGTCAATTTCAAAAATCGAAGTTTTATCGGAAAAAATAAATTCGAACAATTCGTCCATATAATTATAATTGCGTAAATTCATAAATTAAAACAGCGGAAGAGCAAAAACTCTTCCGCAAAAAACTTCGCACAACTAAAGACTAACAATTAAAATTCATCACACCAAACCATTTATTTTTTCGTTAAGCTCGTTCAAATAAACCCATCTTTCCATAGAATATTCAAGCTCATTTTCAAGCTTTTCTTTTTCTTCCATAAGTTCTTGAAGCCTAACATAATTGCTTTGTGTTTTTTCCATTTCTTTTGAAATTTCATCAATCCTTGTTTCAAGCTTTTCAATAACATCGTTAATTGACTCAAATTCTTTTTGCTCTTTATATGTCATTTTTAAAGCACGACTGCCCTTGTCCCATTCTTTTTTCTTGCCCTTTTCCTTAGGTTGAATAAATTCAACTTCATTTACGGCGTTCTTTTTTTCAAAATAATCGGAATATCCTCCTTCATATTGTTTGATATGTCCGTTTTCTTCGAAAGAAAAAATTCTGTCAACACATTTATCAAGGAAATATCTATCATGAGAAACAATAACAACCGCACCGTTAAAAGAATCAAGATATTCTTCAAGAATTGAAAGAGTTTGAATATCAAGGTCGTTTGTCGGTTCGTCAAGGAATAAAATATTTGGTGCTTGCATAAGAACTTTAAGTAAATAAAGACGTCTCTTTTCACCGCCGGAAAGTTTTGAAATATAGGACCATTGCATTTCCGAATTGAACAAAAATTTTTCAAGCATAATCGATGCACTTATTTTGCCGTCATCGGTTTCAATAAATTCCGCAACATCTTTTATATATTCAATAACTCGTTGTTCCGGATTTAATTCATCATTTTCCTGAGTAAAAAAGCCAAGTTTAACCGTTTCCCCAATTTCAACATTTCCCAAATCGGGTAAAATTTTTCCTGCCATAATTTTTAAAAGAGTTGATTTTCCTTTTCCGTTTCCACCAATAATCCCAATTCGGTCATTTTTTCCAATTATATAGCTAAAATCATTAATATATTTAATTCCGTCAAATGATTTTGAAACATTTTCAACAATAATTGTCTTTTTACCAAGCCTTGAAGAAATTTTAGAAATTTCAACATTTCCCTGAGTTTTTGGAGCTGAAATTTTAGAAATTTCCTCAAATCTTTCAAGGCGTGCCTTTTGTTTTGTGCTTCTTGCCAAAGCCCCTCGCCTAACCCATTCAAGTTCATTCCTCAAAAAATTCTGCCTTTTTCTTTCAGAAGCCGCCTCAAGTTCTTCCCTTTCTGCTTTAAGATGCAAAAACTCGCTGTAATTGCCCTGATATGTGTAAAGTTTGCCCTTATCAAGTTCGATTGTTTTGTTTGCAACTCTGTCAAGGAAATATCTGTCGTGAGTAACCATTAAAATAGATTTTGTGCATTTTTGAAAATATTTTTCAAGCCAATCAACAGTTTCGTTGTCAATGTGGTTTGTCGGTTCGTCCAAAATAAGCAAATCAACTTGTGAAATCAATGCTCCGGCAATTGCAAGCCTTTTTTTCTGCCCTCCGGATAAAGTTCCAACTGTTTTGTGAAAATCAAAAATACCCAGCTTTGTAAGAATATTTTTTGCTTCGCTTTGCAAAGCCCAACCGTCAATTTTATCAATTTCTCTACTCAAATTTGAAATCTTCAAATTAAGAACTTCATCGTTTTCGTTGCCCTCCAAAAGAGCCAAACTGTCCTCATATTCTTTAATAAGGTTCATAGTTGGATTATTTGTTTTAAAAACCTGATTAATAACTGTTTCATTTTCATCAAAAACAGGAATTTGAGGCAAATATCCAATCTTTATTCCGTTAATTGTAACAACTTCGCCGGCATCGGGTTCTTCAACACCCGCAACAATTTTTAAGAGAGTTGATTTTCCAGTTCCATTAACACCGATAACTCCAATTTTGTCACCGGAATTAATGCCAAAAGAAATTCCGTCAAACAAAACTTTTTCAGCAAAACTTTTATAAAGATTTTCAACCGTTAAAATATTCATAAAAAAACTCCTGTCTTCAACCAATTCGCAAAGCTTTGTTTTATCTGTCGCTTTGAATAAATTTTAAAAGTTCACAAGGCTTATCGATAATTTCATCAGCATTGTTTGCAACAAGCTCCTGTCTGTCACGAAACCCCCAAGTAACGCCAACAGTGAACATATTTGCACTTTTCCCTGTTTTCATATCCGTATTTGTATCTCCAAGATAAATACAATCACAAGGATTAAGACAAAATTTCTTTGCAATAATTAATGCACCTTGCGGAGATGGCTTTCTTTCATAATCATTGCTTTGCCCAAGAACAATATCAAAATAATTTTCTCCAAATAACGCATTTATAACGTCAATCGCTCTGTTATGTGGCTTGTTTGTCAAAACCGCAATTTTAATTCCAAGTTCTTTAAGTTTGTCCAAAAGTTCTTGCATTCCGTCAAAAACCTTAACTTTGTACATACTAAATTTTTCATAAGTTTCCCTATGAACAACAGAAGCTTTTTCAAAATTTTCAAGTTTTTCATCTCCGGCAGCAATAAGGCTTCTTTCAATCATAACCTTTGCACCGTCTCCTGCAAATTTTTTATACATATAAACAGGATTTGGTTTAAGCCCAACAGCTTCAAGAGCCAAATTTGTGCAATATGCAAGAGATTCCAAAGAATCAGCCAAAGTTCCGTCCAAATCAAATATGCAAGCCTTATACATAAAATTTACCTCGTAACATTATAAAATGTTTTATATTCAAATTCATCAACGGATAAAGGTTTTGAAAAATAAAAACCTTGAGCAATGTTACAACCCGATTCAATAAGGAAATCAATTTGCTCTTTGTTTTCAACACCCTCCGCAATAACTTCAAGATTAAGTTCTTTTGCCATAGTAATTGTATGTTTAAGAACAACTCTGCCTTTTTTGTTAATTGTTTCGTCAAGAAATTCTTTATCGATTTTTATTCTGTCAACATTAACATTTTTAAGCATTTTTAAAGAAGAATAACCTTCGCCGAAATCGTCCATTTCCAAAGTAAAATTGTGTTCTTTAACTTTTTCCAAAATTTTATAAACAGTGTCGCTGTTATCAATGAAAATGCTTTCGGGAAGTTCAAGCCCAATGAGATTATGAGGAAGATTATATTTATCTGCAAGCCACAAAAGCATATCTAAAAAATTAGGATTAAAAATTTGACGTCTTGAAACATTAACAGAAATCGGAACAGGATTAAATCCCAAATCAATCCATTTTCTCAAAGTTCTGCAAGCTTCTTCCCAAATATATTCGTCAAGCTTAATAATAAAGCCGTTTTTCTCAAAAAGAGGCAAAAACTTCTGTGGCAATAAAAATTCGTTTTTATTTCTGTTCCAACGAACAAGAGCTTCCGCACCAACAATATTTTTATTTTTAAGATTATATTTCGGCTGAAGATACATAAAAAAGTTTCGGTTGTCGAGAGCATCATACATTTCCGACTCAAGTGCTGTTTCATTAAGAATTTGCCGTCTAAAATCAGTGTCATAAAAAACATATGCTTTTTCGCCAAGTTTATAGTTTTTCTTCGCAATGTTCGCCCTGTCGCACATAACCTCAATTTGCGAATTCTTATCATCAACAATGTAAACACCAAAAACAGGCGAAATTTCAATTATAAATTTCGAAAGAGCAATTTCTTTGCTGATTTTATCAATAACATCTTTTATGTCTCTTTCCTCAATATATTCCGTTGCAATGCAAAAATTGTCTGAATATCGCCTGCAAAAAATTGCATTTGCAGAAATTGTTCTTTCCAAAATAACGGCAATTTGCCCCAAAACACGTTTACTTGTTTCAATTCCGTAAACATCTTTGATTATTTTAAATTTGTCAATATCCATTGCAATAATTGCAAATTTACCGTTTGGATTTTCGTCAAACATCTCTTTTGTATCACAACTGAATTTATAGAAATTTCTTATATTTGTAATTTCATCAACTTCCGTTTTATATTTAAGTTCGTAAAACGGTTTAATTTCATTGTCAACAACTTGAATTGTTCCAAAGAAACTTTTAACTTTTTTATCTTCCTCAAAAGAAAATATAATTGAAATTTTACACCATACATATTTTTCATCACAATTTTTAATTCTGCAAATTGTTTGAGCAAAATTTTTTCCAAATCTGCTTCCAATCAGAAATTTTTTAAAATTTCTCAAATCTTCCTCAAATATGTATTTTGAAAAATCAACAATTTCAAAACTTCCGCTTTTAACGCCAAATTTTTTTTCCAAATTTTGAGAAAACACAACATTAGAATTTGAATTCCATTCAAATGTTCCAATATCGGTATATTTCATAATTTCTTTATATTGTTTCAATTCATATAAAATATCATCGTCAAATTCAATTTTTCTATTGGTGTTAGTCACTCTTTAAGCCCCCCAACAATTAAATCGATTACTGCTCGTTCACATATTCAAACAAATATTTGCCCAAAATTCCGGCAATACTGCTCAAAGCATCAACTTCATTCTGAATCCAAAGCCTTTGCGATGTATATTCAGAAAAACCAATATATCCGATAACATTTCCCTCATATGAAATAAGGCTTTCCAAAATGCTCTTCGAGCCCAGAAAACGCATATATTCATTAAAAGGATATTCAAGCTTTTCAACATCTGCACAATAAAAAATTTCGTCTCTGTTAAAATATGACAAATAGTTCAAATCATTAACTCCCGTTGCAAGCGGAATTTCTTTCATTCCATCGCTGATTTCGGGAATTCCATCATTGCACCATTGAAATTTTTCATAAGCAAATTGTTTGTCATCTCCAACGTAATAAACATAAACCGAACTCGGATTAAATTTTTCTCCAAGAATTGACAAAACCTTATCAAAAGCAGTTTTTTTGTCCTTTTCGTTTTCAAAAATTCTAAGAGCCTTCTTCTTTAAATATCCCGCAATTCGCATAGATGAATTTGCTTTTTCAGGGTCATTTTCATCATAATAAGAATTTTCATCAAAAACAGTAAACCCGTTTTTCCCCTTTTGCTTTGTTTCATATAACGCAAGGTCTGCGTTTTTAAACAAATCTTTGTAAAGAATTCTTTCGTTTGCAGCCGTTGCAATGCCAACACTAACGGAAACTTTGCTCAAAGTAACTTCATTTTCATACAGTTCCCTAATTTTTTGGCACATTATCTCGGCTTTTTCTCGAACATCGGCTTCCGAACTAACTTTATTCATAAAAACTAAAAATTCATCACCGCCAATGCGGCCAATAATGTCGGTATCTCTGAAAATGCTCTTAAATATTTTGGAAACATCAATTAAAACAGCATCACCAAGCAAATGCCCGTAAGTATCGTTAATGCCCTTAAAATTATCAACATCAATAACCATAAGTGCATAAATGCTTGACCCATAATTGGAATCAAGTATTTCGCTAACCATTCTTTCCGTTGCAGGCTTATTATAAAGCTTTGTAAGCCCGTCAATTTGCGATTTTTCAATAAGTTGGCTTTTTTCTTTCTTTTGTTTATTTATGTTATACAAACGCCCAAAAGCGAAAAATTCATCGTTTTCAGGGTCATTAATAACTTTATAAATAAGCGAAAACCATTCAAATTTTCCGTCTCTGTTTCTAACACGAACCTCAATATCTTTTCGAATTAAACTTTTTTTGGCTTCTCTGAAGCTAATCAAAAGTTTATTAACATCATCTTTATGTATCGAAACATTTTTAGACAAATTCTTTGCAAAATTAACAATTTTGGGCTCTCTTCCAAAAACCTCGAAATATTTTTTTCCAAATTCAATAGTATCATTTTTTGCATCATATTTGAATATAATATCATCTGATATAACCGAAACATGCCTAAAACATTCCCATAAGAAAACATTTTCATAAACATTATTAAAAGAACTTCCCATACGCATAATAACGCATTTGAAAATTTTAATATTGTTTTCAGAAACTACATTGGCATTTAATTTAACATTAATAATTGTTCCATCTTTTCTTTCAAGGCTAAAATCAAAATAATCTGTCTCTCCCTCCGAGAACGAAACGAATTTTTCAAAATTTTTCAAATCATCTTTATAAATAATATTCTTGAAAGCATTATTTTTTTCTCTTTTAAATTCTTCTTGTGTATACCCCAAAAAAGAATAAAACAATTTATTGGCACAAATTAAAGTAGCGTTTTCATCTCCCGAAAATTCAACAAGACAAACCGGAAAATCGTCAACATATAATACATCATTTTTATTATTCAAAAAAATCACCTACCAAGATTAAACAATTAATAAAATTATAAAAAATGCAAGCACAACTATAAATATAATAAACATTTTTCGTTATAAAGTCAATTATTTATGTAAATAAGTTAAAAATTTGTAAAATTTCAAAGCATAAAAAGGCAAATCACACAACTAATTATAATTTTAATTGCCAAAATTTGCTGTGTCAAGTCTTCTAAATCATTTTTAACATTACAAATTCAATTTACTAAATTTTGACATTTTACCGTATCAAAATTTATCTTCATCAGAATAAACAATGGTTTTTGTTGAAGACAATGTGAAATAATAAATATTATTTGCACCGGCGTTTTCCAAAACTCTTTTGCATTCTTTCAAAGTTGTTCCTGTTGTATAAATGTCATCAATCAAAATAATATCTTTGCCAACAATTTTTTCGGGCTTTGCAACGCTGAAAGCATTTTCAATATTTTTAATTCGTTTTTCTTTATTAAGACCGAATTGTGGTTCTGTATTTTTAATTCTGATTAAAGTTCTGTTAAGAATGGGAATTTTTGAAAATTTAGAAATCTCTTTTGCCATAATTTCCGATTGATTAAAACCTCTTTCAGCTCTTCTTTTTCTGTGTATTGGAACAGGAATAATATAATCGACAGAAACTAAATTCCGTTCAACAAAAAATTCACCCATTTTCTTGCCCATAAGCCTTGCATAACTTCCATAATCATCATACTTAAATTTATGAATAATTTCTTTTATTTCTTGAGTATACAAAAACATAGAAAATCCGTTGTTGTCTTCAAAATTCTTTTTACAAATTTCTTCATCAAACACAACAAATTTATCAAAACATTTATTGCATATACCATAGTTTTCATCAGGACAAAAGAAACTTCCGCAACAAATGCAATCTTCAGGAAAAATTAATTTTAAAACATTTTCAAAAAAAGTTTTTATAAAATCCAAAATCATAAAAATCACTTCCACTGCTTTTCTTAATTATACCACTTTTATTAACATTAAAGCAATACCGCATAATCGGATAAACCAAGTTTGTTGTCATATTTTTTACAAAAAAGAAAATATCTCAGTAAAAAGGTAATAGTTTACTTTATTTGCTGAATTTTGAAATAAAATTTTCAATTTATTTCATTGGTGTTGACAAATGCTATAAAATTGTTTTAATATATATTATAAGAAATAAATTGAAAATAAAAATGCACATCAACAATTAAAAATGCTTAAATAAGCTAAAATTCAACAATCGGCATTTAACCGTCAGGTAAAATTATTATCAATTGTTTCTTAAAACATACAACAACGAAGTTTTCTTCAAAAACAAATTAAAGAAAGATGAGGTTATCCAAATGAAAATAGCTTTAATCAACGAAAACAGTCAGGCAGGAAAGAACGAACTTATTTATAACACATTAAAAGAAGTTGTTGAGCCAATGGGTCACGAAGTTTACAACTACGGTATGTATTCGGCTGATGATGAAGTTCAGCTTACATATGTAAAAGCCGGCCTCCTTGCTGCAATTTTAATAAATTCTCAAGCAGCCGATTTTGTTGTTACAGGTTGCGGAACAGGCGAAGGAGCAATGCTTGCTTGCAACTCTTTTCCAAAAGTTCTTTGCGGTCTTATAATTGACCCATCAGATGCCTATATGTTCGGTCAAATAAACAACGGAAACGTTGCTGCATTGCCTTTTGCAAAAGGTTTTGGCTGGGGTGCAGAGCTTAATTTGCAATACATCTTCAAAAATCTTTTTGAAGGCGAAAGAGGTCTTGGCTATCCAAGAGAACGTGCCATTCCTGAACAAACAAATAAAAGAATTCTTGACGAAGTTAAAGAAATAACTCACACTGACATTATGACAATTCTTAAAAAAATTGACCAAACATTCCTCAAAGAAACTGTAAGCGGTGCAAAATTCCAAGAATATTTCTTTGCTAATTGCAAAAATGATGAAATTGCCGAATATATCAAAAGTGTATTAAAATAATTACCATAGAAATGGGGCTGTAAAAAATTATTTCATTTTTTACAGCCCCATTTCTATTTCATATTTTCATTAATTATTCAAAAGGATTTTCTTCCGGATAAGGTAAAGATTTAGGCTGATTATAAGCAATATCTTTAACGCCAAGAAGTTTCAATATTTCAAACAAAACTTTTCCCGAATGTTTGAAAGCAATTCCTGCGTGGTGAGGATAGCGTTTTGCAACAAGAACGTGTCTGTAAAATCTTCCCATTTCTTTAATTCCGAAAATACCGATAGCACCAAATGAATTAGGGTCAGCATTAACAACTTCACCCTCTGCAACATAGCTTCTAAGTTCACAATCAGCAGTTGATTGAAGTCTAAAGATAGTAACATCTCCGCTTTTAATGTTTCCTTCAAAAGTTCCTCTTGTAATGTTAGGCTCAGAATCAGGCTCAAGAGAACGTTTCATAATAAGCTGATGTTTCATCTGACCGTTATTAATGTAACAGCTTGCTGTATTTCCGCAATGGAATCCCATAAATGTATCATTTAAAGTATATTCGCCGAAAGCCGCTTTGTTTTCTTCATACAAATCAGCAGGAACTGTGTTGTTAATATCAAGAAGAGTTGCAGGTTTTTGAGTTGCAAGAGTAATGATATATTCGCTCAAAGCACCGTAAATATCAGTTTCGCAAGCAACAGGAATACCTCTTCCCGTAAGTCTTGAATTTACATAACATGGAACAAATCCAAACTGAGTTTGGAACGCAGGCCAACATTTGTTTGCAAATGCAAAATATTCGCTTGCACCTTTGTTGTCTTCTGCCCAGTCAAGCAAAGTAATTTCATATTGAGCAAGTTTTTCAAGAACTCCTGGGTGATTGTTTCCCGCACCAAGTTCTTTTTTCATATCTTCAACAACTTCCGGAATACGAGGGTCATCTTTGTGTTTGTTAAATGCCTCAAAAAGGTCAAGTTCTGAGTTTTCTTGAATTTCAACACCCAAATCATATAACGGTTTAATCGGAGCATTACATGCAACAAAATCAAAAGGACGTGGTCCAAAACTGAAAATTTTAAATTTTTTAAGACCAACAATTGCTCTTGCAATGTTTTCAAAATCGCCAATCATAGATGCAACTTTTGAAGGAATTCCAACAGGATATTCCGGTATGTAAACTTTAACATTTCTAAGACCCAAATTGTATGATGCGTTAAGCATTCCGCAATAAGCATCGCCTCTTCCGTCAACAAGGTTTTTGCCTGTTTCTTCAGCAGCCGCAACAAACATAACAGGGCCGTCAAATTTTTGAGCAAGCATAGTTTCCGGACCTTCCGGACCAAAATTTCCAAGATAAACAACAAGAGCATTTGCACCTGCTTCTTTAATTTCAGAAAGAGCTTTCATAGCATCTTTTTCGTTTTCAACAACTGTTTTTGTAGCAAAAAGATTAAGCCCAATTTTTTTAGCTTCATCAACAACGCAGTTTTTCCTTGATTCGCTCAAAGACATAGGAAAACAATCTCTACTAACTGCAACTAATCCAATTTTAATTTCAGGAATATTAATCATTAAAAAAATCCTCCTTATAAATATATAATTTTATCAGATTTTCAAAAAACAAATTCGTTAAAGTTTAGCTTAAAATCACATTTTCAAAATTTGTCTCTTTAAGCAACCCAATTTGTTATAACAATATTATAGCATAAACTAAGTTGTAATTACAACTTATAATTAAATAATTTATTAAAAAAAGTAATTTTCGTCAAATTAACCAAAAAAACAAGTCAAAAACTATAAGTATTTTCGTGGCATAAAATATACAACATAATAATATCAGCCGGATTTATGATTATTCAGCCAATTTATAATTACAACTAGTTTTTAATTTCAAAAGCTGTTATAAAAAAACAAAAAAATCTTGTGTTAAAACGTTTCCGTTAAAACACAAGATAAAACCCTTAATAAATGCTATTTACACCGCAATTAAAAATAAATATCACGATATTCGTTTTTCAAATTTTTCAAAATTTTAAACATAGAAACTCTATAATCTTTTATCTTATCCTGACATCTTTTTATTTTTGCAAACTCAAGATTTGCGGCCAAATCTTCTCTCGAAAACCGCAAAGCTGTACATACAGCCCCTTCGGCTTTAAGAAAATCCCCGTTAAGGCGATAATATTTTGCAAGATATGTCCAAAGTTCAACAGAAGAGCTGTCATAAAGCAACGCTTTTTCAATACATTTTATAGCCAAAGAAAATTGTTGTGAATTTTTATAAACAACACTTTTTTTAACAAGAACTTTAACATCTGCATCGTCAAGCATATCCAAAACTTTAATGGCAGTCCCATACATTTTCTGCTTTTCATAAACATCTGCAAGCCTAAAAATTGCAAATGAATCATTTTTAACCGTCGCACGTTTATAATATGAAACAGCTTCTTCAAAATTCCCCTTAAAAAATTCAATTTCGCCTCGAAAATAAGCTATTTCACCGCCGGAATACATTTCTTCGGCAATTTCAATATATATTTCAGCATTAACAAAATCTTCGTTATATATACAAGCTTCAATAAGATTAAAAATAATCTGAATTTCTTTGCGAATTTTAACAGCCCGCAAAAACCATTCTTCCGCCTTGTCATACATTCCGAGCTTCATATATCCAATGCCGATGTTGTTTATAACAGCATAATTTTTTTTATCATATGTTAAAACTGCTTTATATGTAATAATTGCTTTCTCAAAACTTCCGACAGAAATAAGTGCATCGCCTTTTTCTTTAAGCTTTTGACTTTGGCTTTGATTTTGCCATTCTTCAATTTCCAATCGAATTGTTTCAAGTTCATCATCTTCAAAATAATAAACAATAGACAAAAAAGCAATAATTCTTTTTGAAATGCTCCTAATGCTTTTCATTTTTATAATTTCCGAAGCAATAAAAGATAATTTAAGTTCATCTCTAACCCATGCAATAAACTCATCTTTTATAAAAATTTCGTCCCAAGACTCACGCCAATAATTATAGCAATGATAAAGTGCTTGTTCAAAAGAATAAACCGAAATATTCGTTGCTTCAAATTTATAAGGAGAAGGATTTTCAACCTCAGAAGTTGCCAAAATCAAATCCGTTGCCATAACAATCACCAACTACAATAAATTTATTCAAAATTCAAAACAATACCGCATAACAATAATTTACAATTAAAGCTATGATTGTAAGTTTTCATACATCAAAAACATATCAAACTCGTATTATTGAAATACGGCATTGTCTTAAAATTACAACTTAACCAATTCTGCAATGCTCATAGCAATATTATCAAGAATATCATAAAATTTTTCATTAAGATCATAATATTTCCCACCAGATTCAACAAGAGGTCCATACGCTTCTCGGCTTTCAAGGTCTCTTCTTGCAGCAACATATGTTGTAACCTTATTTTCTGCCAGCATATCGCAAATATCTTGAACGCTCTTTCCGCTGTTTGTTGGGATATGTGGTGGAGCATCAGTAATAAGAATGAATATGTTTTTCGAATTTTCTTCAGTCTTTTCAGAGTTCAAAAGTTCAACGCTTGTTTCCAAAGCATCAAGAGCCGATTCCGGTATATCTCCACCATAGGTTCTCGGAATATTTTTAACCTGTTTTTGAAATTTTGCAATATCATCGGTAAAGCTGTAAACGCTTGGTTTTTCTTTTTCGTTCAAATCACCAAAGCCTATAAGCCCAAACTTAAATGAAACGCCCCTTGCATTAAGAATATTTGAAAACTCAATAGCACGCTCTTTAACGCCGTTAATATAGGAATCCATACTTCCCGTTGTATCAATTATAAAAACAATATTCATATTTTGATTTTCGTCAAATATAAATTTTTGAGGAGCTTGCTCGGTTGAAGCTTTTGTTCTGTCAAATTCCGCTTTTTTAACGTTCCCCGTAACTTTATCTTTAACATAAACTTCAAAAAGATTGTTTTCGTTAATTGCATATGTAATTTCAATGTCAGATGTTTCGTTAATTCCCGATAACAACACACTTCCGATATATTTCTTTTCTTTTTCGTTGCCCTGCTCCCATTGATAAACATTTACATTAACCATAGATGCACCGTTAAGATTTGTATAACCGTCACTTAAAACGCTGCAAGGAATAAGGCTTCCCATAGGTATAATCGGAATAAGGCTTTTCTTCATTGTTTTAAGGTCAATAATTGCCTCTGTTCCAAAAATTTGCCTTGTAACTTGCCCAACTTTAACGTTGCTGTTTGGCAAATGGATAAGATGATTATAAATTGCCGCACCCATAGCAACGCTTTTTGCCGGGTCTGTTGCACGATATGGCTCTTTAATATATCCCGCAACCATTCTTTTAACCATAGGAATTAAAGTTGAACCTCCAACAAGAATAACTTTAGAAATTTCGTCAGGCTCTTTTCCTGCACGTTTAAGAGCTTCTCCAACAATTTCTCGACTTTTTTCAACATATTTTCTAATCATAGCCTCAAATTCCTCACGTGAAATTTCAAAAGCTATATTTTTCGGAACACCGTCTTTAATAATTATAGGATTTATTTTAATAGAAACTTTATTTGTTCCTGAAAGTTTTTTCTTTGCCTGTTCAGCCTCTTGTTTAAGCTTTTGCATAACTCTTTTTTGCTCGGCATCTTCAATTTCGTCAAGGTCAATTCCTGTTTCATCTTTGAATTTTTCTTTAATTAAGTTTATTATTTCGTTGTCAAAATCATCACCGCCAAGGCTCATATCTCCAACGTCGGAAAGCTCCTGAAAAATTTCCTGTCCGTCTTCGCCAATTGAAACTTTCAACACACACGCATCAAACGTTCCTCCGCCAATATCATAAACCAAAAGAGTTTGTGCATATCCTTGTCTATAACCATATTCAATTGCTGCGGCCAAAGGCTCCGATAAAAGATAAACATTTTTAAATCCGGCAAGCAAACCCGCTTCTTTCGTTGCAAAAATTTGTCTGTCGTTAAAATATGCAGGGTGAGTAATAACAACTTCGTCAAAAGTTTCCTCTGCTTGTTCTTCTGCCGCTTCTTTAAGCTTTTTAAGAATTTCACTGCTAATTTCTTCGGGTGTTTTTGAAAATTCACCAATATTAACCGGCTCATTGTTTCCCATAAGCCTTTTAACGGAAATAACCGTATTTTCAGGGTAAATAACCGCTCCCGACTTTGCTTCGCTTCCAACAACAACTTCCTCATCGATATAACTGACAACAGACGGCAAAATTTCGTCTGTTCCGTCTGTTGTAACGGTATAAACCGAATCATCTTTGTCTTTGTAAATAACCGCAACCGAATTTGTTGTTCCCAAATCTATACCTAAATAACCCATTTTCAGCCCTCCAAAATAGTTTTATTAAATCTTGCCGGTTCAAAATCACAGCAATAACCGCTTGGCAAAAATTCTGTTCCAAATCCCATATCTTCAACGGTTCCCTTAACAATTCCGCCCTCTTCTTCAACTTTCAAAGTAATTTTAAGCTTTGTTTTTCCGCTTGGTCGTTCGGGCAAACCTTTAATGTGAACTTCGCCAATAAGTTTACAATTTTCAATTGTATCTTCTTTGTCAATTCTCTCCATAATTTTTAAATCGAGAGAGGTCATTTCTTCTTGATTTTCTCCCGAAAGAGTAAAAATTTGATTTTTCTTTGCAAGTGCATATGGTGTCCCACGTTTAATCATTGTATAAAAAGATTTTCTCGAACCATTAACAATTTCAAAGCCAATATCGTGTGGAACAGTAACTTCAAATTCAACGCTCAACTTTTCGGCTTCAAGGTCAGGCTGTGAAAGCAAACCCATTTTCATTGCCGCATAATACGTTGCCCCAAGAGAAATATCAAGTGCAGGTCTTTCAGATGTGTAAATTTTGCTTTCTGTGTTAAAAATCCCTGTAAGCATATCTTTAACCCAAGGCATCTGAGAAGACCCTCCCTCAAGCAAAACCCTGTCAATATCGTCAGAATTTAAAGCCCCCGTATAAGCCTCTCTCAAAGCTTTCAAAACAAGTTTTCTTGTTTTTTCAATAAAATCGGAAATAAGTTCCTCAAAATTTTCTCTTGAAATTTGTTCAACAAAAGGCGGTATGCAAAAAGTAAACGGAATTCTAAAATTTTTAACCCCCGAAAGACGTTCTTTTGCTTCTCTTGCTCTTGAAATAATTTCAACAATATTTTCGGGGTCAATATCTTCTTTCTTTTGTCCTGTTTTTTTTTCAATAAAATCATAGCAAAGTTCGCACAAAGCCTCATCAACGTTATCTCCGCCATGAAAAGCCTCTCCACCCTCGCTTATAACTTGAAGCTTCATTTTTTTATCGTTTTTTTCAACAACGTGGAAAAGAGTAATGTCCAAAGTTCCTCCGCCAAAATCAAAAACCATAAATTTTTCATTTTCTTCAAGATTATGCCTAAAATTATATGCCAAAGCAGCAGCTTTCGGCTCTTCAATAAGGCAAATAAGTTTGTCTTTAAATCCTGCCTTTTCACAAGCACTCATAGTTGCTTTTTTTGCGGCATCATCAAAATCATATGGAACAGAAACAACAACGCCCGCTATTTCCGCCTTAGGATTAAGGCTTTGACAATGTCCGGCAAGCTCCGTCAAAATTTTTGCCGAAATATCTTCTGGAAGATATTCTTCGCCATCAATGATAATTTTTTCATCTGTGCCCATTTTTCTTTTAATTGAACGAATTGTTGTTTCTGGATAAATTTTCATAGAGCGATACGCTTCTTCGCCAATAACCCATTCGCCCTCATCATCGTCATCTTTGCGATATTGAACAACAGACGGAAGAGGAATTTTCCCAAAACCGTTGCTAATGTCAATGGGCTCCGGTTTTCCGTTCAAATTGTCCCAATAGCTAACAATAGAGTTCGTTGTTCCAAGGTCAATTCCAAGAATGTACCAATCTTCGGGCAGTTTTCCAAGTTCTTCGATTTTCTTTTTGTAATCTTCCCAATTCAAAAAAATCACCTGCTTTTCAAAAAATAATTATATTAACAAAGACCAAATTATGTCAAACAATATCAAAAATAAAATTTTTTTCATAATCAGTTTTTTCAAAAAAACCGCCAAAGCCCATATCTCTGATTTTAACAAGAATTTTGTTGCTTTCGATATATTCAAATAAAATATCAAAACAATTTGTTCCTTTCGGTCTTTTCGGCAAATCCGTCAAAACAATTCTTTCAATCATAATAAGATTGCCGTCTTTGTCTCTTTTAAAAATTTCCAAAGATGGAGGACCATCAACTTCGTTTATAATAACTCTTTTGCTTTCAAATTTCTGCCACCAAAAAACGCCCTTTTCAATAAACGGAACAAACTTATAATCTTCGTCTTTTCCTCTGAAAACAAGCCCAATATCCTGTGTCAAAGTGGCGTTTTCCAAAAACAGAACGTTCTTTTTTTGAACAGCACCCAAAAATTTTCCGGCAATAATGCAAGCACCGAAAGATATAACATTTTTCGGATTTTTATAAAAAACGCATCTTTTTTCACCAAAAATATTAATAACCGCTTGCTTTATCCAAATCATTTCAAAACCGCCACCGCAACAAATAACTTTATCGATTTTAAAAGTCTTTTTTTTTGCTTTTTCCTTTTCGGCACTTTCAAAAACCATTTCAAGAAATTTATAAAATTTAGACTTAAATTCAAGAGTTATTCCCTCAATAAAGTCTTTTTCAATATTTTTTTGAAACGGCGGATAAGCAAAATTAAAATATAATTTAATGTCTTTTTTGCTTTTAAAAAGTAAGTCTTTGTGCTGATAAGTAAAAGCTTCAAGTTGCAGTTTATGAATTTCGGAAATTTCCGTTTCACCGGTGTTTTCTTTAAAATATTCCTCAAAAATATCGTAAACTCTTTTTTCAATTTTTGATGTTCCAACATCGCTTTCAAAGAAAGCCGAAATCAAATTTGCCACAATTTCCGAATCATTTTCAAACAAATTATAAATTCCACCTCTAATTTCTCGGCTTCCAAAATCCAAAGTAACAACTTCCGAGATAGGCTCGCTTTCATCAAAAAAAACTTTGTTTAAAATGCACTCTTTTGAAGGGAAAAAACCAATAAGCTTTTCATAATATCCGGCATAAGAAAATGCTTCCAAAAGCTCTTTTTCGGCAGATTCATTCAAATATGTAACCGCAACCCCAATACCAATTATTTCACCATTTGGATTTATACTTTTGATGTTATCAATAAGTTCTTTTATAAAAAGCCCAAGTATATAAGAATGTGACAATGTGTTTCTACCAACGGCATAACAATTATTTTTACCAAGCTCTGAAATAAGATTGTCAAAAGTAATTGAATCGGAAAGCGGCTTATTCATTAAAGCATATTCGCCAAAAACCCATTCGCCTGTATCTTTAATATATTGAACAACACTCGGAACAGAAGATTTCCCATAACCTCCACTTATATCAAGTTGCTCAATTTTTCCTGTGTTAAAGTCAAAAAAAGACAGTGCCGAATCATTATTTCCAATATCAAGCCCAATAATAAATTTCGACTCATCAAAAACTCCGTTATATTTTTCAAAATCTTCGTTAAAAAACATATCAGCACCCGCTTATAAAATAAATAATAATCATTTTGCTGCAATTATATTTGCTCTCAAAATAATATTTTCGCCTTCTTTATATCCGCAATTCATAAGTTTAATAACTTCGCCTTTTTTGAAAGCATCATTTTTTTCTGCCATCATAACTTCGTGCTCTTTTCCGTTAAACAAATCGTGAGGTTCCGGAGCAATTATTTCAACGCCAACAACCGATAAAACCTGTCTCAACTCATCAAAAACAAAATCCATATTTTGAACAAATTCTTCAACTTCCATATTTCCGGAATTTCTCATTCTTGAAACAGAATAGTTCATAATTTCTTCAAAAGTGCTGATTTCAAATAAAATGCTGTCTTTTTTTAATTTTAAAATCAATTTTTGAATTTTTTTGATTTTGTTGTCATAATCCGCAAAAACAGCTGAAAACTCAGCCATAACATTTTCAAAATTTTCATCAGACGCTTGCGAACACAAAATAAAAAGTTCATCAACTCTGTTTTTATTATGAATTTCAGAAACAATTTCCAACGCACTTTCGGAAAATTCTTCAACATTTTCTTTAATGTTTTGAATTTTTATAAAAACAGTTTCCGCAATTCCGGAAATAATTTCGGAAAATTCCAAATCGTTATAAAAATCTCTTTTGTTTTTCCAAAAATCATACAAAAATTGAAATTTTGAAATAACTTTTTCCGAGAAAAACAAAATTTCTTCAATTTCAGATTCAATTTTTTCAATAAGTATAACTTCACTGCAATTTTTTCCAATATCAGCAATAAATTCCGAATTACAGCAATCAAAATGATTTTTTTCGGCTTCGGCAATTCTCTGCGAATTTTTAAAACAATCAATAATGTCATTTTTAAATTCATCATCAAATTTGCTTATAAAATCATCATAAACAACAGCTTCTTTAAAATCTCGCTCCATTTCATCAATCTGCTTTGAAAGATGTTGATACCCTTCTCTAAGCTTCATCAAAACTGATTGAATAATAACTTCATCTTCCATAGATTGAATTTTTCTTTCCAAAACATCAGCCTGAATTTTTATAATAACAGATAAAGCTTCTCTTTCCTGCTTCAAAGAATCGTAATAATATGAAGTAACCTTTCTTGCGTTAATATCATTAAGCTGAATAAAGCAGTTTTTAACGGCTGAAAAATAAGTATTGTAAATTTTCAATAAATAATTGTCAATATCTAACAAATCATTTTTTTGAGATATATCGTTGTATATCAAATCAAGATTTTGAATAAACAATTTAACATTCAAATCAATTATTTTTTCTTTTTCTTTTTTAACGGGATTTGAAAAACTTTCAAAATTGTCAAAAGACTCTTCAAATTTATTAATTTGACATTCCAAAACATCGTGAATACCGTCTGCAATTTTAACAATCTCATCGCTTTCAATTTCGTTTTTTCTTTTGTCATAAGCTTCAATGGCAGATTTATAATAATTTATAACCATAGTATAATAATCATAAATTTTCTCATCATATTTAATGAGAGTTCTTCCGCCATTAATTGAATTTAAAAATTTATTAAGTAAAAAATCTCTCAATTCCGAAAAAAAATTTTTAAGCAAAGAAACTTTATATTCGCAATATGCTTCAAAAGTAATTTTTCCTTTTTTTATATTGTCATAATTTATAACAGGTGCTTTCAAATTTTCTTCCCCCTGCCAAAATTTAATATAATTCATCAACGGATAATTTTGTAACAACTCCGTCGTTACTCATACTTTTTGCCGTAACCGTAAGCATATTGTCTTGTCCAACATTAAAAACAACTTTAACTTTTTCTTCGCCTTTAGGTGCTTGAGGAATTCCTCTTAGAGATGTTCCCGCAAGCCTCTTCATACCTTTGCTGTTAACAAAAATTTGAGTTTTATCCTCCGGAACAGTGTTTTCATAAACAATAATAGCCATACTTGTCACATTATCAAAATTTGTATTTAAAGGCTCTTCTGCATCAACAGTAAGCCCTCCCTCAGGAATTTCAATTCCGCTTCCAACAATCTCCATAAATCTTCTGCCCGCAATTTCAAGCCCAAGAGGGTGAATAGTTTTTTCCTGAACAACAGGACCTTTAACAGTTGGCATCATAATCATATTGCAATAATATGCAGCCCCCTGAGATATACTCAAAGCCGGACTTATTTTTGATTTAAACGGCTCTTTTCCAAATTTTTCTTTAATTCTTTCGCCAACCAAAGGAATTGAAGAACTTCCGCCAACAAGGAAAATTTCATCAATATCGAAAACTGAAAGTTTTGCCGACTCAAGAGATTTATCGATACATTCCAAAGTACAGTCAATCATATAATTAACATCTTTATCCTGAAATTTTTCAAAAATATCATCTTTATCGTCAAGCTTGTTAATTCTCTTATGGTTTTCGAAATCTTCCCTTGAAATTTCCATATTTATATTAACAATTTTCGGTTCCTGAATAAAAGGAGCCAAAACAACTTTTGTGCTTTTAGAGCGTGATAATCTTTCTTTTGCCTGATTTGCCGCTTGAAAAAGTCTAACAAGAGCAATTTTTTTCTGACGTTTTGAAATTCCGTCGTCAGCTTCACTGTCAAACAAATCAATTTCTTCATTGGTAAGCTTTTTAAATTCTTCATAAATCATATCAACAATAATTTTGTCAATATCGTTTCCGCCAAGATTGTTATCACCGTATGTACTTAAAATTGATATAACCGGCTCATCATTTTCATTCATTTTTATTTCAAGAATACACGAATCAAAAGTGCCCCCGCCAAAATCATAAACAAGAACTTTTTTGTTCTTTCTTTCATTTATGGCATAGCTAACAGCGGCAGCTGCCGGCTCAAGACGCAAATAAATGCTGTCCTCATCAAACCCCGCAAGTATAGCGGCTTCTTTTGTCATTTTTTTCTGCTTGTCGGTTGAATTTGCGGGAACAGTAATGACACAACCGGAAAATTCACCAACAACATTCATTTCTTCTTGAACATATTCATCGGCTTTTTGCTTCAAATATCCAAGAATTTCTCCTGCAATTTGTTCCGGCTTAAAATTATATTCTTTGTCATCAACGTTAATTTTTATTTCCTCGTCAAATCCCAAAAATCTTTTAATCGACAAAACCGTACTCTGCGGATAAATAACCGCAGCTTCTTTTGCTTGAAAACCAAAAATTCTCGAAAGCTTACTTTCATCATCAGGGTCTGTTTCAAATTGAATTGCCGTAGGGAAAATATTACTTCCCTCAATAGGAATTGTTTGTGCCTCACCGTCTTTAAAATTATAAATACTAACAACTGAATTTGTTGTTCCAAAATCAATTCCCAAAAACAAACCTCTTTCAAGGTCAAGACCTAAAGTTCCCATTACTTTTTCCTCCTTTATTAAAGCAAAGCACATCTAAGTGCACTGTTTTTTCTTATTTTTTGTTTTATAATATTTTCGGCTTCTTTATATTTGCCTTCGTTTTCATAAATAATAGCATTGTTTATATCAAAAAATTCATCAAAACAAACATCTTCGTGAAGATAAA
>CAZHGC010000024.1:0-32022 GCA_964531385.1 uncultured Lachnospiraceae bacterium | reverse complement strand
TTTTATCAATGTCACGTCCGTTTTGTTTTGTTGTTATAGTATCCGTATAATATCCAACGTTTTTAAAAATTGGCTAATTTTAAATGAATTTTCTAATCTAATTTTAATTTTGGATTAATTCTTTTTTAAAATTGAAATTTTATAATTTATGATATAAAATTAAAGTAATGTTGAGCAATTACAATTTTGTGGTCTTTGCTGATATTTTTTGTTGTTGGGTTTAGGAAATTTGACTGTAATTGCAACGAAAATATTATTGAAACTGATTTATTGAATTATGCGACATTGCTTAAAAACAAAATTTGATTTGATTGGGAGCGGATTTGATGAATAAGAAGAAAATAATTAAAATTTGCATTAGTGCGGTTGTGCTTATTTGCATTTTGGCAGGTGGATTTTTTGCTTATAGGCATTTTTTTGGCAGGGCTCCGGAAATGCCACCTATGAATAATGAGTCGGCAACAGCTACTGTTGAAAAAGGAGAACTTAAGGAGTCGATTACAGCAACAGGTGTTGTTGCACTTGCCGATGAAGTTGAAATTTATGCGGAAGGCGAAAGCAACATAGTTAAAGAATTTCTTGTTGAAGAGGGTGACACCGTTCAAGCAGGGCAAGTTCTTGTTAATTATGATGTTGATGATAAAAAAGAAGAGTATGAAAACAAAATTAAAGAGCTTGAAATTAATTTGAAAAATGAAAAAATGAATTTGGAAAGCATTGCTCTTCCATTGAGCGAAACAGAAAAGAAAGAACTTGAAAACAGTATTGCTCAAGCTGAAAAAACTGTTTATGATTCAAAGGTTAAAATTGAGAATTATGCCGAAAGCATAAATAAACAGCAAACGGTGATTAATATGGCACAGAGAACCATTGATAATGCTAAAAGCGATTATGAAAAGGCTGAAAAAACTGTTAGCGATAACAAGGAACTTCTTGAAGCGGGGGCAATTACTCAGCAAGAATATGACAATTCTGTTGATGAATGTAAAAAAGCTTCCGATACATACGATGATGCGGTTGTTGCTCTTAATGATGCAAAAACAGAGCTTAATGAAATTCAAAAAAATAAAGAGTCTGACGAATATTCTTTGAAAAATGCTGAGTTGAGTTTGAGCCTTGCACAGACAAAACTTAAAAATTCGAGCAATCCTTTGGCTGATGAGTCTACAAAGCTTAAATATAAGCAACAGCAAAATCAGATTTCTCTTACTGAAAATTCATTGAATGACTACAAAAAGAAACTTTCGGAACTTGTTTATTCAACTTCAAGCCTTGTTGGCGGACGTGTTACCGAAATTTGCATTGATGAGGGAACTTATACCGAAGAAAACACAGTTATGCTTAAAATTGCAAATTTTGACCAGCTTATTGTTGAGGCTTCTATTGCGGAATATGATGCTCCGAATATTGAAATTGGACAGAGCGTTGTTATGACATCTGATGGGCTTACAGGAAAAACTTATACGGGAAAAATTATTAAAATTAGCCCGAGTGCTTCGGCAGAATCGACAACAATGGGTTCGGAAACAGTTGTTCCGATTGAAATTTCGGTTGATAACCCTGACGGAGTTTTAAAACCGGGATATAATTTGGATTTGGAAATTATTACTGCGGACAAAAAAGATGTTTTGCTTGTTCCGACAGCGTCACTTGTTAAAGATTCTGAAAAAAATGAATATTACACTTTTGTTGTTGGCGAGGACCAAAAATTGAAAAAGAAAAACGTTAAAGTTGGTATATATGGCGATACTTCCGCTGAAATTACAGAGGGACTTAATGAGGGCGAAAAAGTTATTGCAACGGCTTCTGATGAGATGAAAGACGGAATGATGATTCAAGAAGCAATGCTTTTAAGCAAGTCGACATCAAATTCTGACAAAAGCGAGTCTAAAGAAAAAGAAGAAAGCGGAATGATGTTTGGCGGCGGCATGGGTGGAAGACCCGGTGGCGGCGGTATGGGCGGTCCAGGGCCGAGATAGTTTGACGTTTAAAGGAGTGATTTTATGAGTGAAGCTATGATCAGAATTGAGGATTTGAAAAAATATTATACTCAGGGCACACTTCAAGTTAAAGCGTTGGACGGAGTTTCTCTTAAAGTTGATGAGGGTGAGTTTGTTTCAATTATGGGCTCTTCTGGCTCGGGAAAGTCAACGATGATGAACGTTTTGGGATGTCTTGACAAGCCTACAAGCGGGAGTTTTTTCCTTGACGGAATAGATGTTGCAAATTTGAAAGATTCGGGGCTTGCTGAAATTAGAAATAAAAAAATTGGTTTTGTTTTTCAGACGTTTAATCTTTTGCCAAAGCTTTCAGCCATTGAAAACGTTGAACTTCCTATGGTTTATGCGGGTGTTCCGATTAAGGAAAGGCACAGAAGAGCTTCGGAAGTTCTTGAAAAGGTTGGTCTTGGCAAAAGAATGAAACATAAACCAAACGAGCTTTCCGGAGGGCAGAGACAAAGGGTTGCAATTGCGAGAGCATTGGTTAATGAACCGAGTATTTTGCTTGCAGACGAACCAACAGGAAATCTTGATAGCAAATCAACTTTTGAAATTATCGACATATTTCAAAAGTTGAATGATGAAGGTGCTACTATTGTTATGGTTACGCATGAACCTGATGTTGCACAATACACAAAAAGAATTGTTACTTTTAGAGATGGCAAGGCTATTTCAGATGAACTTGTTAAAAACAGAGTTATTGCAGAGGAGGCTATGAAATGAGTATTTTTGAAAATGTTAAATCTGCTTTTAAAAATGTTTTTTCAAACAAGCTTAGAACGTTTCTTACTATGCTTGGCATTATAATTGGTATTGCGGCGGTTATTGCCATTACTTCTATTGGAAACGGAAGTCAGGAGCAGATTACAGAGCAATTTGACAGCCTTGGTGTTGGAAGAATAACAGTCAGTTTGAGAAGCAACAGCCCGAGGAATATGGTTATGGCCGATGCGTTGACTTACAGCGATTATGAAGAACTTAAAGAGATGACAGGGGTTAAATATATTTCGCCGGTGTATAATGGAAACAATGCTTCCGTTAAGCTTCTTGACCCAAAGGAAACGAACAATGCTTCCATATCTGGAGTTACACCCGATTATCAATATATTATGTCGCCAACTTTATTATATGGACGATATATTAATGATTCTGATGTTGAGGCGAAAAGCAAAGTTGTTGTCATTAATGATACAACGGCGAAAAAAGTTTTTGGATATTGCAATCAATCGGTTGTTGGTCAGAAAATTTCGATAAAAACTTGGCAAGGAAGTTTTAAATATACAGTTATTGGAATTACAGAAAACAGCGATGCCGAAACTGAAAGTTTGTATGAAAACGAATATCCTGAAAAAATGGTTGTTCCAATTACTTCTGCTTTTAGATTGTTTAACAGAAAAACTCTTGCAAATATAATTCTTGTTGCAGAGGACCCGGACAATGCGGATTCTTTATGTTCGGCAATTACCGACAAACTTAGTGAAATTCACAAGAATAGCGATAAATATGCGGCTGAAAGTGCTGCGGAACAAATGGAAGCTTTAAACGAAGTTACGGGAACGGTTACTATGCTTATAAGTGGTGTTGCGGCAATATCTCTTATTGTTGGGGGTATTGGTGTTATGAATATTATGCTTGTTACTGTTACTGAAAGAACAAGGGAAATTGGGATAAGAAAATCTATTGGAGCGAAAAACAAAGATATTATGATTCAATTTGTTATTGAAGCTATTATACTTACGGGAATTGGCGGTATTCTTGGAGTTATATTTGGCTGGGTGTTTGGCCTTATTGCCGGAGAAGTTTTGGGAATTTCAAGTGTTGTTTCGGCGAATTCTGTTGGTATGGCGGTTCTTATTTCAACATCGATTGGTATTATTTTTGGCGTTTATCCTGCCAAAAAGGCGGCAAATCTTGACCCTATTGAAGCTTTGAGATATGAATAAAAGAGGGATTGCGAATATGGAAAACGATAAAGTTTTAATTATTGAAGATGAGGTTAAATTGGCAAGGTTTGTTCAACTTGAACTTGAACACGAAGGCTATGAAGTTATTGTTGCAAACGACGGAAGGACGGGAATTGAAAAATTTTATGATGAAAATCCCGATATTATTCTTCTTGATTTGATGCTTCCGGAGCTTAGCGGGATTGAAGTTTGTCGAAGAATTAGGAAAACTTCGAGAGTTCCGATTATTATGATTACGGCAAAGGGCGAAACTATGGATAAGGTTTTGGGGCTTGACAGCGGTGCTGATGATTATGTTACAAAGCCGTTTGCAATTGAAGAAGTTCTTGCAAGAATGAGAGTTGCCCTTAAACGTGTTAAAAATTTTTCCGAAAAAGCAAATACTGTTTTACGGCTTAAAAATTTAACCATTGATACGGCAAGAAGAGTTGTTAAAGTTGAGTCTGACGAAATTGAACTTACAAAAAGGGAATATGAATTGCTTTTATATCTTGTTAAAAATAAAAATATTGTTATTACAAGAGACCAAATTTTAAACAACGTTTGGGGGTATGATTATATTGGTGAAACCAACGTTGTTGATGTTTATGTCAGATATTTGAGAACGAAGATTGACGATAAATATGACACTAAATATATTCATACAATAAGAGGTGTTGGTTATTTTGCAAAAGATGAGGAATAAATTTAATTTGAAACTGAAAAATATTTCTATCGGAACAAGAATAACGTTATTTTATACAATTGTTTTTTCTCTTACCTTTGTAATACTAACTGTATTTATAATGCTCAATATGTGGTATTATTATCAAGGCGTTTCAAAGGGGGATATTTCTGAGACTTTGAGCAAAGTTGAGGAATATATAAAATCAGGAAATTCTCTTGAAAATGCAGAATTTTCCGATATTAATCCAAATGTTGAAGTTCGTATTTTCAATATTTCAAAAGATAATCGTTTTGATATTATGAACAGACGACTGAGCGACAAACCAAAAGGGTTTCCTCCACCTATGCCAAAAGATTTTGAGGATAGAAGAGATAAATTTGAAACAGAGACAATTAAAGGCGTTCCTTATATGTCGAACAGAAGAGTTGTTAATTTTGACGGAAAGAATTATTTTATTGAAGCATATAGAACCAACGAAAGGGAACACGATGTTTTGAGCAGGTTTGCAATTGTATTTATTATTACCAATTTTTTGGGGATAATTGCTTCGTTTTGGATTGGCAGATTTATAAGCAAAAAAATTCTTAATCCTGTTTCGGAAATTGCCAAAACTGCGGAAAGAATTAGCATTAATGATTTGAGCCAAAGAATTTGCGTTCCAAATTCCGACGATGAAATTTCAAATTTGGCAACCACTTTTAATGATATGATTGAGAGGCTTGAAATTTCTTTTGAAAAACAGCAACAATTTATTTCTGACGCTTCTCACGAACTTAAAACCCCGATTTCTGTTATACAGGGATATGCAAATCTTATTGACAGATGGGGAAAAAGCGACCCGGATATTTTGCAGGAGTCTATTGAGTCTATAAAAGATGAAACGGAGCATATGTCGACTCTTATTAAAAAATTGCTGTTTCTTGCAAGAAGCGAGCAAAATCAAATTAATGTTCAAAAAAAAGAGCTTTGTCTTAACAATGTTGTTTCAGAAGTTATTAAAGAATTTTCGGTTTTGGACATTAAGGGCAAGTTTAATGTTGTTGAAAGCGAAAGCGTTAATATATTTGGCGATTTTAGTTTGATTAAGCAATTAATTTGGATATTTATTGAAAATGCGGTTAAATATTCGGATAAAGAATTTATTAAAATTGACATTGAAATTTCGTCTTTTGAAGATTTTGCTTTTTTGAAAATTTCTGACAACGGTGTTGGAATTAAAAAAGACGATATTCCCCATATTTTTGATAGATTTTTTAGAGGTGACAAATCTCACAACAAAACAATTCCCGGAAACGGACTTGGACTTTCAATTGCAAATTTAATTGTTAGACAACATAACGGAAAAATTGATGTTGTTAGCGAGGAAGGAAAGGGCACAATTTTTACCGTTACTTTTGATAAAATTTAAATTGATTGGAGTTGTTGTTATTTTATGAAAAGCTTAAAAATTATTATATTTGGAGTAATTTTATTTTTGTTTAATACAATTTGTTTTGCACAAGAAGAAACTCAAAATAATGATATTTTGGAACTTAATGTTGATGAGGCTTTTGAGATTGCTGTTGCTTACAACAGAGACGTTTTAAATTTTGAAGAAGAATTGCCTTTTTTACAAGAGGATTATGATGATACTTTAAAAGATATGGTGTTAAATCCGGACAGTTATTATTCTCTTAAAGTTCAGCTTACAAATCTTAAAAATACTCTTGAAAATTATGATTTAAATTCTCAAAAAACAAAAGACCTTTTGAAATATGACATTACAAAGTTTTTTGTTGATATTGTTAATGCTGAAAACAAAATTAAAATTTCCGAGCGAGAATTGGAAATTTTGAAAAAGGAGCTTGATATTTATGGGCTTAAATATCAAAAAGGGATTTTGAACGAGGCTGACTTTAATTCTAAAAATGCGGAATATATTAAAAAAAATTCCTTGCTTGAAAATGATAAAATCGATTTGCAAGGGCTTTATATGAGTGTTAATAAAGTTATGGGAATTGATTTGGAGAAAAAATATAAAATTAATCTTGATTTGGATTATGAAAAAATTGCATCTGTTGACATTGATGAAAAAGTTTTGGAGGGGCTTTCGGAAAGCCTTAATTTGAAAGAGCAAAAGCAAAATCTTGATGTTTCAAAATATGAATATTCAACTTATAACGAATATACGGATTATTCTGTTAAAGTATCTAAAGAAAATGATATTTCGGGAAAAATGAGAGATATTCAAGATTATGAAACGGATTTTGGCGATAATTTAAAAAAGCTTTACAGAAATATTCTTGACAAAGAAAAAAATGATGAAAAATATAAAGAAGAGCTTGCTCTTAAAGAAAAAGAACTTGATGTTTTAAATATTAAATATTCTATGGGAAAAGCAACTTTTTTGGAAGTTGAAAAAAAGCAACTTGAAATTTCCAAACTTGAGGAAAGTATTTTTGAAAATCAATATGAGCACGAGTTGCTTGTTATGAAATTTTGTAACACTAATTTGTTATAGTTTGTGCAAAAAACAACCCCGCCTTTAAAAGTATTTGAACTTTTGAGGACGGGGATATTTTATTTATTTGGTATGTTGTAGAATTTTAATATACTCTGTTTTCGATTTCCTGAGCCGCAACGGAAGCATCATATACAGATTCATACATATATTGTATTTTTTCTATATTTTCATTTGCAAGAATTTTTTGGATAAGTTCGGAAACGAAAGGACCTTGAAGCGGGTTACATTCGATATCCGCATTTATTTCGCCATTTATCATTGCTTGGAAAGCATCTTTAACGCCGTCGAAAGAAATGATTGTTACATCTGTTCCAGGTTTTAAACCGGCTTCTTTTAATGCTTCTATTGCACCGAAAGTCATATCATCGTTTTGGGAAATTAAAACATCAAAATCTTTGCTTGTTTTGAGATATTCTGCCATAACTTGTTTTCCTTCATCTTTTGTGAAGTTTCCAGATTTTTCGAAGACGATTTTGTAATTGCTGTATTTTGAAAGACCTTCATGCACGCCCTCAGTTCTTCCAATTTCGGCAGATGCACCCATTGTTCCTTGAAGCATAACAACGTTATGATTTGAACTTCCTTTTCCATTTGAGTCCATATATTTTACAAGCCAATCAATTGCATTTTCGCCTTCAGCTTTGAAGTTTGAACCAACCCAACAAGCATAGAGAGAATCATCATTTGTGCTTATCATTCTATCAACTATGATTACAGGAATGTTTGCTGATTTTGCTTCTTTTAAAATATCGTCCCAACCTGTTTCAACAACAGGAGCAAGAACTATTGCTTGAACTTTATTTTTTATAAATTTCTTTAGTGCATCTATTTGTGTTGCCTGATCGCCGTTTGCATCAACAAAATCAAGCTCATAGCCATTTTCTTTTGTGAAAATATCTTTCATTGAGTTTGTGTGGGCAATTCGCCAACCACTTTCTGCACCAACTTGACAGAAACCTATTTTTATGAGGTCTGTTTTTGTTTCGGGTTGAGTTGTTGCGGAACTTGCTGATGACGAGGAAGCTGATGTTTGAGCAGATGCTGTTTGGGTTGTTGTTCCGTTTTTACGCTGTTCTCGTATTGACTGATACTTTGTTCCGATTATATCGGATTTTGTTGAGTCGGCTGTGGTTCCACAGCCGGAAAACAATATTAATGAGAAAAGAATTAAAGCTAATTTTTTTAACATAGAATTAAACCTCCTTTATTGTGAAGCTGTTTATCATATTTTTAAATGCTTTTGCTTTATTTGCAAGTTCTTCTGATGTTTCTGCACTCTTTTCGGAACTTTCTGCATTTATTGCAACAACGTTGTTTATTTCAGAAACATTTTCGGTTATTCTGTTTACCGAAAGATTTTGTGTTTTTGATGATTCGTCGATATTTTTTGAAAGGTCGGAAATTTTTGAAATTCTTTCGGAAATTAATTTTAAAACATCGAAAGTTGATTTTGCAATTTCCATTCCGTTTTCAACTTTTTCTCTTGATGTGTTTATTAAGTCGGAGCTTTCTTGAGCGGCGTGCTGACTTCTGTTTGCAAGATTTCGAACTTCATCGGCAACAACAGCAAAGCCTTGACCCGCCGAGCCTGCTCTTGCGGCTTCAACAGACGCATTTAAAGCAAGTATGTTTGTTTGGAACGCAATTTCATCTATTGTTGAAATTATATTTGAAATACTTTCGGAAGCGTTGTTTATTGCTTCCATTGCTTCCATCATTCGGTCAATTTCTGTGTTGCTTCTCTTTGCATCTTCGATTGCATCAAAGACGAGTTTTTCCATTAAAGTTGTACTTTCTCCATTGTTCTTTATCATTTCTGCGAGTTCTTTTGTTGTTTGATTTAATTCATTTACAGATGATGTTTGTTTTGATGTTCCGTCTGCAAGGCTTACGCTTGCTTGGGCAACAAATTCCGAACTGTTTAAAATGCTGTCGGAAGATAAAGAAATTTCATTTATTAAGTTGTTGAAGTTTGATATTATGAGATTTAACGCATTTTCTATGGATTCAAACTGACCGCGATAATCTTGTTTTGTTGAAACGTCTAAATTTCTTTCGGACATTTTTGTTAAAATATCGGAGATTTCATATACAATGGAAGAAAGATTTGACGACATATCGTTTATATCATCAACCATTTTTCCGAATTTTCCGGAGAAATTATTTTTTACCAACATAAAGTTTCCGTTTATAATTGCGTGGATTGCTTTTGAAACGGCATCAACGGGTTGTTCGATTGATGTTAAAAGTTCGTTGAAGTTATTTGCAAGTTCTTGCCAACTTCCTTTATATTCGCCTGTATCGATTTTTTCATCAAGAATACCGTTTTTGGCATTGTTTACGAGGTTGTTTATGTTTTTGTTCATATTTTCGAAATTGACTTTCATTGTGTTTAACGTGCGATTGAAAACAACTTTTTCGCCTGCCATTTCGGGACATTCTTTTGAAAAATCGCCGACACTGTAGCTTTCAACACATTCGGAAACAGTGTTCAAATCGGATATTAATGTTTCGGCAAGATGATTTACGCTTTCTGCTGTTTGCATAAAGCTTCCGTCATATTTTTGAACATTTATTTTTTCGGATAGATTTCCGTTGTTCATATTATCGGCAAGTTCGTTTATATCATATATTAAGGAATTGAATACATCGACCATTGACGAAACATCATTGCTTAATTTTCCGATTTCATCGGTTCGATTTGTTCGCATTGAAACATTAAAATCACCTTTTGCAATCATTGAGGCTTTTTTACTTAATTCATACATTGGAACATAGATTTCTTTTGAAGTTATATTTGCCATAATTATTGAAAGGATTATAATTAATGTGAGCATTGATATAACCACTATTAAAACGATTGTTTTTGATGTATCTATGTTGTCACTTATCATTTGAATTGTTGCTTTTGAAAGGTCTGCCATATATGTATAAACTGTGTTCATATCGTTTGTTATTGATGTACTGCTGTTTATACATTCGGAAACGGTTCGTCTGTCTTTCTTTTCAATTGCATTTTCGAAATCTGCCAAAACGGGAATTAATTCTTCATCTATCAAATAGAGTATATCGTCTGATGCGAGATTTCCGTTTTCTTTCATTAAATCGGTTGAGTTTGAGTCATTTTCGATTGAATTACGATAATTTTTTAAGTGCATATCCAATTCATCAAGTTTGTAATAAATGCTGTCGAGTTCTTGATTTACATTTTCGGAAGAATTGAAAAGGTTGTCTTGAACAACTATTGTGTTTAAGGCACGTCTTAAGTCGTTTGTGATTATTAAAGAGTCGCTTACTTGAGAGGAACGGTAATTTGCACCGTTTAGCAAATCAGTATATTTGCCACTTATGGAAAATAAGCTTATTGTTCCGATTAATGCAATTAATACTGCGAAAAATATTATTACATAAAAACCAAACTTTATTTTTGATTTTATTGTTGCATTTTTGTAGAACTTATTCATTATTATCCCTCCTATGATTTTTAAATTTAATATTAAGAAAATATCGGAAAAGAAGTTAATATTACAATATACGATATTTTTTAATATTTATAAATATTATACCATAAATTTCGAAATAATAAAGAGAATTTATAAAAATTATGTATAAAAATATGTACAAAAATAATTGAAATTTATATTTTTTCGGGAAAAGTCACAATAAATCGTGTTTTTATTAAAAATGAAAATAAAGTTTTAAAGATTTTATTTGTTTTGGTTAATATTGTTGACAAATTATTTGTCTGATTTATAATTAATGTAGTGATTTGTTCAAGTTATTGGCTTTTTATAAGCTTTTGTGACTTGTGTTATTAATTTAAAGGGGGTATATGATGAGACTGTTGTTAAAAAACGGGACTGTTGTGAATGTTTTTACCGGTGAACTTGAAAAAAATAATATATTGATTGAAGACAAAAAAATAATTGGTGTTGGTGATTATTTTGATGAAGAGGCAGACGTTGTTGAAGATATTTCGGGGAAATTTGTTTGTCCGGGATTTATAGACGGGCATATACACATTGAAAGTACGATGCTCATTCCTTCGGAACTTGCAAAAATAGCCCTTCCAAATGGAACAACTTCAATTGTTGCAGACCCTCACGAAATTGCAAATGTTTGCGGAAAAGACGGGATAAATTTTATGCTTAAATCAAGTGAAGAGCTTCCTTTAAATGTTTATATTATGTTGCCATCGTGTGTTCCTTCAACGGGTTTTGATGAGTCGGGAGCGGAACTTAAAGCTGATGATTTGAGAGAATTTTACTCAAATGAGAGAGTTTTGGGGCTTGCTGAAATGATGAACTATCCAGGGGTTATAAATGACGATTGTGAAATATTGAAAAAAATTGATGATGCTTATTCAAATAATCGCATTGTTGACGGGCACGCTCCATTACTTTCGGGAAAAGACCTTGACAAATATATATCGGCGGGTATTCAATCGGACCACGAATGTTCTTCCTTTGATGAAGCTGTTGAGCGTATTGGAAAAGGGCAATGGGTTATGATACGGCAAGGAACGGCGGCGAGAAATCTTGACGGGCTTATTGATTTATTTGATGAGCCATATTGCAAAAGATGCTTGCTTGTTACCGATGACAGACACCCTGCCGATTTGATTAAAGAGGGTCATATTGACAATATAATTCGTCTTGCTGTTCGAAAGGGAAAATCTGTTGTTAAAGCAATTCAAATGGCGACAATTCAGGCAGCTCAATGTTTTGGAATTAAATATGTTGGTGCGGTTGCTCCGGGATATCGAGCAGATTTGCTTGTTTTGAAAAATCTTGAAAATGTTGAGATTGAAGATGTTTATTCAAGCGGGAGAAAAGTTGTTTCTAAAAAAATTGTTTGGAAAATTTCTGCTCCGAAAGTTGAAGCGGAGCTTTTGAAAACAGTTAAAAGTACATTTAATGTTGAGAAAATTTCGGAAAGAGATCTATATATAGTGCCGAACAAAAATAAATGCAGAGTTATAAAAACAATTCCAAATCAACTTTTGACGGAAGAATTGATAACCGAAATAAATTATGAAACGAACAATGGAATTGATATAAATCGTGATATATTAAAAATTGCGGTTATTGAAAGACACAAAAACACAGGGCATAAGGGAATTGGTTTTATTTCCGGAATTGGATTGAAATCGGGAGCTATAGCATCTTCGATTTCTCACGATTCGCATAATATTGTTGTTATAGGAACAAACGACAAAGACATTGCATATGCGGTTAATTGCATAATCGATATGCAAGGGGGTGCGGTTTGTGTTAAAGATGAAAAAATAATTGCCGAAATGCCGTTGAATATTGCCGGACTTATGACAGAAGAAAAAGCGGAAGTTATTGCGGAAAAAAATGAAAATTTGAGAAATGCTATTTATTCTCTTGGAGTTCCCGAAAATATAGCACCTTTGATGACTATGGCTTTTGTTAGCCTGTCTGTTATCCCAAATTTGAAAATGACAACAAGAGGGCTTGTTGATGTTAATAAACAAGAACTTGTTTCATTATTTGCGGATTGAAGAAAAAGAATATAATTAAATAGAGGTTGTTTAAAATTTAAATTATGGGAGCGTATTAATATCTTAAATATGCTCCCAATCTTTTTTCGAAAAAACCAACCAACGGACCGGCACAAAACGCAAGAAGTATTGTTCCTATTCCTATTGGTCCGTTGAAAGCAACGGCAACGACAATGCACAATATATCAACGATGAGTTTTGCGTTCATTGTTCTGAGTTTGAATTTTTCTTTTACAACAACCATAACATAGTCTATAGTGTTTTGAGGGAGATTTGTGCTTAAATATATGCAAAGCCCCAATGAAATTAAAATAAGTCCGATTGAAAAAACACAAATTCTAATTAACATTGATGTTGGTTCAAATCCGTTGAAAATTATACCAAAAAAATCAATTCCCAAACCGAGAACAGTTGCTGTTACAAAGCATTGTAAATGAATTCTTTTTTTTGAAATTAACGCAACCAAAGTTAACAATATAACGGAAACTATGTTAACGCAAACACCTGTGCTTAAATTGAAAAGGTCGCTTAAACCGAAATTTATTGCGTCCCAAGGGGCAATTCCGAAATTGGAACTTAAAGCAAAATTTACACCGAGTGCAATTATCATAAGTCCGATTACAAAAAATAAATATTTCTTCATAAATATATCCTCCTATGTGTTATTTTTATGTCACAATATGTATTTTAAGTTGTACTTATACAATTTGTGATTTTAATGAGTGATACGTACAACTTACTTTGATAATATACAGCATAAATATTTTTTTGTCAAATCTAAACATATTTCAAAAGTATATTTTTTTATAGCAATATACATAACTTTTTGCACAAATTTGCTACTGTAGTTTGTGCAAGTGGTACATAATATGGCTTAAAGATACGGAAACACTGTTTTTGCATTTTTAAAACATTGATTTTATATGTTTAATTTTTAACAAGTTTTCACAAAAAGTAATTGTCAAAAAAATAACTAATATGAATTGGTGATGACAAATTAATGTTTCAAACTATATTTTTTAATTGGTGGTTTATCAAATTGAAAAATTCCTCTCTTTAAACCGAAAAATGTTTTAAGAGAGGAACTTTTTTATTATTTAAAGCAATGCCACGCAATCATTAATTTTATATTTTAGTTTCCACAGCCACAACCGCTGTTTGATGAGCCAACGTTTCCGCCACAATTACAACCACAGCCACAACCACAGCCCGAACCGCCCGAAGAATTATTCGAACTTGGGATATTATTTGAAATTCCTGCAAGAAATTCAGGTTTTTGCGGTGGCGAGAAGATGTCCATTGGGAAGTCGAGACTTTCGAAAAACTCGCAAGGGTTCAAAGATGAAATTTCTTCGCACTCTTCGGGAACACAAAATCCTCTCGATTGAACATTGAGGTTTACAATTCTGAAAAGCTTGATTATTGTAAACAATCCTATGGTTACCAAAACTTCGTTGGGTTCTGAAGAATTTGTGTCGGAATTGCAACAACAACAATTAACGTATTTTAATTCAGCTGCCAAAGCAACGGCTTTTGCTTCTGCCAAAATAAATGGGTCTGAATCCATTGTGAAAGAGTCGTTTTCGCCTTTGAACAAATCTGTTGAAATGACGATGTCTGTTCCGATTGAACCGAACAAAGTAACTTTTTTTGTGAAAATGCTGTTTGCACTGACACAACCGATAATTTGGCCATCGGCTTCTCTGAAAGTTAGATTATAGACAAAAACATATTTAAGCGTTATATCCCAAAAACCGTTTTTGAATGGATTTGCTTCTTTTCCTATTACGATAACTTTTTTAACTTTTAAATTATCAACAGTGACGCTTGCTGAATTATCGGGCGGGCTGATTATTTCACCTTCTGTAATTGTTTGATTTCCCAAAACGCAAGTTACAGCGGCTCTTGACGGGCCAAGTTCGTTTCCAGAAAGACAATCTTGCTGTCGGCAAGAGTCATAAACTTTTAGTGCAATAATGCACTCTTCTCTGAGACGTCTTGAATTAGCAACGTTTGTATCAGAAGTATTTCTTTCCAATTCAAAAGCACCCATAATAAAGTCCTCCTCGTTTTTTTATTGTTTTCTCTCCTAATAACATAATATTATAAAGAGCAATTTTGGTTACAAAATAAAAAATTTGTGTGAAAAAATGTTTTAACTAAATTTGGGAGGTAGTAATTAAGACTTCGATTTTTCAAAAGAGCGAAAAAAAATAATCTTTGTCATTTTATTTTTATAATGAAGTTAATTAATCTTACAAAATATTTACATCATATTTACTATAATCTTTATAAAAGAATGAATGCAATACTGATAATTGAACTTTTTGGCTGTTAATAAAAAGGAAGTGATAACTTTTTGGAGGTATATGCAGACATAATTTTTTTTGTCAACTTTTTTATGGATTTGTTTATATTTTGGGCGGTTGGAAAACTTTTTTCAAAAAACATTTTAAAAAGCAGGCTTTTTTTGGGAGCGTTTTTGGCATCGATTTTGTATTGTTTTGTTATTTTTGTTGATTTTTTGAAATTTTTGTTTAATCCTGTTGGATTTTTTTTAATATTAGCGGTTTCTGTTTTTGTTACGTTTAAACCACAGGAAATTATGGAATTTTTGAAAAATATTTTTGCGGTTGTTGTTGTTTCGTTTGTTGCGGGAGGTATTGCAACTGCAATATTTTATTTTTTTAATCTCTATGATTTCATTGGAAACACAATAAGCGTTTGCATAAAAAATTTTTCACTTAAACTGTTAATTTTTTCAAGTGCATTTTTTTACATAGTTATAAAAATTGTAGTTTCTTTAATTAAAAGAAGTTGTGTTAAAAAGCAGATATTTTATGATGTGAATGTTTTTTGGGGGGAGAAAAAAGCGACTTTACGGGCATTAGTTGATACAGGAAATTCGCTTCGAGAACCGATTAGTCGAAAGTCGGTTATAATTGCGGAAATTAATGCTTTGAAAAAAATTCTTCCTTGGAAAGTTTGCGAAATATACTTTAAGGATAGTGAAAATAAATTTTGTGAGCTATATGAATATGTCGGAAATTCGGAGGATAATTTTGATTTTAGAATTATTCCGTTTTCGAGCATAGGGGCGAAAAATGGTATAATTCTTGGTTTTTTTGCGGATAGGGTTGAAATTCTTGCAAATGAACATATAAACATTGAAAATGCGATAATTGGAATATGCGATTTTGAATTAGCAAAAAATGGCAAGTATAATGCACTTTTAAGCCCTGAACTTCTTGAAGAATGAAATACAATTTAATAATTTGAGTTATTTTTTTTATTTTGAATTGGAGGTATTTATTTTGAAAATTATTGAGTTTATCGGTACGGTTATTAAAAAGTTTACGCTTGAAGATTTTTCGGAAAATACGATTTATTATATTGGTGGAAGTGATGTTTTGCCACCTCCGTTGTCTCCGGAAGAAGAGGGCGAAATGCTTTCTATGCTTGGAGGAGAAAAAGAAGAAGATGCAAAAGCTGTTTTAATTGAACGAAATCTTAGACTTGTTGTTTATATAGCAAGAAAATTTGAAAATACGGGGGTTAACGTTGAAGATTTAATTTCTATCGGTACGATTGGGTTAATTAAGGCGATTAACACATTTAAAACTGACAAAAATATAAAACTTGCAACTTATGCTTCGAGATGTATTGAAAATGAAATTTTGATGTATTTGAGAAGAACGACAAAAATAAAAACGGAAGTTTCAATTGATGAGCCTTTAAACGTTGATTGGGAGGGAAACGAACTTTTATTGTCTGATATTTTGGGAACAGATGTTGATATAATTTCAAGAAATATTGAGGACGAGGTTGACCGAGATTTGCTTGGAAAGGCCATTGATAAGCTTTCAAAGCGTGAAAAGAAAATTGTTAAGCTGAGATTTGGGCTCGAAAACGGCGGTTATGAAAAAACTCAAAAAGAAGTTGCCGATATGCTTGGAATATCACAATCATACATATCAAGGCTTGAGAAAAAAATTATTGTTAGATTGAAAAAAGAATTTATAAAAATGCTTTGAAAAATTTTTTGTTAATATTAATAAATTTCTTAGAAATTTGATAATATTCTTTGACAAATTACAAATTGTACGGTATACTTAAATAAGTGATATTGTAATTTTTAATTAAAGGGGAATTTTTATGTTTGGCTCAGATATAGGAATTGATTTGGGGACAGCGAGTGTCCTTGTTTATATAAAGGGACAGGGGATTGTCCTTAAAGAACCATCAGTTGTTGCTATTGAAAAAAATACAAAAAAAATTCTTGCGGTTGGCGAAGAAGCACGAAAAATGCTTGGAAGAACACCGGGGAATATCGTTGCTATAAGGCCTTTGCGAGAGGGAGTTATTTCCGATTATGAAATTACTCAAAAAATGCTCGCTTATTTTATCGATAAGTCAGTTGGAAGACATTTTTTCAGAAAACCGAGAATTGCTGTTTGTGTTCCGAGCAGTGTTACTGAGGTTGAAAGAAGAGCAGTTGAAGATGCAACAAAACAAGCAGGTGCAAGAGAGGTTTTTGTTATTGAAGAACCTATTGCCGCTGCTATTGGTGCGGGAATTGATATTTCAAAGGCTTGCGGAAGTATGGTTGTTGATATTGGCGGGGGAACTACCGATGTTGCGGTTATTTCTCTTGGTGGAACGGTTGTTAGCACTTCGCTTAAAGTTGCGGGCGATAATTTTGACAGTGCTATTGTTAGATATATGAGAAAAAAACATAATTTGCTTATTGGAGAACGTACGGCGGAAGATTTGAAAATAAATATCGGTTCGGCTTTTGACAGACAACCTCCCGTTTGTATGGACGTTAGAGGAAGAAACCTTGTTACGGGGCTTCCAAGAACTATTACGGTTACATCTGATGAAATGTATGAAGCATTGAACGAATCGGTTACAAGCATTGTTGAATCGGTTCATTCGGTTCTTGAAAAAACTCCGCCGGAGCTTGCGGCAGATATTTCGGACAGAGGAATATTGATGACGGGTGGCGGAAGCTTGTTATACGGGCTTGATAAAATTATTAAAGAAAAAACAGGAATTGATGCTTTTGTTGCTGAAGATTCGGTTTCTTGTGTTGCTATCGGAACAGGAAAATATATTGAATTTGCTTCCGGTTCGAAAGTTAAAAAAGGGAGGTAGTTTTTTTGATTAGAGGGTTATATACATCTGCTGTTGGAATGATGACACAAATGCAGAAAATGGACGTTGTTTCAAATAATATTGCAAACAGCGATACAACAGGATTTAAAAAAGACACAACTGTTGTTAGGTCTTTTTCAGAAGAACTTACAAAAAGGCTTGATGACCCCAAATATCGCCTTATTAAATTTAATCAAGGAATTGGAAATATGAGTCTCGGTGTTTTTGTTGATGAAGTTCATACGGATTTTTCGACGGGCTCATTTAAAGAAACGGGCGGAAGCCTTGATTGTGCCATTTCCGGAGACGGTTTTTTTGCTGTCAGCACAACAGACCAAAACGGTGAAACTGTTGAAAAATATACAAGAGACGGTTCTTTTACTCTTGATATTAACAACAATTTGAGAACAACCGAGGGAAATTATGTTGTTGGAGAGGGCGGAAACATTACTGTTCCAAACGGCACTATAACTATAGATGAAAAAGGAAACATTTATTCAAATAATGAATTTGTTGATAAACTTAAAATTGTTAATTTTTCAAATAAAGAGTCTTTGAGAAAATCCGGAGACAATTTATATGAAACGATTGAAGAAAGCAATCAAACCGATTTTACAGGAAATGTTATTCAGGGAAGACTTGAATCATCTAATGTAAATCCTGTTCAAGAAATGGTTAAAATGATTACTTTGTCAAGAAATTATGAAGCTAATCAAAAAATGATTCAAACTCATGATTCTATGTTAAGTCGTGCGGTTAATGATATTGCTAAAAAATGATGAATGTGGGAGGTAATTTATTATGATGCGTTCTTTATGGACAGCTGCGTCCGGTATGACATCTCAACAGCTTAATGTTGATACTATTTCAAACAACATTGCAAACGTAAATACAACAGGTTATAAAAAAGAAAGGCTTGAATTTAAGTCTTTGCTTTATCAAACTATGGAGAGAGCTTCTCTTGATGAAAATGATACAGGAAAGCCTATTAACTTGCAAGTTGGACATGGTGTTAGACCTATTGTAACTTCAAGAATTTTTACAAACGGAAGTGTTGAGAGAACAGATAATCCTCTTGATTTTTATTTGCAGGGACAAGGATTTTTTGTTGTTGACAGGGGCGACGACGACATTGTTTATACAAAAGACGGAAGTTTTAAATTGAGCCTTTCCGATGGTGAAGCAACATTGGTTACTTCTGAGGGATATTCTGTTTTAGATGTTGACGGAGAGCCGATTACTTTGCCGGAAGATATTTCAATTGATGATATAAGCGTTGATTCTGCTGGAAACATTACATATATTGACGCAGAGGGAGAAACTCAGGATACAGGAGTTCAATTTGATATTGTTCAATTTCCTAATGTTCAAGGACTTGAAGCTATTGGAAACAACTTTTATACAATAACTCCGGCTTCTGGAGAGGCAATTAAAGAATCTGACGGTGAGACGGGGTCTGTTAGCCGTATTATTCAAAATTCTCTTGAAATGTCAAATGTTAATGTTGCAAACGAAATGGTTAATTTGATTGTTGCACAGCGTGCATATGAACTTAATTCAAAAGCAATTCAAACGTCTGATGATATGCTTCAGCAGGCAAGCAATCTTAAGAGATAATTAATTTTATATTTTTTATAGCTTGGGGGAAATTATATGGACGGATTATCAGGATTAACAAACCCATATTTAAACGGAATTAACAATTTTAATTCTAATGTTTCCAAAAGCCAGAATCTTCAGCATAAAATTGAAAAAAATAATGTTGAGGACGAAGAACTTATGGACGCTTGTAAAACTTTTGAGGGATATTTTTTGCAGATGATGTATAAATCTATGAGAAGTACGGTTGATACTTCGGGAAGTTTTATGCCTCAAAGTAATGCGGAGAAGATTTTTCAAGATATGCTTGATGAGGAATATAGTAAAAGTGCCGCTGAGGGAAACAATGGAGTTGGCTTGGCTCAAATGATGTATAAACAGCTTTCGAGGACAGGCAAAATTGATATTTAATTGATAGATACTGCGACAAGATGTTACTGCAGATGAAATTTGTTAAAAATTAATATTTTAAAGGGTGTTAAAGATTTTGAAATTTTTGCACCCTTTTTTGTTGCAAATATAAATTATAAAACAGCGGTGAAAGTTTCCGCTGTTTATTATGATGAATTTAAATTTTTGTTATAATTTTTCGACAACATTTCTTGCTATTTCCATAAAAGCATATGCGGCTTTTGTTATATTTGAATTTTCTCTGTAGGCAATTATGGTTGTCCAAGTTAGGGGAGGATTTCCTATTTTATAATATTTTATATTTTTTGAGGGAATTGATAATGCAGATGATTCAGGAACGAAAGAAAAACCCATTCCAACAGCGGTTAGTCTTATTGATGTTTCGATGCTTCCCGTTTCAAGGAGAACGGAGGGTTTTATATTTGCTTTGAAAAAAAGATTATCGGAAATTTGCCTTATTCTTTGCCCAGGTCTTAAAAGGATAAATTCTTTATTTTTTAGTTCTTTTAATTCAATTTCGTAGAAGCCGTTTTCATCAGCTTTGGAATTATATTGAAAGCTTGAGGGGGCAGCGATTAGTATTTTTTCTGACAAAACTTCTTTATATGCTATGTTATGGTTTTTTAAAGGTAAGTTCATTAGGCATATATCAACCATATCTTTAACTATGAGTTCTTCCAATGTATCGGAGGGGGCTTCTGTTAGAGTTAGCTCAACTCCAGGATATTTTGTTTTGAAAACAGGCAGAATTTTTGGAAGAAGATGATTTGCTTTTGAGGGAGTTAGACCTATGTTTAATTTTCCTGTTGCAAGGGTGTTCATATCGGCATATTGCTGATTCATATGCTCAAGCAATTTTAATATGGAAGATGCTGTTTCGACATATATTTCACCCTCATAAGTTAGAGTTAATGGGTTTGTTGTTCGGTCGAAAAGGGAAACATTTAGGCTTGTTTCGAGACGATTTATGTATTGACTTAACGACGGTTGGGAGATGTATAGTTTTTTTGCGGCTTTTGAAAAGCTTTTTTCTTTTGCTATAGTTAAAACATATTCAAATTGTTTAAAGTCCATTTTTAATTCCTACCCTTTGACACATAAAAAATGAAAATTGCATTTAAGATACAAATTTTTATAAAAAACAATTAGACATAATTATTTTTTTAACAGTTTTAAGTATGTTAATTTTAACATATCGTATTTAATAAATCAAATATAATTTTGGCAGAAGCAACACCGCAATTATGGCAATGTTGAGAGATGTTTCAAAAGCGTTTTTTTGAATTTGCGATGTTGCTTTTGATTGTTTGCAGGTGTTAAAAATGATTTTAAATTATAATATATATTTTGCTATATCCAAATTTAATTCTTTAATTCCTTCTATTACGAATTTTGCAAGAATATTTGCACCGTATTCACAAAAATGGGTGTTGTCAAAACAGCCTTCGCTATAATTTTTATATGCACTGTTATCGAAAATCATATGAAGTTTCATAGTTTCGGTTGCACCGATTTTATTGTAAAGTTCGGTTGTTTTTTTACACAAATCGACAAGAGGAATATTTTTTTCTTTTGCAAGTTCACGCATTGCCGTAGGATAGTCACCATGTGTATTTATAACCTTATTATTGTCATCAAATTTCCGTCTGACAACAGAAGTGAAAAAAATTGGATTTGCGTTGTGTTTTTTTGCAACATCGATATATTGTGTTAAATATTCTTTATATGTTGAAAATGGCTCTGTGTGCCTTTCATCGGGTTTTGAGTCATTATGTCCGAATTGAATGAAAAGATAATCACCGTTTGATATTTTTTCGTCAATGGCTTTAAGACGGTTTTCGTCAATGAAGCTTTTTGAACTTCTTCCGCCAACGGAATGGTTTTCTATATAAACTTCGTCGTTGAAATAATTTGGCAAAACTTGCCCCCAACCCATTCGAGGATATCTTTCTTTTGGATAGGTTTCAACGGTTGAATCGCCGGCAAGGTAAATATTAATTTTAGACATAGTGAACCTCCTGTAATTGTATGATAATTGAATTTATTTTTTGATTTTGTTTAAAAATTATGGACTTAACAAAGCGTGTTATATTTTTTTTACAAGAGGCAACGAAAAATAAAATTCGGAGCCTTTATTTAATTCACTGTTCAATGTTATAATTTCACCATGTGCCACAATGAAATTTTTAACAATTGAGAGCCCAAGCCCGCTTCCTTTTTTATCTTCTCCTCTTGAAATATCTGCTTTATAAAATCTGTCGAAAATTCTTTTTTTGTCATCTTCGGAAATTCCTCTTCCGTTATCTCTGACATAAATTAACGCTTTTTTGTCTTTTATATCTGTTTCCAAAAATATTTCTCCGCCGACATCTGTGAATTTTACCGCATTATCAAGCAAGTTGTAAATAACTCTTTGGATTTTTTCATAATCGGCTCGGACATAAATTGATTTTTCTTGAAATGTAACTCTTAAATTGATTTTTTTTGAAGAAACACGAGTTTCGAAATTGAAAACGATTTTTTTGATGAGTTCGTTAATATCAAAGTCCGATAGATTTAATTCGGTTTCTTTGTTTTCAAGATTATTTATGTTTATGATGTTATTTGCCAAAGATTCGAGACGTTCGGACTCATCAAGAACAATTTTTAAATAATGCTCTTGTTTTTCAGGTGGAATTGTTCCATCGATAATTGCTTGAACAAATCCTTTCATTGAAGTTAGAGGTGACCTTAAATCGTGCGATATATTTGAAATGAATTCACGACGTCTTTTTTCTTGTTCGTTTAGACTTCCTGCCATATCATTTAAACTTTGGGCAAGTTGTGCAATTTCGTCAGAGCCTTTGACAGAAATTCTTTTTTCAAAGTGACCGTTTGCAATGACTTTTGCAACGTTATTCATTTCTCGCAAAGGTTTGGTTATTTTTTTTGAATATATATATATTACGATAAATCCTATTACTCCAACGGCAAAAGTTATATATAATATTATTTTATAGGCTCCGTCTGCCATTTTTTGGAGCTCTGTTAGAGGTGCATTCATAAAGATTGCACCGATAATTTTTCCGTTTACGGTTACAGGATAGCCGACAGTTAAAACGGGCTTTTTAAATATTCCGCCAAGACAACCCTCTGTTTCGATTATGTTGCCCTCAACAGCTTCCTTTATTTCATAGGAAGCAACGTTTTGACCAAGCCATTTTGAGTCTATGTCATTTGATATGATGCTTATTTTGTAATTTGAGTCGAAATAGATAAAACTTGCATCAAGATATTCATCAAGAATTTCGATTTCTCTGTTTAACTTTTTTTTATCAAAAAAACCGCCCCAATAATAGGATTGTTCCAAAACTTTAACGATTTTTTCGCCTTGTTCGACAAGCATATCTTTTTTTTGACTTTCGAAATATAGATTGAATGCTTTTGTTAGCCCCATTGTTAAAACCATTAGGCTTGAAATAAGAATAATCATATAAAATAAAAATAATTTATTGAAAAAAGATCTCATTAAAACACCTCGATGACAAATTAGTTCCAAAGGGAATTAAATTTTTGGTTTATATGATTTTTTCGCTCGTTTGTTTTTTCTTCATTAAAAAAGAATTTTCCTGATTTTAATGTTATAATATCTCCTTCTTTTAAATTTTGAGGGAGGTGCGATTTATTTATATTTTCTGTTTTGTGGGTTGAAATTTTTTCACAAACAGCAAAATTTTCTTCAAATCTGTCAATTATATAATCTTCGCTCATAAAATCACCGACTTTACTTTAAAAAATCTTTTCTTTCGGGAGTAAATACATCAATTAGGACTCCTCGTTCGGTTAGGAGTTTGCAACCATGCAAAACGTTTGAAGGAATGTAAACGCTGTCACCAACTTCAATTATTTTTGAATTTCCATTTACTGTGTATTCGAACTTGCCTTCGGTGCAATAGCTTATTTGCTCGTGTTCATGTGTGTGGTCGGCACCGATTGCTCCATTTTCAAAAATAACTTCAATGACCATAATATTTTCGTTATGGGCTTTAACTTTTCTGTAATTTTTGCCTTCTTCAAGGGTTTCGAGTTTAATATCTTTATCATAGAAAAAATTCATAATATGACCTCCAAATTTTATATTTTGTTTAACGGAATTGTTTTATTGAAACCGCTAAACGGATTTTGACTAATTCCGCATATAAAATTATTTTATAATTGTGCGGTTGCTTCCTTAAATTATATCATAAAATGAGCGTGTTGGAAATATAAACTGTATAAATAAATTTAAAAACTCATATAATTTTTAAAAGGGAGGTATTGACGTGAAATTAAAAAAAAATTCGACGATTATTGTTTTAAAATCAAATTTGGCAACGGCTTTTGAATTGCCAAAAGAAATAATGCTCAATCTTCCGCTTATAACTTTTACCGGCAGAAATAATATGTTAATAGAAAATTATAAAAACATAATTGAATATAATCCGAAAAAAATAAGAATTTCAACTACAGAGGGAATTATATGTATTGAGGGGGATAAACTGACTTTGAAAGAAATGTCCAAAAATCAAATTACTGTTATGGGTAAAATTTCTAATTTTTGTTTTTTGTGAGAAACATTAGGTTTTTTGAAGAATGATTTTTGTTTTATTTTTGTGATGTTTTCGTAAATTTTTGTTATGGGTGATAAAATATGTTTGCAATGCTATGGAATTATTTATGTGGTTATGTTATTATAGAGGTGAGAGGTTTTTCAATTGAAAGATTTATTAATCTTGTTGCCAAAAAAGGAATTTACATATGGGATTTATATGAAACAAATAAAGGGACGGAAATGAAAATTGCTGTTTCCGATTTTAAAAAATTGAAGTCGTGTGCAAAAAAAGCAAAATGCCACATTAAAATAAAATATCGATTTGGTTGTCCTTTTATTATAAATAGACTTAAAAAAAGGCAACTTTACATATTTGGCGTTTTTGTTTTTGTTTTCTTGCTTTATTTGCTTTCGTCTTTCGTTTGGAAAATTGAAATAACCGGAAATTCTCAAATAAAAACAAAAGATATTTTAAGTTTTTGCGAAACGAAAGGTTTTAAGCTTGGTTCGTTTAAAAATTCGATAGATATTATCGATTTGAAAAAATCTTTGAAAAATAATTTTTCTCAAATATCGTGGGTTGCGGTTGAAATTTCCGGAACGAGGGCAAAAATTGAACTTAGGGAAAATTTGCCCGAGATTAAAAAAGTTGATGTTTCAAAGCCTTGCGATATTGTTGCAAAGAATGATGCTGTAATAGAGTTTATAATTACAAAAAAAGGAACGCCACTTGTTAAAAAAGGTGATGTTGTTTTAAAAGGTGATGTTCTTGTTTCGGGCAAACTTACAATTAATGGAGATGCAACGGAAATTCGAGAAAATTATACACATTCTTTTGCTGATATAAGGGCGAAAAGGGTTATTAAAATAAAAGCAACAGTTCCTTTTCGATATGTATATAAAAAATATACCGGAAATGAGCAAAATTTACGCAGTATTAAGATTTTTGAAAAAAAGTTTGATTTGTTTAATTCGGGGGTATTTTTTCAAAATTATGACCTATATACTTCCTATAAACAGTTGAGCATAACAGAAGATTATCCTTTGCCTTTGATTTTTATGAATGATATATATAAAGAATTCATATATGAGCAAAAAGTTTATACATTAGATGAAGCTAAAAAAAGAGGTGAACGTCTTATAAATCAAAAAATATTACAGGATTTTGATTTTAATACGGACATAATAGATAAATCGTACACATATGAAAAAAAAGAAAATGAATTGATTGTTGTGGCAAATGTTCTGGTTGTTGAAGATATTGGAGAAGAAAAAGAAATAAAAGATTATGAAGGGAGTTCTTTAATTAATGGAACAGCAGAAAATGCAAATTAAAAATGAATGTATTTCGGAGGTTTTTGGGAAATTTGACGAAAATATTAAAAAGCTTGAAAAAGAGTTTTCTGTGTCGATAGTTAACAGAGATGACAACATTGTTATTTCCGGCAACGAAAAAGATGTTAAAGCAGCTTGCAAGGTGCTCTCGGCAATAATTTCTTTGGCGGACAACGGGGAAATTATTGATGAGCAAAAAATAAATTATTATATTTCTGAATTGCGAGAAAAAACAGTTGAAGAAATTCAAGAGATAAACAATGATTTTGTGTGTATGACTATTTCCGGAAGACCCGTTAAACCGAAAACACTTGGACAAAAAGATTATGTTGATAAAATAAAAAACAACACGATTGTTTTTGGTGTTGGGCCGGCGGGAACGGGAAAAACATATCTTGCGATGGCTATGGCGATAACAGCGTTTAAAAACAATGATGTTAATCGAATAATATTGACAAGACCGGCTATTGAAGCGGGGGAAAATCTTGGCTTTCTTCCGGGCGACCTTCAGCAAAAAGTTGACCCATATTTGAGACCGCTTTATGATGCCCTTTATGAAATTATGGGGGCAGACCAATTTCAAAAAAACATTGAGAGGGGTGCAATAGAGGTTGCTCCGTTGGCATATATGCGAGGAAGAACGCTTGATAATTCTTTTATTGTTCTTGATGAAGCTCAAAATACAACACCGGAACAAATGAAAATGTTTTTGACAAGAATTGGGTTTGGTTCGAAAGCGGTTATAACGGGCGATGTTACGCAGATTGACCTTCCGAATGGCAAACGTTCGGGGCTTATAGAGTCGACAAAAATACTTGAGGGAATTGAAGATATTGAAATTGTTACATTGACAAACAAAGATGTTGTCAGGCACCCGCTTGTTCAAAAAATAATTAATGCTTACGAAGTTTATGAACAAAAGAAAGAAAAAAATGTTAAGCCTCAAAAGTTTAAAAAATGATGATTTGCCGGAATTTTAAAATTTTGCGAATTTTGAGGTGAATTGGCTTTAAAAGGATTTTTTTGCAGGTATAGAAAAAGGCTTATATGTGCGGAAACTATTTGCACATATAAGTCTTTTTAAAGCATTGCACTTGAAATAATTGTAGAAATGCATTTTTATTGAATTTACAGCTATTTCAAGTGCTTTTTTGTGTTGTAGAAAAGTGTTATTTTTTGCTAAATTTTATATTTGTAATATCCGTATAATATCTATGATTGTTTTAAAATTAAGGGGGTGCGAAAAATCTTCTTTTTTGGTCATTTTATTTTACAATTTTCCACTTGTGTGTTTGTCCTGTTGGTTGGAAATATATATATTGATTAATTGTGGAAAAAATATTATAATGTATGTAATTATGAGAAGTTAATATTTTTTACGAAAAGAGCAACAAAATTGCATATAAAAATGGAAAATTGAATTATTATGGGAGATTATAAAAAATGAAAAAGACGATAGTAATATTAGGTTGTGGTTACCTTGGAAATGTGGTTGGAACGGCATATAACAAAGGACTTTTGGAGAATTATGAGATAGTTGGCGTTTACAGCAGGACCAATCAAAGCACTAAGGCACTTGCGGAGAAGGTTGGAGCTAAAGCTTGCGATAATGTTGAAGAACTTTTGGATATGAAAGCGGATTATCTTGTTGAAACAGCATCGGTTGCAATGCTTAAAGAGACTGCGGTTGAAGCTTTATCTATGGGAACGAGCGTAGTTCCTTTGTCTATAGGTGCGTTTGCTGATGAACAGTTTTTGAAAGCGACAAAATTGGTGGCAGAGGAAAGCGGAGCGAAAATACACATTCCGAGCGGTGCAGTTGGTGGGTTTGATGTTCTTCAAACTGTTGCACTTATGGCGGAGGCGTATAATCTTCCGATTGATGCCGGAATTTCAACTCGAAAAGGTCCGAAATCGTTGCGTAATACTCCTCTTTTTGATGATAGTCTTATGGTTGAGGAGGTTGACAGAGAAGTGTTTTTTGGAACGGCAAAGGAAGCTATAAATCTTCTTCCGACTAAAGTGAATGTTGCGGTTGCATCGGCTTTGGCTTCTATTGGGCCGGAAAAGGCTACATCAAGGATTACAAGTGTGCCGAATATGGTTGGAGATGATCACAGAATTACAGCGGAAATTGAGGGCGTTAGGGCAGATGTTGATATTTATTCCGCTACAAGCGAAATAGCGGGTTGGAGTGTTGTTGCACTGCTTAGAAATATTTCATCATATATGGTGTTTTATTGATATATAGTGTTTTTTGTTTTGAAATTTTGAATGTGCTTGTGTATTTTGTTATGCTACAATGCGAAAAAAATACAGTGTTTTTAAAGCGTGATTTTAAATCATTGTTGAAATTTTGGCCGAAAGATTGTATAATTAAGTGTGAGAAAATATATATGATGAGGTTTTGATTATGTATAAATTATTAAAAACAGAGGGACGGGCAAAAAGAGGCGAATTTGTTACACCTCACGGAGTTATTCAGACACCCGTTTTTATGAATGTTGGTACTGCCGCCGCAATTAAGGGGGCTGTTTCGAGTTTTGACCTTAAAGAGATTAAATGTCAGGTTGAACTTTCGAATACATATCATTTACATTTACGTCCCGGAGACCAAGTTGTTAAAAAACTTGGCGGACTTCACAAATTTATGGTTTGGGACAGACCGATTTTGACGGATTCGGGCGGATTTCAAGTTTTTTCTTTAACTTCTTTGAGGAAGATTAAAGAAGAGGGCGTTTATTTTTCTTCACATATTGACGGGAAAAAAATTTTTATGGGGCCGGAAGAAAGTATGCAAATTCAATCTAATCTCGGTTCGACTATTGCTATGGCTTTTGACGAATGTCCGCCGTATCCGGCAACAAAAGAATATATGGTTGATTCGGTTGCACGCACAACGAGGTGGCTTGAAAGGTGCGTTAAAAAAATGAATGAACTTAACTTAAGAGAGGATACTATAAATAAAAAGCAAATGCTTTTTGGAATTAATCAGGGCGGAACTTATGAGGATATTCGTATTGAACACGCAAAAAGAATATCTGAGCTTGATTTGGACGGATATGCTATTGGTGGGCTTGCGGTTGGCGAGGTTCACGCCGAAATGTATCGTATTCTTGATGAGGTTGTTCCTTATTTGCCACAAAATAAACCGACTTATCTTATGGGAGTTGGAACTCCTGAAAATATTATTGAAGCTGTTGACAGGGGTGTTGATTTTTTTGATTGTGTTTTGCCGGCAAGAAACGGCAGACACGCAAACGTTTATACAAACGGCGGAAAGCTTAATTTGCTGAATGCGAAATATGAACTTGACGATACTCCTATTTCAAACGAATGTCATTGTCCAGCTTGTCGGCATTATACAAAAGCGTATATTCGTCATTTGTTTAAGGCAAAAGAAATGCTTGCTATGCGACTTTGTGTTCTTCACAACTTATATTTCTTTAACAATATGATGGAAGAAATCAGAAATGCTCTTGATTGTGGGAAATTTGCGGAATATAAGAGAATGAGACTTGATGGATTTAAAGCTTCAGATGATGTTTAAACAAAGAAAATATGCGTATGTTGTGGAATTATAATAAATTAGTGAATAAGAAATTCGAAGCAACCTGAGAAGGTAAAATGCGGTAACGAGTGGCTAAAGCTATGGAGTGGCATTTTAAGCGGAGAATTTTTTATTAAATCTCAAATTGTTTCTTATAATTTTAATTATCAGCTTGATTGAATATTTGATTAAATTTTTGTTTTACATATCTTGAAATACGTGGTAAAATTAAAATATGTTGTTAAAAAATCGAGGATATTGTGATTATTTTAAATTTATTTTTATCCTTAATGATATTATTTTTTTACAGAAGGGAAGAAAATTATGAGCAATATAAGGCGAATATTTGTTGAAAAGAAGAAAAATCGTGATATTGAGGCACAGCACTTATACAACGATATTAAAGAAAATCTTGGAATTTCCAATCTTTTGGGACTTAGAATTTTGAACAGATATGATATGGACGGGATTTCCGACGAATATTATGAAATTGCTAAAAATACTATTTTTTCTGAACCACCTGTTGATTCTGTTTATGAGGAAAAATTTGAATGTGAAAACGGCGAGGTTATGTTTGGTATGGAATATCTTCCGGGACAATATGACCAACGTGCCGATTCGGCTATGCAATGCGTTCAGATTATTACGGGCGAAGATATGCCGAAAATTAATGCTGCGAAAATTTTTGTTCTTAAAGGAAATTTATCCGAGCAGGAAATTGAAGAAATTAAAAATTATTGTGTTAACCCTGTTGATTCCAGAATTGCTTCTCTTGAAAAACCCGAAACGTTGGATATGGAAGTTAATGTTCCGGAAGATGTTAAGGTTTATGACGGATTTATTTCAAAAACAGATGATGAAATTATTCAAATGCGTCAAGATTTGGGTCTTGCGATGAGCGATGAGGATTTGTTGTTTTGTCGTAATTATTTTAAAGAAGAAGAAAAAAGAGACCCTTCGATTACCGAAATTCGTGTTATTGACACATATTGGTCGGACCACTGCCGTCATACAACTTTTGCTACCAATATTCAAAATATTGAAATTGAAGACGGTTTTTACAAAAAGCCGATTGAAGATGCTTTGAACTTATATATGAATCAAAGAGAAGTTCTTTATGCCGGAAAGAAAAAGAATATTTGCCTTATGGACATTGCTGTTATTGGAATGAAGGCTCTTAGGGCAGAGGGAAAACTTGATAATCTTGACCAATCTGAAGAGATTAATGCTTGCAGTATTGTTGTTCCTGTTGATGTTGACGGAGTTGTTGAAGATTGGCTTATTATGTTTAAAAACGAAACTCACAACCACCCAACTGAAATTGAGCCTTTTGGAGGGGCTGCAACTTGTCTTGGCGGTGCAATTCGTGACCCGCTTTCTGGAAGAGCTTATGTTTATCAAGCTATGCGTGTTACGGGAAGCGGTGACCCGAGAACGCCTGTTTCGGAAACTCTTTCAGGAAAGCTTCCTCAAAGAAAAATTACAACTTCCGCTGCTCACGGTTACAGTGCTTATGGAAACCAAATTGGTTTGGCAACAGGTCATGTTGCTGAAATTTATGATGAGGGATATGTTGCTAAACGTATGGAAATTGGTGCGGTTATTGCGGCTGCTCCGAAAAGCCATGTTGTTAGGGAAACTCCGGCAGACGGTGATGTTATTATTCTTGTTGGAGGACGAACAGGACGTGACGGTTGTGGCGGGGCAACAGGTTCTTCGAAAGAGCATAACGAAGAGTCGATTTTAACTTGCGGTGCTGAAGTTCAAAAAGGCAATGCACCAACTGAAAGAAAATTACAAAGATTGTTTAGAAATCCAGAAGTTAGCACTATGATTAAAAGATGTAACGATTTTGGTGCGGGCGGTGTTTCTGTTGCTATTGGTGAACTTGCGGACGGTCTTGTTATTAATCTTGACAAAGTTCCGAAAAAATATGAGGGTCTTGACGGAACAGAACTTGCAATTTCCGAATCTCAAGAAAGAATGGCTGTTGTTGTTGAAAAGAAAAATGCCGATAAGTTTATTGCGTTTTCAAATGAGGAAAATCTTGAAGCAACGGTTGTTGCCGATGTTACTTCCGACAGACGTCTTAAGATGTTTTGGAGAGGCAAAGATATTGTAAATATTTCGAGAGATTTCCTTGATACAAATGGTGCTACTCAAAATACAGATGTTTTTGTTAAGTTGCCGGAAAAAATGAATAAAAAAGAAAATTCGGATAAAGATATTAAAAAGGCTTGGCTTGAAAATCTTAGACAACTTAACGTTGCTTGTCAGAAAGGTCTTGTTGAGAGATTTGATTCGACTATTGGTGCAAATACTGTTCTTATGCCTTTTGGCGGAAAAACTCAAATGACACCTTCTGAAGTTATGGCTGCGAAAGTTCCTGTTTTGAACGGTGAAACGACCACAGCAACGCTTATGTCTTATGGCTATAATCCTGTTGTTGCAAAATGGAGTCCTTTCCACAGTGCTGTTTATGCGGTTGTTGAATCTGTTGCTAAAATTGTTGGTGCGGGTGGAAATTATAAGAGTGTTAGACTTACTTTCCAGGAATATTTTGAAAGACTTGGAAAAGAAGCTGAAAAATGGGGAAAACCTTTTGCGGCATTACTTGGTGGACTTTTGGCACAGCTTAAACTTGGTACGGCATCTATTGGCGGAAAAGACAGTATGTCGGGTACTTTTAAAGATATGGACGTTCCTCCGACACTTGTTTCATTTGCTGTTGATGCGACA
>CAZHGC010000023.1:0-32547 GCA_964531385.1 uncultured Lachnospiraceae bacterium | reverse complement strand
TCTTGCAAATCCGCTCTATTTCTGCGTTTGTGTGGTTTTGCTCAAGGCTATATATAACTTATTAAAAGGAGTGTTTATCATGAAAAAAAATTTAAAAAAAGACGTTACAGGTTTATTGGCAACTACTATAATTTTATCATCATTTAATATTGTTCTTGCTGATGATACGAAAGTTTATAAAGAACAAGCAAGTTCTAATGAAATATCGTTGGTTTCGGAAGATTCGGTTACATCTGACAGTGCTATTGTTGATATTGCGGAAGAAAAACTTGCGGTTGCTGTTAAATTTGTTCCTTACCAAAATGTTTTTGCCGTTGACGATACTTTGGATTACAGTCTTTTGGAAATTGTTGAGGGGAAACTTCCGGAAGGAATGCAGATAGTTGCTAATAATGATAATTATGAGATTTATGGTGTTCCGAAAGAAAACGGAGAATTTAATGTTATTATAAAAATTCCTTTTAAAAACGGACTTGGCTACAAGCAAGTTAAAATGACACTTTGTACATTGGAAAACACAGAGGAAAATATACAAAATCAAAGCGAGGGTAATTTGAAAATTATTCAATACATAGAAAAAGAACTAATTGATACTCTTAAAAAGCCTATTGACAATCAGACTTTGGAAATTGATTATGACTATGGCAAGAACAAGGACAAATTTGCAGGGGTATGGATTGACGGAAAGCAGCTTACAGAGGAAAAAGAATATACGATTGACACCGAAAGCGACAAAACCACAAAGATTGTTATTAAAAACACAACTATCGGCAGATTAGGAATGGGAACGCATACAGTTGCTGTTTTATACAAAAATATCGATAATCAAATAGTTAAAGCTGTTCAAAATTATAGTTATGAGTTTAAAAGTGATCATATTGAGGGAGGTGCGACGACTACAACAAACGGCTCACAAACGAATAATGGGAACAATAATTCCGGGGGTAACCACACAATTGGAGGGGGTTCAATAGGAGGCGGTACATCAAGCGGAAGTACATCAAGTGGCGGAACATCAAGCAGAAGAACAACGAGCAGCAGTTCGGTTAAAAAGGTTTCTGCAAATGCAGTTGACAATACAATTTACAAAATATCATATGAAAGCAACGGCGGTTCAAAAGTTGTTTCTCAAGATATTAAAAAAGGAAAGAAAATAATATTTTTTGCTACGCCGGCAAAGGAAGGATATAAATTTATAGGTTGGTATACAGACAAGGAACTTACAAAGGAATATAACAAAAACCAAGTTGTAAACTCATCATTTACGTTATATGCAAAATATGAACCTATAAATTGTAAAATTTGGTTTGACACAAACGGAGGAAGTGTTATAAATTCTGTTTCAATTAAAGGTGATTCGAAACTTGATTTGGCGAATATTGCAAAAGCCACAAAAGACGGATATACATTTGCCGGTTGGTATACAGATAAAAATTTGTCTAAGTTTTTTGATGAAAATACAAATATAACATCGAATTTAGTTTTATATGCAAAATGGAAAGAAAACGTTAAAAGTGAACAGTCAAAAACGGTTGGCGGTTTTAAAGATGTTGACAGCTCAAATTTATACTATGATGACATTAATTGGGCATATGACAACAAAATTATGGTTGGTTATAACAACGAAATTTTTGCACCGAATGATTTGGTTTTGGCAAGCAATTTTGTTACGGCTTTGGCGAAAATGTCGGGCGATGATTTTTTGGAAGCTGCAACTTATGGAAAGATTTCTGGGGTTTCGGAAAATGTTTGGTATACGAACTATGTTAAATGGGCAAAAATTAACGGAATTATCGATGATGAATTTATTCCGAATGAAAAAATTTCAAGAGAGAATATGGTCGATATGTTGTTAAATTTCTTGAATTATAAAAACAATGGAATTGATTTTTCCGACGTTAATACAATTTTTGACGGGACAAAAAAGGATTATGTTACTCGTGCCGAATTTGCCGGTGTTTTGAGAAAAATTGCAGAAAAATTTAATTTATAATAATGATTTATTAAAATTTTACATCGAAGGAGGAAACGACTATGAATATGACTTTTGGAAGCTTTGGAAAAAGAGTTTTGGCGTTGATTGTTAGTTGTGTTTTGGCCGTTGGTTGTTTGCCGGTTGGGGTTTTTGCCGATGAGTATGAATTGAACGTTGCGAAAAGCACAACGGAAGCTTCTGTTGTAGGTGCTGTTGAAGCTGAAAAAGTTGCTGTTGGCGATGCTGACCTTGCTAACCTTAAAGTTGGCGACGAAATTGACGTTATTTATAAACTTAACGGCGTTACAGGAATTAACAACTACACATTCTATGTTGATTTTAACCCTGCTGTTTTGGAAGCTGTTGGACCACAGACAGTTGCAGATGCAGACGCTGTTACTTATACACTTGACGGTGTTGGAACAATGAAACTTGTTCCTGAAGATCTTATTACACAGCAGATGGCTGATGTTCCTAAGACAGGAGACACAGAATATGACAACGCTTTGGGCGGAAAAGCAGACGGCGTTAAAACAGCTGCTCAGCTTGGACGTATTAAACTTGCAGGTGTTGCAGGTTTGTCAAACAGCTCAACTGCTACTACAAACACAGACGGTAAATTATTTGTAATTAGATTTAAAGTTCTTGCAGGCGGTTCTACTAACGTTGCTCTTAGCCCTGTTGGTGGAGCAGGAAACAAGACTGAGATCTTCTATGCAAAGCCTCAATCAGAAACAGACGCAGAAGTTGTTCAGATTGGAAGCTTACTTCCTACTGTGGAAATTGTAATTCCTTCTACAGGTGCAGTTTCTGATTTTACTTTTGACAGCTCGACGGGGACTGTAACGGGATATACAGGAGGCGGTGGAGCTGTTGTTATACCAGCGAGTATTGGCGGGGTTAAGGTTACGGCGATTGGGGAAAAGGCGTTTTATGAAAATAAGACTATAACAAGTGTTGTAATTCCGAACGGTGTGACAAGTATTGGAAATCAAGCATTTGAAAACTGCATAAATATGGTTGATATAAAATTTCCAGAAAGTATATTAACTATAGGAGTGCAGGCATTTGGAAATTGTGATGGATTGACAAGTGTAGCTATTCCAAATGGTGTAACAAGTATTGGAAATGCTGCGTTTCAGGTGTGCGATAATTTGGAAACAGTTGATCTTCCGAATACTTTGAAAAATATAGGGACTACTGCCTTTGGTGTGTGTCCTAAAATATCAACGGTAATAATACGAAGCAATCCTGATAGTATAGGAAGTAATATAGTTTGGTGTGCAAAAAATGTGACGATATATTGTATTAAAGGGTCTAAGGCTGATGATATTAGTTTGTACTCTGATAGTTATACTAATTGTAGTATAGAATATATTGCTGATGAAAGTGACTTTACTTTTGATAGTTCAACGGGGACTATAGCGGGATATACCGGAAGTGGCGGAGATGTTGTTATACCGGCGAGTATTGGCGGAGTTAAGGTTACGACGATTGGGAAAATGGCGGTTCATGGAAATATGACTATAACAAGTGTTGTAATTCCAAATGGTGTAACAAGCATTGGAGCTTATGCATTTAGGAATTGTGAGAAAATAACGAGTATAACAATACCCAATAGTGTAACAGAAATAGGAGGGTTTGCATTTTCTTATTGCAGTGATTTAACAGGCATAACAATACCAAACAGTGTAACAAGTATACAACAGTATGCATTTAGGAATTGTGGTAAAATAAAAAGCGTGACAATCCCTAGCAGTGTAACAAGTATGGGAGAAGCTCCATTTACTGATTGTGAAAAATTAACAGAAATAAAAGTTAATGAAGCAAATACGAACTACAAGGATATTAATGGAGTTTTATTTGATAAAAAAGGGGAAACTCTTATACAATATCCGCAAGGTAAAAATGGTAGCTCTTATGAAATTCCGAACAGTGTGGAAAGCATAGGACATAGTGCGTTTTCTTATTGTAGTGGCTTAACAAGCATAACAATTCCGAACAGTGTGGAAAGCATAGGACATAGTGCGTTTTCTTATTGTAGTGGCTTAACAAGCATAACAATTCCGAACAGTGTGGAAAGCATAGGACATAGTGCGTTTGAGCATTGTAGAGGCTTAACAAGCATAACAATTCCGAGTAGTATAACAAGTTTAAAGGAGGGTGTATTTAATAATTGCATAGGCTTAACAAGCATAACGATACCGAATAGTGTAACAAGTATTGAGTCATATGTATTTGCAAATTGTATTGGATTGAAAAGCATAACAATACCGAGCAGTGTAACGAGCATTTATTATGATAGTGATCTTGGTAGTGATTGGGGTATTCTTGCTTATGTGAAAAATGCAACGATACATTGTGTTAAGGGGTCAAAAGCGGATAATGCAAGCTTATACCCGAGCAGTTGCACTATAGAATATATTGTTAAATATTTTACGGTTAAATATGATGCTAACGGGGGCAGCGGGGCTCCGAGTTTGCAAACAAAGACAGAGGGCAAGGATTTGACATTGAGCAGTGATGTTCCGAAGAGAAGCGGTTATAAATTTGTTGGCTGGGCGGAAAGTAATTTGGCGACAAGCCCTAAATATCAGGCAGGCGGAAAATATACAACCGATTCAGATGTTACATTATATGCTGTTTGGAGCAAAATTTTGGATACAGCTAAGCCTGTTATAACTGTTTCGAATATTTCCGGAGGTAAGAAAGTAAGCATACAATGTGGTACAGCGAATGCTAAAATTTATTATACAACCAACGGAAGTAACCCAAGCAAAACAAGTAAGTTATATTCGGGAGCGATTGAATTTAAAGATGTTGGAAGTACGACAATAAAGGCGATTGCGGTTTGTGACGGATATAATGACAGCGAGGTTGCAGAGAATACGGTTACAGTTGCAAAAGTTTCGAAGCCAAAAGCGTCGAACGAGGGCGGAACGATAAAAGAAAAAACAGAGGTTAGTTTGTCGTCTGATACGGAAGACGCGGTTATTTATTATACAATCGACGGAAAGACGCCTACTGTTGGAAGTTCTAAATATACATCGAAGATTGTCGTTGAAGAGAGTTTGACGATTAAGGCGATTGCGGTTTGTGACGGATATGCAAACAGCGAGGTTTCGGAATTTAGTTATACTTATTCGAAATCTAAAAAATATACTATAGGACGGGATAATTGGAGTTTTCCTAACATAGCAACTTCTTTTGGGTATAAGCAATATCCGGAAAAGTACTATATTGATTATCCTGTTTATGTAAAGGTTTTGGGCGAAACAATGGCTAATGGTATTTTCGAGGGTAAAAAATGGAAGGGAAGTTGTAATGGTCTTTCATTGACTTCTGCATTATTCTTTGAAGAAGCACTTAATTTTAAAGATTATGCTCCTAAAAATGAAAGTGTTGAAAATTTATATTCAGTTCAAATGCCAAATAACTATGGTCCTGATACGAAAAAAGGTCTTAATGAACTGATTGAATGTTATCAAGTTATACAGTATAATGAGATAATTCAGAAAAAAATAAATAGCATAGGTGAAGTAGATGGACATATAATTGACAGATATAAGTATGACACAGAAAACTATCTTAATGAAATTATTGAAGCTGTGCAAAAATTTGAAAGCACAGGTGAAGATGCAATAGTGTTGTATATCAAAAATAGTAATGAAAAAATTGCTCACGTTGTACTTCCTTATAAAGTTGAAAAAACGGAAAAAGATGTTTACAGAATTTATGTTTATGATTCTAATTTGCCTAAAGTAGAAGACGATTCTAAAAATAAATTTATTACAATTGATAAAAATAATATAGATATTGAGGATAAAACACCGATTTATTTTGAATCCGGAGGAGATAAATTTTGTGATGTAATAGCATATTATTATGCTAAAGATGCCTTTTATGCTATGAATTTTAAGGAAGATGTGAAGGAGGTATCTCTTCAAAGTGGTGATTCTGAAAGAGAAGATAAACGTGCATTACTTAATGTTAATTCTGAAAATGTAGTAATTAAAAATTCTGACGGTGTATTGATTGATGATATTGAGGAAGCTTTTAAATTTATTGACATTGACGGTGATTACGAGGGGTATACCAAATATTGGGTTCCTTTGGGAGATTACACAATTGAGAACAAGGACAATTCTCTTGATTATCTTGAAGTTTCTATGGGAAATTCAAGGGACAGTTATAAAATTACAACAAGCGATACAGATGCGACTGTTTCTGCAGGAATTGAAGCTGAGACTTATAGAATTTATATGAGAGTTGATACAAAGTCACTTTCTGAAAAAAGTGTAAAAATTTTAAGTGCTGACGGCTCTTATAAAACAATTGAGTCTACAGGCAGATTGTTGGGAATTGCAACTTCATCAGAAAAAGAAAGTTGTTATAAAATTACAGCCGACTCTAAGATTTCTTTAAATGGTATAGAATTATCTTGCGGGACAGCTGATAAAGTTGGTAACAAAGATATATCTAAAGATATAATTGAGGGAAGCAGCGGAAGCGAAAACAGTGATGATTATATGATTTATTGGGCGAAAAATACTTTGAAACAGGATAAGTCATCAATAAAAGGTAAATTAGCTTTTTATGTAGATAACAATACAGATTCTGTTAGGACAGGAGCTTTTTTTGCAGGATTGTATTCAAAGGACGGAAAGCTTATTGAAATATTGTATAATAATGAATATGAGCGTCTTGGCATTGGAGAAAACTACATAAATGTCGGAAATGTAAATTATGGAGGTCTTTCTGAAGAGGGATATGTTATTAAATGTTTCCTTTGGGATTCTTTCCATAATATGATTCCGCTGGCCAATAGTTTGGTTGAAAAAATCAAATAAAACGTTAATGGCATTGTAACTTATAAAAGCAATGCAGGAAGTTGGGGGATTTTATGAAAAAAATCGAGTGTCAAGTTTTTATGGCTTGGCATTCGATTTTTTCGATAAAAAAATAAGCTCGGAAAAGGAATTTAACTTTTCCGAGCTTGTTTTTTTTATTATTTTGAAGCTTTGAAAGCAAAGTTTGAGTCTAATGATTTCATAAGGATTTGGGCAGCATCTTCGGCTGTGAGTTCGGAATTTCCTGTTACATTTGCAACATCAAGACCGTTCTCTGCAAATCCGGTTAAATCACATTTAAGAACATAGTTGAGAACAAGGGCAGCATCGTTTGATGTTATAGTGCCGTTTCCGTCAACATCACCGAGAGAAAGGGCTGTTTCGCCTGTAACGGTTACATTGCATTCGGCGGAAAAACCTCCGTCGGCGGTTGTAACTGTTATTTTTGCTTTTCCGGGAGCTACGGCTGTTACAAGCCCGTTTTCGGAAACTTTTGCAATATTTGTGTCGCTTGATGTCCAAGTTACAGCTTTGTTTAAAGCGTCTAACGGCGAAACAACTGCAAAGAGTTGGTGCGTGTTGCCTTTTTCAAGTTCTATATTTTTGCTTGAAATAGTTACGCCCGAAACTTTAAGTTCTCCGCTGACAGAAACGTTATCGAAATAAATATCTCCCGATAGGGTTCTGACAAGACGAATTTGTTTAAGTTCTAACGGTGTTTTTGAAACAAAACTTGTTTTTGCTGTTCCAACAGGTGTTGTACTTATGTTATTTGTATTGTAGGTTCCGTCTGCTCCATGGAGATAAACAGATGTTTCGGCTGTTTTGTTATCAAAATCGAGGTCGATTTTAATTCGATACCATTTGTTTGTATCAAGAGTTCCGAGACGAGTTAAAGTTGGAGTTGTTGTATCTTTTGCATTTGAAGTGTCGGAAGTTACAACATAAGTTACGCCGTCGATATCTGTTAAATGGTAGAAAACATTTGTTCCGGCGAAAGCTGCAGAGCCATAGCCGTTTCCGTCATCGGCTGTTGCCGCATTTTCAAGGAAAATTCGGAATGTTCTTCCTGTTGCGGTTGTAAGGAAATCGGTTGTGAACGTTGCTTTTCCACTATTTATTGGGTTTTCAAAATTTTTGAAAACTGCTTTATTTGGAAGGTATATTTTTGCACTTTCATTTCCATAGATATTTTCTTTGTTGTCAAGCTGGATACCGATTGCACTTTGATTAAATTCTTTAATCCAACTGCTGAAATCATCGGTGTCGCTGAAGAATTTATCGGAAGTAACTTCTTGATTTTCTCCTGTTCCGTTTATAACAAGCACAATATCGCCTGTTTCGGCTGTTCCTTTAAGGTTTTTGCCGTATGTTGCAGTGGCTCTGACAGTGATTGCGGTAATTCCGCACTTGTCGTAATTAATTGTGCCATCGGAATTTACAACACCTGTTTGACCCGAAACTGTTTTCCAAGTTATGTCGGAAAGGTGGCTACCATAGACAGGAAGTCGGTCGCCTTTTGACATTGTATATGTTGTTGGAATTGCTTTTGCATCTTCTTGGGCGATGCTTGTTAAATCTTTGAATTGGATATTATCTATATAGAATTTACAAGCATCTATATTTCTGTTAGGTCTGAACGCAATTCTGTCAGGAATGAAGTTTTCGGCAATAGTTGAGTCGAATGCTGTTTTTGAACTTGCATTTTTTAAAGAGCCAACTTGTTTTCCTGTTTCATCATATACATAATAATCAACAGAAGGCGCTGTTCCATTTGTAATTCCAACTGTGCTTACTATAATTTTGAATGTGTACCATTTTCCTGTGTCATTTGCAAGAGAAGAGGTGTTTTTTGTATCGCTGTAGGCAAGAATACCGTCATCGGTAAATCTGATTTGACCGATAGTTTTTGAACCTCTTACGTATGCTTCGAAATAGCCGTCGGCGGAAAGCTCATCTATATATGCGTCGAAGTCAACTTCAACTACTTTTTCAGACATTTTGCCGAAATTATATGTAAAGTCATAGATACCTTTTCCAGAATCAACGGATTGGTCGACAGCTGTTGCGGAAGTTTGATTTACTTGATAAATTTTTCCATGTTCATTTGTTGATTGTCCGTTTATGTTATCAACGACGCCCCAAGTTATTTTATCATTTTTTGTGTAACTTGCTGTCATTTTTAAGTTTTCGGAATCTCCGTTTAGCTCACATTCTTCGAAATCTATTATTCCGTCGGAGTTTTCGCTTAATGAGCCGACAATTATGTCAAAAGTTTTTGTAACAGATGTTAAGCCGTCTTTTGAAACAACAGCTGTTAAAGTTGCATATTTAACACCGTCGCCATAATTTCCGACGATAATTTTATTGTCGGACAAAACGCTTGAATCAGTGCAAGACCAAGTTATTTTAACGTCCTCTTTATTTTCGAAAGAAGATGTTAAAGTTGTGTTTTTTGTAATCATAGTTTTTTGAACGGAGAGACTGTTTGCAAGTTGTTGCAACTCTTCTTGCGGAGTTACTTCTGAGAAAGAATCCGGATTCCAATTATCGGCTGTACTTCCGAATTTTTCTCTTGAGTGCTTGAAAGCACTATAAGTTTCGTAATAGTCATATTCTGACAAAGTTTTTACATATTCGGGGAATGTTGTTATTGAAACACCTTTGCCGTCTCTTGAGTTATATTCCATAAATCTTATTTTATCGGTTTTTCCGGTTACATCTGCAAATCTTCCGGAAGCGACATTTTGAGTTTTACAATCGGCATAAATTATTTGACCGTATTCAGAGCTTTCAGAGCCCAAAACAGCAGAGCCTTTACCGTCAACAGTTGAGTTCATAATAAGTATGCCGTAATTGTTTCCTGAGCTTAATGAACTGCTTGCAATTGAAACAGTGTCGGAAAGGGTTGACTTATTAATTATAGCTTTTGCATCATCTTCTGTTTTTACAGTTCCGCTGAAGCTACAATTTTTGAAATAAGTTCTTGCTTTGTTTGAAACAACAACGGAATTTGTTTTTCCGACAAAGGTACAATCGTTGAAAGTTGCTTTATCGGTTGCAACGGTTAACGCATCGGCAGAGCCATCGCCGATTTGGATACCGTCGGCTGAAAATCCACTTGCGGAGGAAGTTACGTTGAGACTTTTAATTATAACTTTATTTGTTGTATTTTCTTCAAGCAAAATGCTTATATTGCTTAAATCGACAGTAATATCTTCGTTGTAAGTTCCTGCTGTCATATAGATTGTTTTTCTGCCTGCAATCATTTTATCTGCATTATCTTTGATAAATTTAAGTGCAGAAGAGATTGTTTTATAACTTTCGCCTTCAACCTCATTTGCAGAGGCATTTACAACAACAGAGTTTTTTATTGTTGGAGATTCTGTAACAACACCTTCGGGGAAAGCGTTAATTGTTAAATCATTGATGTAATATTCAATGTTTGTGTAACCCTGACCGGCATAATCATCATTTGCATCACCAGCATAATTAGGGTTGAGGCCTCTTGCAAGTTCCCAATCATCGGGCATTCCGTCGTTATCGGAATCGACAATTTCTTTTTTGAGAACAGATTCCGGATAATATTTGCTGTAATCAACTTGTTGGATACTGTTTTTTGTGATTTCTGCCTGTTGTGTTGAGTTTGCTTCCGACAAAGGTCTTGCACCCGAAATATAGCCTGTTCCGTTTATGGCATCGCTACAAACTTCAAGGTCGATTTTAGGCTTGTTTGTTGAGCTTATACCGGCACCAGCATATTTTGTTACTTTATCAAATGCAACATCGGCTGTGTCCATATTTGGAACAACGGAAAGGTCTTCGCCGTCAACCGTAATTGGGAGATATTTATCTGTGCGATAGTAGCTTTCTCCGCCAAGTGCTGTTGCGGCATCGGACCAACCGAAGCAAGAACTCCAGTTTTTAGTTCCGTCATCTCTGACAGAGCCGTCTTTGTTAATCATTTTATTGCCGTTGAGATAGAATTTATAATTTTCAATACCTGAGCCACTTCCGAATTTGAAATAATGGTAGGCACCGGAAGTTGAATTACCTGCTTTGAAGTAGTTGTTTGCATAGTTGAGGCGACCGGCTGTGCCGTAGGCTGTTTGATAGCCCCAGTCGTAGACAACGTTGTTTACATAATCCATAACGCTTGTGCCTTCAACTTTACCCCTGAAGTTTCGGGAGATGTTGTGAGCAATTAAGTTATGATGCCAAGAGGCATTTCCTTTACCGAACATAACACCAAAACCATGGATACCTTTTGAATGGTATGAGAAAGAGTTTGCAGGCCCAACGATTGTGTATTGAACGGTGTAATTTGTGTTGTTGGAATAAAGCCCCCATTGTTCGTCATTTGCCCAACCTAAAGAACAGTGGTCAATGATTGAGTTTGAGCCTTTATCACCGCCCCAAGCGTCATAATCTTTATTTACGCCTCTTTCACCGGGGCGAGAACTTACGAAACGAATGATTATGTTATCTCCGCCCATACCGAGTTTATAATTTTTTAACGTAATACCTTTGCCACCGGGAGCAGTTTGACCGGCGATAGTGATATTACCTTTTACAACAACATCGCTTTTGAGTTCAATTGTTCCGCCGACATCAAAAACAACAATTCGGTTGGAACCGCTTACGGCATCACGAAAAGAACCTGTTCCGCTGTCGTTAAGATTTGTAACGTGATAAATTTTGCCACCTCTTCCTCCTGTTGCATATTTTCCTGCACCTTCGGCTCCGGGGAATGCAAGGAGCTTGTTTGAAGAAGCGTTAAGCTCGACACTTTCTTCAACAATTTCATCGGAAAAATCTTTGGCAAAAGATGACGTAATGCAACTGACGGAAAAAACCGTCATCAAAAGCAATGAAACTAATTTTTTCATTCGAATATCTCCTTTCGATAATTAAATAATACGATTGAACAAATTAATTACAAAAACGACATATTGTAGTTATATGTATAGTTTTTATAATTATTAAAGCAATACCGTAAAATTATAAGAAATCAAATTGTAAATAAAAAAATCGAAGCGACCCAAAAGGGAGGAAATGCGTTGAACGAATAGCGATGCTATGTGATAACATTTTAAACGAAGATTTTTTTATTAAGCCCTAAAGTGGTTCTTATAATTAAATTATAATTGTACGGTGTTTTCTTAATTATACATTATTATTAAAAAAAGTTCAACACATATATAGTAAAAAAATGTACGTACAATTATGAAAACTTTATATAAAATTTTAACTTTTTTTAAAAATATTGTGCAATATTGAATGTTAATTATTACAGGTGAAATAAAAAAGCACAAAAATTATATAATTTAAGGTGGTGTTATGCAATTTGATAAAGCAGATTTGAAACTTTGATTTTTGAAACAAAAAATGTGCGAAGGAAAAGCATCTGAAATCAAATTGGAAACAAAAAAATTGAAGCGACCCGAGGAGGAAACGGAAAATGCGTTAAATGAACAGGGGAGTTGCAGAGAAAATTTTTGTTATAATTTTTTTGTGCTGTTTAAAATGCTTAAAATTTCAGGAAACGGTTCGAGGCTTCTCTTGAGGATTTTATGCACGTATGCAATGAAAATTCCATAGTTCACGATTGGAACGTTTTGATTTTTTGCACAAGTTGTTCGATGTTTCATTTCTCGTTCGTTTAACATACAGCCTCCGCAATGGATAATTAAGCTGTATTTTGATAAATCATCGGGAAATTCTGTTCCGCTTGAAGTTTCAAAATTGATTTTTTTGCCGGTGTATTCCAAAAGCCATTTTGGAATTTTGCAAGTTCCGATGTCTCCGCATTGTCGGTGGTGTGTGCAACCTTCGGAAATTAGAACACAATCACCGTCTTTGAGATTTTCAACCGCAGAAACGCCCATAACAAGATTTTTTAAACTTCCTTTATGTCTTGCAAATAAAACCGAAAAGGAGGTCATTAAAATATCTTTTGGTGTGTCTTTTGCAACTTTTTCGAAAACTTGAGAGTCGCAAATGACAATTTTCGGTTTTTTTCCGAGAGTGTTGAGGGTGTTTTTTAAATCGGTTTCCTTAACAACAACAGAAATTGCATTTGCGTCTAAAATGTCACGAATTGTTTGTTGTTGGGGCAAAATGAGACGTCCTTTTGGTGCTGAGGAATCGATTGGAATAACCAAAACAACAAAATCGGACGGATTGAGTAAATCTTTAATAATTGGATATTCATTTTTGGATTGGGGGATTTTTTTTGCAAGTGATTCTTTAAGTTCGGAAATCCCGTCTTTTGTTTTTGAACTGACATAGAAAAATTCTGACTTTTTTTCACCGCAAAAAATATCCGATTTATTCATAACAACAATGTAAGGAATATTTTTTTTATTAAATTTTTCGATAATTTCGGTTTCAAAGTTTCCAATTCCTTTACAGCTGTCAACAACCAAAACGGCTATGTCTGTTTTGTTTAAAACTTGAATGGCTTTTTTTATTCTGAGTTCTCCAAGTTCGCCAACGTCATCAAGCCCCGGTGTGTCAATTATTACAACTGGGCCCAATGGGAGAAGCTCCATAGATTTATAAACGGGGTCGGTTGTTGTTCCTTCAATATTTGAAACAATGGCAATGGATTGATTTGTTATTGCATTGATAATACTTGATTTTCCGGCATTTCTTCTCCCGAAAATACCTATATGAATTCTATCGGAAGATGGGGTTTTGTTAAAACTCATAGAAATTTCCTCCATTAATGATTTTGCCAACGGTTGAAGCACGCAGTTGGCGGGAAAATTAACGTTATAGATTATAAATTTGAAAAAGAGCCGAAAAACGGAAAGCCGCTTTTACAGCTCTTTTGATATATTATTTTTGTTATCGATTAACTTGAAAAAAATTATGGTTTGCATTTGCTACAAGGTGAATATCCAGCGGAAACTGCCTCATTTCTTGAATTGAAAAGAACTTTGTTTTTATCTGTTGGCAAACCGGAGCAACTTGGCAAATGAAATTTTTTGCTGTTTTTGTTTCCTATGAATTGTTCGGAAACCATATTATTTTGTTTAGTTTCCGATTTTTCGGAGCTTTGAACTTTTTCATTTTCGAAACTGAATTTAATTTCATTTCCGTTTGAAACGGCAACAATATTTCCGTAATTATATGTTTCGAATGTTTCTACATTATATTTGTTTAAACGGTTGACGGTTTCTTTGTGGGGGTGACCGTAATCGTTTGTTTTTGCCGCAGAGATAACCGCATATTTTGGGGCGACTTTTTTTAAGAAATTTTCGGAGGTTGAAGATTTACTTCCATGGTGGCCAACTTTTAAAACATCGGCTTTTAGGTCAACTCCGCTGTTAATAATTTCTTTTTCCGATAAGCTTTCGGCATCGCCTGTGAAAATGAATTTGTTGTTTCCATATGAAAGCTTAACAACTGCCGACCAATTATTTAAGTCGTCATAATTATTTTTGCAAGGTGCGATTATATTGCAAGAAACTTTTTCGTCAAAATTGACGGCAATTCCTGCTTTTGCTTCTTTGACAGGAATATTTTTTCTGCTTAAAGCATCAATCATTTTTTCAAAACCGGTTGTTGTATGTTGCTTTTTTGGCATATAGAAAACGCCGACATCAAATTTTTCGATGACCGAAGCCATTTCGGAAATATGGTCTTCATGGGGGTGGGTTGCAATTACAACATCAAGTTTTTTTATTCCGCAAGAATTAAGATAATTTACAACAGCATTTTCTTTTGTTTCGCCAGCATCGATAAGCATATTTTTGCCGTTTGGCGATTGGATTAAAATGCTGTCTGCTTGACCGACATCAATGTAATTAACTTTGAGAACGCCTGTTTGTTCGGCGACAACGTTTTTTGAAACGCCGACACTTTCCGAACCGCTGACGTTTTGGGAAGTTGTGCAACCAAGCATAAAAATAATACAAAAAAATGTTGCAAAAAAAACACTTCCGTAATTTCTAAAAAATTTAATCATAAAATCAACTCTCAATAAATTTTTGGTTATTTAACAATTGTTCCTCCGCCAACGATATAATCACCGTCATAGAAAACAGCGGCTTGACCGGGCGTTACAGCTCTTTGTGGTTCGTCAAAGACACATTCAACTGTGTTTTTGGAAACTTTAATTGTGCAAGGAGCTTTTTTTTGGCTGTATCTGATTTTTCCAAGGACTTTATATTCACCGTCTTTAGGTTCGAAAGCCATAAAATTAAAATCTTTAATAAGAACATCTTTTTTGAATAAACGCTCATTTTCTCCTATAACAACTTCGTTTGTTTCGGGGCGTATTTCACAAACGTACATAGGTTTTCCGAAAGCAATTCCAAGACCTTTTCGCTGGCCGATTGTGTATTGGCTTATTCCGTTGTGAGTTCCGAGAACGTTTCCATTAAAATCAACGAAATTACCTTTTTTGATTTTGTAATTGCTGTTTTCTTTGATAAACCCGCCATAGTCGTTGTCTTTTACAAAACAAATGTCCTGACTGTCCGGTTTATGTGCAACGCAAAGCCCCAGTTCTTCGGCGATTTTTCGGACATCTTCTTTTTCATAATCGCCGATTGGCATAAGCGTATGGGCAAGCTGATTTTGTGTTAGGTTATATAAAGCATAGGTTTGGTCTTTTGTTGATGTTTCGGCGGTTTTTAAGGTGTATCTGTTTGTAACGGGGTGTTTTTCAACTCTTGCATAGTGCCCTGTTGCAATATAATCGGCACCGATTTGCAATGCTTTTGAAAGAAGAACTTCCCATTTTACATATCTGTTGCAAGCAATGCAAGGGTTTGGCGTTTGGCCTTTGATATATTCGTCTATAAAATAGTCGATAACATATTTTTTGAATTCTTTTTTGAAATTTAAAACGTAGTAGGGTATTCCTATTTTTGCCGCAACGGCTCTTGCATCATCAACAGCGGAAAGCCCACAGCAACCGCCGTCTTCTTCAACGGTTTCCCTGTCTTCTTCCTGCCAAATTTGCATTGTTACGCCAATAACGTCATATCCTTGTTTTTTTAAGAGATATGCGGCAACAGATGAGTCAACTCCGCCCGACATACCAACAACAACTTTTTTTGCCATAATATTCACCCTAACAAAATTTATTCTTCTTCACCGATGTGTTCGTGTTCACCAATATCGGAAACGGGCTCTTTAAGCCCTTCGATTATGATGCCTTCTTTTTGGGCATAATCCCACAATGCAGCGTGCAAGGCTTCTTCTGCAAGACATGAACAATGAACTTTAATTGGAGGCAAACCGTCGAGAGCTTCCATAACTGCTTTGTTTGTAACTTCCAAAGCTTCTTGTATTGTTTTGCCTTTAACAAGCTCTGTTGCCATACTACTTGTTGCAACAGCCGCTCCACAGCCGAAAGTTTTAAATTTTGCATCTTTAACAATTCCGTCTTCGATTTTTAAATAAACTTTCATAATGTCGCCACATTTTGCGTTGCCAACAGTTCCAACGCCACTTGCATCTTCAATTTCTCCAACATTTCTTGGGTTTGTGAAATGGTCCATAACTTTTTCGCTGTACATAATTTTTCCAACCTTTCGTTTAATACTTTTTAAAAATTCAAATGTTAATTATTTTATTAGGCTTATTATTTGTTATTTTTAACAAAGTCTTCGTATAGTGGTGACATAGCTCTTAATCTTTCGATAATTGGGGGCAATTCTTTAATTATATAATCAACTTCTTCTTCTGTGTTAAACATACCCAACGAAAGTCTTAATGAGCCATGTGCTTTTTCGTGGGGAAGACCGATTGCGAGAAGAACGTGGGAAGGGTCAAGCGAGCCAGATGTACAGGCAGAACCGCTTGATGCACAAATTCCTTTCATATCGAGCATAAGGAGAATTGATTCACCTTCGATAAATTCGAATGAAATATTGACATTTCCCGGCAATCTGTTTTCTTTGTCACCGTTAAGCCTTGAATATGGGATTGTGTTTAAAATTCCGTTTATAAGTTTGTCTCTTAGGGAAGAAAGTCTTTTTGTTTCTTCCTGAAGTTCATTTGTTATAAGTTCGAGAGCAAGACCCATTCCGACAATTCCCGGAACGTTTTCTGTTCCCGCACGTCTGTTTCGTTCTTGTGCACCGCCATGAATTAAAGGTTTAATTTTTATTCCTTTTCTTATGAACAATGCTCCGATTCCTTTTGGACCGTAAAATTTATGAGATGACATTGAGAGCAAGTCGATGTTCATTTCTTTGACATCTATTGGCAAATGACCAACTGCTTGAACGGCATCTGTATGGAAAATAATTCCATTTTCTTTTGCAATTGCACCAATTTCTTTAATTGGTTGAACTGTTCCGATTTCGTTATTTGCAAACATAACTGAAATTAAAATTGTATCTTTTCTGATTGCTTTTTTTAAATCTTCAATGTTTACAAGCCCAAATTCATTTACGGGCAAATAAGTGACTTCAAAGCCTTTGCTTTCGAGGTATTCGCAAGTGTGCAAAACAGCGTGATGTTCAATTGAAAGGGTGATTATATGTTTTCCTTTATCGGAATAACTTTCAGCAATTCCTTTTATTGCCCAGTTGTCCGATTCGGAACCGCCGGCTGTGAAATATATTTCGTTTTTTTCCGCATTAATTGCTTTTGCAACTTGTTCTCTTCCTTTTTCAACCGCTGTTTTATTTTCTTGTGCAATTTTATAAATGCTTGACGGGTTTCCGTAGCTTTCAGAAAAATATTTTGTCATAGCTTCGCAAACTTCCGGTCTTACCCTTGTTGTTGCAGCATTATCAAAATAAACAACATTATTCATTAAAAACATCTCCATTCTGATTTTTTTCGGCATCGATATATTCATCAACCAAATTTTTTAAAGATATAGAATTAACAACCTCAGAAAGGCTGTCACTTATTTTTTCCCAAACATTTTTTGTTACACATTTTTTGCAATTACCACTTCCGCAACTGACATTTTTTTTGTTTGAAACACATTCAACAACATTTAAAGGACCTTCCAAAACAGAAAGAATATCTCCAACAGAGATTTCTTCGGGGCTTTTTTCTAAAATATAACCACCTTGAGAGCCTCTTATACTTTTAACAAATCCATTTTTTTTGAGAATTGCCATAAGCTGTTCGAGATATGCTTCGGAAATGCCTTGCCTTTCTGCAATGCTTTTAAGCGAAACGCAGGAATTGTCAGAGCAATGAACCGCAAGGTCGACCATGGCTTTAAGCCCGTATCTTCCCTTTGTGGAAACTTTCATTTAATTCACCTCTAATTGTTGTAAGTTACATTTTAAGGCAATGCACATAATTGATATTGTAAATTGGCTTTTATGCAAGACTTTGTTTTTATAATTGAAATTCTCTTTTTTGTTGAAAAGGATATTTTATTTATAAATTAAATTCAAACCAATTTACTTGGTGTTATATAGAATAACACTATATTAAAATAAAGTCAAGTAAATTACTAAGAATTAAATTGACGGGAAAATGTAAAATGAACTTGACATTTAGTTGTGGTGGTATTATAATTAAGATGTAAAGCTTGCTGTACATTTTGGAGGAGGTGAATTTGTGTGAAAAACAGAATAAGAGAATATCGAAAGGAGAAAAAACTTACGCAAGACGATTTGGCAAAGGCGGTTGATGTTACAAGACAAACGATTATTTCGCTTGAAAACGGAAAATATATTTCATCGCTTCAACTTGCATTTAAACTTGCAAAATATTTTAACGTTCAAATTGAGGATATATTTATTTTTGAGGAGGATTAATTATGGATTATGAAAAGAAACTTAAACAACGATTATATTTGGCAATTATATTTATAATTTCCGGAATTGTATTTACAGCTTTATATTGCAGCGGAATAAGCGGAAATCAAACTTTGCTTTCCGCCGGTGTTATTTTTGCTGTGGTTGGATTTGCGAGGTTGGTTTGGTATAGAAAAGTTACAAAAGATGAGGAGTCAATTCGTAGGCAAAAAATTGCGGAAACAGACGAGCGTAATATTGCCATTTGCAATAAATCGAAAAGTATGGCATTTGGACTTTATGTGTTTGGGGTTGCGTTGATTGTTGTTGTACTTGAAATATTTGGAAAAACAGAAATTGCAACAGTTCTTGCACTTAATGTGTGCGTGTTGATAATTTTATATCAAATATGTTATTTTATATATCGCAGAAAACTTTGATAAAAAGGTGCGAGATTGTTTTAAATTTTTTGCACTTTGAACATATTTATGTTATACTGTTTTTATTATGGGCAACGTTGCACAAATTATGATTTTAAGTTTTTTTCGATATTTACAATTGATGTTTTATCAAATTGTGCGGATTGTCCACAGATGATGTTAAATTTGACATTTATTCAAATATTGAAGGGACGAGCGAAAATGAAATTGAAAAAAATTTTTTGTGCAATGGCGGTAACAACGATTTTTATATCTTCGGGGTGTTCGGGAGAAAGTTCTCAAAACGGAGAAGAAACAACGGAAACATATGTTATGGCGGAAAAATCGACTGATTATGAAGAAAACACACCTGAGTATGTTGTTGACAGTTTTTTTAAGGCATTTGAAGTTTCCGATGCTGTGTCTATGAAATCGTATATGGCAGATGATTATTTTACACTTGATTCGCTTTATTCAAAAAAGAATGAAACAACCGAAACTTTAATTAATACGATGACTGACAATTTTGAATATACAATTAAAAATGCTCAAATAAACGGCGACAGTGCATATGTTGAAACGGAAATATTAAATTTGCCCATGGATTTAATAATGATGGACGCTCTTTCGAATTATGATGTTGGCGGGTTGACCGACAGCAAAAAGCTTTCCGAGGAAGAAGCTGATTTGGAGCTTGCAAAAAATTTATCCGAAGTTATTGACAAATATGAAGATGAAAAAAAATCTTCGACAACGGTTAAAATTAATTTGACAAAAGAAGATAAAGGCTGGGCAATTGTTAATGATACAGATTTGTTTGATGCAATGACGGGCAACTATATTTCTTTTACAATCAGAAATTTGAAAAATTTTGTGAATGAGTCAAACGAAAGTTCTTCTCAAAGTGTTCAAATTAAATAAATACGTTAATCTTTTTATAATTTTTGCCGATTAAATTAATATAGAGGTGCATCTTGAAAAAATGTTGGAAAACAAATGTTGGAATTGTGCAAAAATTAAAGGAGATTGATGTTTATGATAATAAACTCATACAGTGTTGCAATGGGTTCGAAAAGAAAAAGCGAATCTGTTTATACAACGGAAGTTGAGCAAACTTCAACCCAAAAAGAAACAAAGAGAGCAACAAAAAGTTATTCGAAAGATATTTTGACAATATCCGAGGAAGCAAGGGAGTTTCTTGCAAAACGTTTTGACAAAACAAATTCTGAAAACAATAATGAATATACATCTTCTGATTCCGGCGAAAATTCTGAAAAGAAAAATGATAATGTTTCAAGCTATGTTCCGCCGATTGCTTTAACAACAGGCACTTCGGCTTCGGACTGTATGAAAATTGAAGATACAAAAACAATTGCGTTAAAGCTTATTTTGCAAATGTTGGATTCTTTAAACGGAGACAACAAATTGCAAAAAGATTTTGAAAAACTTTTTCCGTCGTCGTTTAATGATGTTTTGAAAGCTAATGATGATGCAAAAGCTTATTTTAAAAGAACAGCACAAAATTCTTCGGAAAATTCGGCAAGCGATGTTTGGACAATTCAAAGAAAAGAATCTGTTTTTTTGAAACAACAAGAAGTTACAGAATTTTCTTCAACAGGTTTTGTTAAAACAGCCGACGGGCGAAGTGTTTCATTTAACGTAAGCATAGAAATGTCGAGAAATTTTGAAGCATATATCAAACGAGAATCGACAACAAAGGACGTTGTTATGAAAGACCCTTTGGTTATAAATTTAATTTCGGCTCCCGCAAAAGTTAGCGACCAAACTTTCCTTTTTGATATAGATGCCGACGGCATTAAAGACGAAATTTCAATGCTTGAAAACGGAAGCGGTTTTTTGGCTTTGGATAAAAACGAAGACGGAAAAATAAATGATGGAAATGAGCTTTTTGGAGCGTTAACGGGAAATGGGTTTGATGAACTTTCCAAATATGATGATGACGGAAACGGCTGGATAGACGAGGCTGACAGCATATTTAACAAATTAAAAATTTGGACAAAAGACGAAAAAGGAAAAGATCTTCTTATTTCCTTAAAAGACTCGGGCGTTGGAGCGATTTATTTAAGCAATGCTTCAACAAAATTTGATATAAACAATATTGCAACAAACGAAACAAACGCACAAGTTAGAAGTACGGGCGTTTATTTAAAAGAAAACGGAGAAGCGGGAACAATTCAGCAACTTGATTTTGCCGTTAAAAATCAAAATTCTTAATAATGATTAATGGGTTCTAAGGCAACACCGCAAAATTATAATTTTACAGTTTTGGGTTGAATATTTCTTAAAGCTGTTTGATTTAATTTACGGTATTGCCTTAAATATTTTTATTGTGTAAAATTTTTGTAACCGTTGACTTTTCTTGTTAAAAATTATAGAATTAAGGAAATATCTTTTTTATGTTTTCTGAATTTTTTGATAGACAATAAAAACGAAACCATATTGGTTTGGAGGTATACACATTGAAAGAAACGAATGAGCCGAAAGGCAAAGCCGGCATAAAACAAGACTTGGAAAATACCCTGAGTTTTTATAATGATGCTTTAACACGAAAAGTTGTTGGTCAGCTGTTTGACGATTATGTTAAAGACGACGAGGAATTATATTACACAAGGAATATCGATAATGATTATTCGGATTTTGATGATTATGAGCTTAATTATGAGAATGATGACAGAGGTAACGAGCAAAACAATAATTATTATTTCGGTGATGATTATTTTGGTAATCAATCTTCAGAAAATGACGATTATTTCCAAAGTTCGAGTGTTGGCGGAAAGCAAAGCAAAAGCGTTAATAAAAACGAATATTATGAGTATGACGATTTTGATGATGATTTTGACCAATATGATTATGAGCCACCGAAAAAGAAAAAAGCCTCAAAACCCAAAAAAGTTAAAAAGGCTAAAGAACCTAAAATTTCGAAATCTAAGAGAGACAAATTTGATGCCGATTTTGATTTGCAATATCAAAATTCACGATATCGTGAAAATGACGAAAATAATGTTGAATATAATATAATGATAAAGGATTTGTCTGTTCCGCCGGAGGATAATCTTGATTATACTTCAAAACTTCCGCCGTTGAAAGATAAGGAAATTCCTCAAAGAGAATTGGGGTATGAAGATGTTTTGAAGTATAGCCCGAGGAGACGTGGCGGAAGAAATCAAACGACAAAAAAGAAAAAACGTGTTCCTTTAAATCAAAATAAAAATATATATCCCGATGGAATTTCAAAAACTACGCCAAAAAGAAAAACTGTACCGCAAAAATCAAAAATTGTTATTCACAATGCAAATCCAAAGCCTAAAAAAGCACGTGTTAACAAAATTTTACTATTACTTTTGCTTTTGATGATTGCTATGTTGGCTTATTGTTTTGTGCAAATAAAAACTCTTGAGGGAAGACTTTCGGAATATGAAAGTGCACCTGCTCAAACAGAGCAGGTTTCACAACCGATTGAAACGGAGGAAAATCAACAAGGCTAAGATGATGGAGTTTTAGCATTTGTCAAAAACAGACTTACTTGGACATTTTTAATTTGCCGAGTGAGTCTGTTTTTGATTGGATTAACAACAAATTTTGATTTTACAACTATTTTGGAAATGTTTTTAGCCGAGAGCTTTTTCAAGCCTATCGAGGTCTGTTCTTGGAAACCAAAGCAAAAGTTCACGATATTGTTCTCCGTTTAAACCCTCTGTTGATGTATAAATTTCAATTTTTCCGTCAACAGAAGCAATTTTAAATTTTTTTAAAATTTTTTCAAAATCATTTTTTTCCATAAAAAATCCTCCTAAAATTTTTTGTTTAAAAGTTTAATTGATTGTTGGGAGGTGTACCGAAAAATATTATTTCAAAATTTATTTGCTGTTGATTAATAAATTATGATTTGCTTTTTTTGAAAATTTCGGATATTCCCATAATAAATAAAAATCCTCCAAAGCACTTTCTTAAAATTTCTCCTTCAATGTTGATTGCGACAAAAGCACCGAGACCTGCACCAATCAATCCAAATAAAATTATTTTCCAAAGAACGGTTTTTTCGACGTTTCCGCTTTTGATGTGTGTGAATAAAGCAATTATTGCTGTTGGTATAAAATAAATTAAATTGAAGTTTTGGGCTGTGTGTTGTTCATAGTTGAAAAAAATGCTTAATGCCGGAATTAGAATTGTTCCGCCACCAATTCCCATTCCGCTTATAATTCCCGATAAAAATCCGATTATAATAATCCATAAACTCATAAAACCATTTTCACCGCCGCCGCAATCATAAATGCTCCAAATATTTTGTGTAACCATTTATCGGAAATTTTGTTTAAAAGCTTTGCTCCGACAAATCCGCCAAACATTCCGCCGAGAGAAACCAAAATAATGTTAATCCAATCTATGTTACCATTTTTTAAGTAAATGAACATACTTAAAACAGATAACGGCAAAATTATTGCAATTGCGGTTGCGTGTGCTTTGTGTGGCTCAATTTTTAAAAAACGTTCCATTGCCGGAACAATTATTGTTCCTCCGCCTGAACCGAAAAGACCGTTTGCAAAACCTGTTATAAAGCCGATTACGGCAGAAACAATTCCTTTTTTGCCCAATGAACATCACCTCAAAAAGTAGTTTGGCTTTGAAGAGTTTTTTTATTCGTAAAAATATTTTGAATTTTAATATGCAAACTGCAAAAAGTGCAATATATCAATTATTTTTCAATTTATTTTATTGACAAAATAACGTATAAATAGTATTATATTAATTAGGATAGGTTTTATTCATTTATATTATAGGGGGAAATAAAATGGCTTTAATAAAAGAATCTGTGTTTATCGAATTTAAAGGTAAACAAATTAATCAAAAAGAAATTTTGGATAAAGCAAGACAAGAATGGAAAAATAGCGGAAACAAAGTTAAAGATTTGAAAAATGTTAACGTATATTATAAACCGGAAGAAAATAAATGTTACTATGTTATGAATGAAAGTTCATCAAATGAATTGACAGGTTCGTTTGAAATTTAATTTTAAAACGGGTCTGTATTGATGCTGTAAAAAAAGCACAAACTTTAAGGGTGTGTATGAATATCATGCACGCTTTTTTTGTCTGTGTTCCAGTTAAATTACAAGAAATTAAATTGTAAATAAAAAAAACGAGCGACCCGACTTCTTACAGTTAAAAATTTATTATAGTAACCGAAGATTGATGTTATTTTGAAAGGTGGCAAACTATGAATAATCTTGAAAAAGAAATTTTTGACAGAGCTTACCAATCGTATTTGTGCGGTTCTGATAATTACAGCTATAAATTTGCAAGCTCATCGCCAAATATGTTGAGAAAATATAATACAGCTATTCAAAATTTGGAAAATGAGGGATTTATAAAAATAAATTTCCGTTCCGACGATAAAGCCAAAATGACTATAACCGATAAAGGAATTGAATATGGAAATTTTTCACTTTGATATTGGTTAGGGCAATATTTGCAACTATAATTTTACAGCTTTGGCGGGTGTTTCCTAATTTTTATTTATGGGAATTTGTGCCATTGTTTTAAATATATTCAGAAAGGAACAAAAAAATGTCTGCACCAAATATAGAATCGATAAATAAAAGAAGAATTTTTGGAATTATATCTCACCCCGATGCCGGAAAGACAACTTTGACGGAAAAATTGCTTTTTCATGGCGGGGCAATTAGAGAGGCGGGAACGGTTAAAGCAGTTAAAAATTCAAAATTTGCTCGCTCGGATTGGATGGAGATTGAAAAGCAAAGAGGAATTTCCGTAACTTCGTCTGTAATGCAATTTGAATATAACGATAAAATCGTTTCGATAATGGATACTCCTGGGCATAATGATTTTGGAGAGGATACTTATAGAATTTTAACTTCCGTTGACAGTGCTGTTATGGTAATTGATGCGGCAAAAGGCGTTGAAGCTCAAACAAAAAAATTGTTTAAAGTTTGCAGTATGCGTGAAATTCCTGTTTTTACATTTATAAACAAGCTTGACAGACAAGCCGAAGACCCTTTGGATTTGCTTGAAGATTTGGAGGAAGCTTTGGGGCTTCCCTCGGTTTCTGTAACGTGGCCGATTGGAAGCGGTCAGCTTTTTGAGGGAATTTATGACCGTCTTGAAAACAAAGTTCATTTATATCGAAAAGAAACAACTATTGAGCTTGGTGAAAAAGGAGTTTACGGAACAGAGCTTGAGGGAGTTTTGAGCGATGAGAATTTGAAAAATTTAAGGAATGAAATTGAACTTTTGGACGGTGCGGGAAATGAGTTTGATATGGATTTGATTTCGGCGGGAAAACTTTCACCTGTTTTCTTTGGAACGGCTCTTGTTGATTTTGGTGTTACGGAATTTCTTGAACATTTTCTTAAAATGTCTCCGGCTCCGGGGGCAAGAAAAACAACAACCGGCGAGGTTTTGCCAACAGATGAATTTTTTAGCGGATTTATATTTAAAATTCAAGCAAATATGAACCCTGCCCACAGGGACAGGCTTGCATTTATGCGAATTTGTTCGGGAACTTTTGAAAGAGGAATGAATGTAACTCTTTCAAGAACGGGAAAAACGTTGAAATTAAATCAATCGACACAACTTATGGCAAATGAACGAGAAATTGTTGATATTGCAAGTGCGGGTGATATAATTGGAATATATGATTCGGGAAATTATCAAATAGGCGATACATTGACAACGAAAAAAGAATCTCTTTTCTTTGAGCCTTTGCCAACTTTCCCTCCCGAATTGTTTATGCGTGTTCGCCCGATAAACTCTATGAAAGCAAAGCATTTTCAAAAGGGCGTTGACCAGCTTGCACAAGAGGGTGCAATTCAGATATACAAAAATGAATTTAACGACGTAATATTGGGTGCTGTTGGTGCGTTGCAATTTGAAGTTTTTGAATATAGATTGAAAAACGAGTATAATTCTGAAATAAGAATGGAACCTTTGAATTTCAGTGTTGCACGTTGGGTTAAAACAGACGACCCAAACAGCTTGAAAGATTTTGAAAATTCAAGATGTTCACTTGTTTTTGACCATTATGAGCGTCCTGTTCTTCTTTTTGCAAATCAATATACACTTGATAATTTTGTTGAAAGAAATCAGGATATAGAACTTGTTGAAGCGTTGGACGTTCAGGAACAATTTTCAAATAATTAATTCATAACATAAATTGATTGGGAGCGGAAATTTAGATTTTTATTTTTTTCAAAACTATTTAAATTTCGCTCCTAATTAGTTGTTGAAAAAGAGTTTTGTTTTTATTTTTTTCAAATTAAAAAATTATTCGAAAGTAGGATTGAAATGCTGTTTAATTCCATAACATTTTTGCTTTTTTTTGCAATAGTTTTGTTTTTATATTATGTTTTGCCTTTTAAAATAAAATGGGTGATGCTTCTTTTTGCAAGTTGCATATTTTATATGTGGTGGCGTCCGGAATTTATAATTTTGATTTTCTTTTCTTCGTTTGCAAACTATTTTTTATCCGGTTGTATAAATGTTTCGGATACGCCGAAATATAAAAAATTGTTTTTGGTTATAAGTTTGATAATAAATTTTGGTTTGCTTTTTGTGTTTAAATATGCTGTGTTTATAAATCACAGTTTTATGAGTTTATATCAATATTTGGGGATTGAATATCCAATTGGTGATTTTGATATAGTTTTGCCTATGGGAATATCATTTTTTACATTTCAAGCTGCATCATATACGATAGATGTGTATAAAAAGAGAATAAAACCGGAGCTTAATTTTTTTAAGTTTACGTTATATTTAACATTTTTTCCGCAACTTGTTGCAGGCCCTATAGAAAGAGCGGAAAATCTTTTGGGTCAGCTTTTTGTGCATCATAAATTTAACACTGTGAATATATCAACAGGGTTGAAATATATGTTGATTGGATATTTTAAAAAAGTTGTTATTGCCGATAGGGTTGCTCTTCTTGTTAACACAGTTTATAATCAAGCTCAGGATTTTGGCGGAATTGCTTATATAATTGCAACATTATTTTTTACATTTCAAATTTATTGTGATTTTAGCGGTTATTCCGATATTGCAATTGGTTGTGCAAAAACACTTGGAATTGATTTGATGAAAAATTTCAATCGTCCGTATTTTTCAAAAAATATACAGGAATTTTGGCGAAATTGGCATATTTCTCTTTCAAGTTGGTTGAAAGACTATGTTTACATTCCACTTGGCGGAAGTCATTGCTCTTTAATCAGAAAATATTTTAATCTTTTGGTTACATTTCTTTTGAGTGGTCTTTGGCATGGTGCAAATTGGACATTTGTTATTTGGGGCGGAATACATGGGTTGTATCAAATTATTGGAGATTTAAAAAACAGAATTTTTAAGACAAATAAGTCCCAATTTTTTGTTTTTAATTTTTTCAGAGTAATTATAACGTTTGTGCTGGTTTCGTTTGCTTGGATTTTTTTCAGAGCGAATACAATAACCGATGCTTTTTACATAGTTGAAAATTTGTTTTCGGATTTAAATTGCATAACGGATATGCAGTATATATATGACCTTTTGAACAGTTTTGGGCTTTCGATATATGAATTTGTTATATGCGTGTGTTCGATATTGTTACTTATATTTATTGAGCTTTTTGAAAAAAATAGAACAATTCATCAATTTTTGGATAATAAACCGTTTGTTTTTAGATTTATTTTCTATTATGTGATTGTTGTTATAATATTATCAACGGGGGTGTTTGGAAATGGCGGAGAATTCATCTACTTCCAATTTTAACGAACCTAAAAAGAAAAAATTTAATTTTATATATATAAAATTGTTTTTTTTCATACTTTGCATAGTTCCGACGATTTTTTATATAGGTAAAAAATATTCGAATGCAAGTACGGAAAATCTTATAAATACATATAACGAAAAAAGGTGGAATGAGTTTTATTCTCTTGAAAAAAACAGCCTTGATATGGTTTTTTTGGGTTCGTCACATTCATATTGCACATTTGACCCAGAAATTTTTGATAAGGATTTGAAAATTTCGAGTTATCAAATGGGAATGCCTCTTCAACACCCCGATTCGACATATTTTACACTTCTTGAAGTTTTAAATTATCAAAAGCCAAAAGTTGCGGTTGTTGAAGTATATTGGGATATGCTTGACGATGAATTTGAATTGAAACAAGCCGGAATGCTTTTTCAAGTTTTGAAAAATGAAGATTTGGAAAAACAATATATAAACGATGTTTTTCCTCTTGGCGAAAAAATAAAATATAATGCAGACATATTTAAATATCAACAAGATTATTTTGCATTTAAAAATAAAGAGCTGAAAGATGATTTGAAGGAAAAATTTGGTGTTTTAGACAAAGTTTCGGCAAAACAACAGGGAAAAGAAGAATATCGCTCGAAAGGATATACATATTGCAATTATAATATGCTTCCTGACGAATTTGATAAAACAAATCAATTTAAAAATTTTGATGGCAAAAATTGGACTTTTGAAAAGTCTCAAAAAAAATATTTGGAAAAAATAATAGAAACTTGCAAAACGAACGATATAAAATTGATTTTTGTGACGGCTCCCGTTGCAAATGTTTCAAATGAATATATGAAAAATTATCATATTGTTAATTCGACAATATCTGATTTTGCAAAAGAAAACGAAATTCCGTATTTGGACTATAATCTTATAAACAAAGATGAAAAGCTTTTGAATAATGGGAATTTCCGAGATGATGCACATTTAAACCACAGTGGGGTTGAAATAGTTGACAAACATTTTTTGGATTATTTAAAAGATAATGGTTATTCAAGGGTTTTGAAAAACGTATAGTTGTTTGACGATTATACAAATTAATTTGAAATTTTTGTGTTACTTATTTTTTGTACATCAACAGGATTGTATTATGTTCTCAATTTAAAAATTATTGCTTGATATAACAAAATATGTTAAAATATTATAAAATGCAGAACTGATTTTGTTTCTGTTTTTTAATTATAGGTTTGAAGATTTCTATTTTGCAATATAAATAATTGTTAAAGGAGAATATTTTTATGAAGAATAATGCTATGAAGTTTGTTTCGGTTGCTTTTGTTAGTATGCTTTTGGCTAATTCTGTTGTTATGGCGAATGTTGGTGATGTTTCAAGCGGAAAAGTACAAGAAATATACAATTCTGCCGAGACGGTTGAAACACCGGATATATACGAAGTTGTTAATGCTTCTGTTTTTATTGACGGTAATAAATTTGATTTTGATAATGATTTAATTATTGACAAAAACACAAACAGAGCTTTTTTGCCTTGCAGAAAAATATCAGAACTTTTATCCGTTTCGGTTGATTACAATGTTCAATATAAAATGGTTTCAATTAAAAAAGACGAAAAAGTTATTGAAGTTTTTGTTTCCAAACCGCAAGGTATTATAAACGGAGAAATTGGATATATTGATTCTGAAAATAAAAATGTTGCTCCGTTATTGTATAATGATGTTACATATCTTCCCGTTAGATATTTGGCGGAGGCTTTTGATTTTGAAGTTAACTGGGTTTCCGACGGTGGTTCATTTGAAATTTACATTGAAACAAAAGCCGATGATAAAAAGGTAAATGAAGTTCCTTTTTCTGTTGCAGACAATCTTTTTGATGAGTCTAAAACAGACATTGGGCTTGGAAAAATTGAAGGGGCGGAAACGTATACTGTTTTTTCTGCTGACGAGGGAACAGACCACTATGTTAACGGTGTTTTTATGACAGAATTTAAAGGAAAGATTTATTGCCAATGGCAAAGTTCTGCTGTTGATGAAGATGCGGAGGATACTTGGGTTGCTTACAGTGTGAGTGATGACGGTGTTAATTGGAGTGAGCCGAAAGTTCTTGTTCCGAGCATTGAAAACGGTTATTGTTCTTCCGGCGGTTGGTATGTTAATGGTGATACTCTTGTTTCGTATATAAATGTATGGCATAATGAAACTTCTCCAAGGGGCGGTTTTGCACATTATGTTGAAAGCAAAGACGGTGTTAACTGGTCGGAAATGAAGCCTGTTCTTATGAAAGACGGTTCGGAAATGAACGGAATTATTGAACAAGACCCGCATACTTTGGAAAGCGGTAGAGTTGTTTGTGCGGCACATTTTCAACCGGGATTATTTGCTAATCCGATTTATACTGATGATAAATCCGGCGTTAAAGGCTGGGTTCGTGCGGAATATACAAATATGAAAACAGACGGCGAAACTTCAAGAGAAATGGAGCCAAGCATTTTTACTAACAGCGATAATAATATTGTTATGATTTTTAGAGATCAAGACAGCACATTTTATAAACTTGCATCTATAAGTTATAATCAAGGTGAAACTTGGAGCGATACTGTTTTGACAAATATGCCGGATTCTCGTTCTAAACAAAGTGCCGGAAATTTGCCTGATGCAACGGCTTATTTGGTTGGAAATTCGGTTACGAATAAACTTCGCATACCTCTTACAATAACTTTGAGCAAAGACGGAAAAATTTTTGATGTAGCATATGTTTTGAGAACTCAGGGAGATATTCCCGAACTTAAATATGAGGGCAAAGCTAAAAGGTTGGGATATCATTATCCAAAATCTGTAGTTATTGGCAATTATTTATATGTATCTTATGCAACAAATAAGGAACACGTTGATTTTACACGTATTCCATTGGATAAAATTTCATTAAATTAATTAAATTTTAAATAATATAAGACAAAAAATATAGGCTTTTGAAAGGCATATAATTTGCTTTTCAGAGCCTATATTTTTATATTTAGACATTAATTTTAAATTATAATTATGTTGTTATATCAAGTGCAAATGATGATTTTTTTATTTCTTTTTCCGAAAGAGAGGGTTCGGAGGAAAGAGGAGAGAATTTTTCGTCCAATTCTTTAAACGTTACTTGCATTAAGTTATAATTATAATTTTTTAACAATGTCTGCAATTCATTTGTTTTTGAAGAAATTAATTTTTCAACATCTTTATTTTCTGTTTTGAATTGACAAACAATATTTCTGTCGGTTTTATTTATATATGCTTCAAAATGACCTAAAAACGCTAAATCCAATGAAATTACGGCACTTGCGGAGTTTGCGGTTTTATTTTTTTTCTTATTTTTAAAAACATACAATTCTGCTGTTGATGGGTTATTATTTATAATTATTGGTAGTTGGAAATATGCCAAATCTTTCATTTGGGACACAAATTCGAGATTATTTTGTATATTATTTAAGTCATTGGAGGCTTCTTTTATATTTGGTGTTTCATATTTTGATATTTCTGTTTTTGCTGTTGATAATTTTTCATCAAATCTTTCGGAAAATCTATTTAGCTCGTCATAATCTTTTGAAAAATCCAAAGACAACGATTTTACTGCTTTATTTAAAAATTTTTCTTTTGTATTTAATAATTCTTGAGCTTTTTCGTTTAATTTTGGATAATCTTTAAATGCTTCTTTAAAAATTTCCGTTAATTCTTTTAGGCTGAAATCATTTAACGAAAAATGCTTATTTGTTATATTATTTTTATTTTGAATTATACTTTCGGGTTGGCTTTGATTTTGTTGTTGAGTTGGTGGATTTTGATAATCATTCAAAAATTCTTTTATTTCGGGGATATTTTGAAATTTTGTTATTAATTCTTTTTTATTCCACAAAGTTGATTTTACAGCGGTGTTTAACTCATTTATCGGAATTGGATTTTTATATCCCATATGTTCAACGAAATTTGTAAAATGTTTTAGTGAATTTTGTTGTATTGATTTTTCAAGTTGGGGAAGCAACATTTCCTTGTTTTGAAAAAACATTTGCTCAAACGAAAACGAAGATTGCTGAGGTTTTGCTGAAGTGTGCGAAAAACTGGTTGTGTTTGTAGGTTGTTGCATTGTTGCAAATGTATTTTGTTTTTGTGGGGTTATGTTTATATTTTTTGAAGTTACATTTTCTTGTAAAACTGCGGGTTGTGGCTGTTTTGCAGAGGTGTTTTGAGTGTTTTTTGTTATAGTATCGGCAGTTGTTGAATTTATTTCGGTGTTATTTTTATGTAAGTTGCTTGCTGAAAGTGCTATTTTAACTTCGGGCAAAGAATGAAATTTTGTTAGCAAGTTTGAATTTTCGGGCAAAACAGTTGTTAGAACTTCATTTAATTCGAATGGTGAGAGATGAGTTTCAAAACCGTAATTTGTTAGAAAATTCCTGAAAGGGTCGAGACTTCCTGTGTTTACCGATTGCTCCAAACGAGGAAGAAATATTTTTTGGTGGTGGGTTAGTAGCTGTTGGAGGAGAGCTTGGGTTGGAGAGGGTTGGGGGGTGGAGGGTAGAGAGGTGGTGTTGTTGGTTTGTTGAGTTTGGAAGGGCAAAGAGGTAGAGTTGGATTGTTGAGGTTGTTGGTTAGTAGGTTGTTGAGGTTGAGAGGGCAGAGTTGTAGAGTTAGATTGTTGAGGTTGAGAGGGCAGAGAGGTAGTGTTGTTGGTTTGTTGAGTTTGTTGGGTTTGTTGAGGTTGGGAGGGCAAAGAGGTAGTGAAGTTGGTTTGTTGAGTTTGTTGGGTTATAGATTGTTGAAGTTGTAGGT
>CAZHGC010000022.1:0-39223 GCA_964531385.1 uncultured Lachnospiraceae bacterium | reverse complement strand
TTAAATATTATATTTTGATGCTATGATGTGTCCTATTTGCTATTGCAATTTTCAGACAAATTTTGAAAAATTTGTTATTTGCAGAGGAAAGCTGTTTAAACGAAAAAAATGGGCTTTGGAGTGCGAAAAATTGTTGCACTCCAAAGCCTATAATTTTAGTATGGAAGCAAAACTAAGCGACAAGCCTTTTTGGGACAAGGCACAATATTTTGCAACGTTTGGAAAAGAATTTCCCTTGTTTTTTAAAGTTTGAACAAAGCAATATTTTCGTTAAATGTTTCGATTTGGCTCGCAAGTTCTTCGGAAGTTGCGGCTGTTTCCTCGGAAGTTGCACTTATGTTATTTACAACTTCGTTTATTTTGCTTGTTTCAACTTGCATTCTTTCGGAAAGTTCTTTTTGCTCTCCGCTTATTGAAAGAACATCGTTTATTATTGTATCAATTTTTGTTGTTTCGGAAAGAATATTTGTTAAAAGCGAGATTGTGTTATTTACAACAACAACGCCTTCTTCAACTCTTGTTAATGTTTCTTGAATGAGATTTCCGGCATCACGTGCGGAAGCTTTACTCTTTCCGGCAAGATTTCTAACTTCATCGGCAACAACGGCAAAACCTTTTCCATGAGCTCCTGCTCTAACGGCTTCAATTGCGGCGTTAAGTGCAAGGAGGTTTGTTTGGAACGCAATGTCATCAATTACCGCATTTATGTTGTTTATTGCATTACTTGCGGAAGCGATGTTTGTTATTGCTGTGTTAAGTTCTGTTAAAAGCTGATTTCCGTTTTGAATGTCACTTGTAACAGAATCGCTGTATTCTTTTGCATTTGTTGCAGCTGTGAAGTTTTCGCTTGATTTTTTGCTTACAGTTTCGGAAAGGTCTAACAAAATTCTGACAGCGTCTGCCTGTTGGGTTGCACCAAGTGCCAAGCCTGTGCTTGAATCTGCCATACCTTTTGAACCTGCTTGAATTTGCTCTGATGCGGCAACCATACTTCCAACAAGGTTTTTAAAGTTCAATGTAACATTTTGAATGCTTTCACCAATTTCGCTGAAATCGCCGGCATAATCAATTGAACTTGAAACGGTCAAATCGTGGTTTGCAAGGCTTCTGAGAACTGCGTTTATATCGGAAACATACAAACCGAGAGTTTGTGCAACATAGTTTATTGTGTCTGCAATTTCTTTGTATGAGCCTTTAAATTCTTTGTTTATTCTATAGCCCAAATCAGCTTTTGCAAGCTTGTTAAGACCTTCGATAGTTTCGTTGATTGGTTCGGAAACAGATTTAACAAGGTTGTTTAAGCCATTGACAATTGTGAGCCAATCACCTGTTTTTCCTTCAACTTCGATAAAGTTGTTAAGTTCTCCGTCTCCAACAGATTGTATAAGCGAATTTATATCAATGATGACATTTTTGAAGTTTTGCTGGCATTCGGAAAGCTCTGCGTTGATTATTGCGTGTTCGCCCTCAAATTGACGGGGTTCATAGTCGAAATTACCTTTTGCATATTCGCCAACAGCACTAAGAATTTCATCAAACATTGATGAAGTGTTTGATATGAGTGTGTTGATTTTTTCGGCAACTTCACGAAAACCGCCCTCAAGATTTGAATTTTCAAGAGGAATTGTTTTGTTGTTTCCTTTTAAAAATTCAACACAAACGTCATCAACTTCTTCGATGATATTTGAAACAGATGCTGTTAAGCTTTGGAACGAATCTGTTAAGTCTTTGAGTTCGCTTATGTTTGTTTCAGGAATATCCAAATTGTCAAGCTGTCCTTTGCCAATTTTTTTGGCATAATCCGAAATTTTTATAATTGGGTCTGCAAGACGTTTTGGGAAGAAATAGCAAATAAAGCCAACGATGCAAAGAATAAGCACAACCGCTATCATAACAAAGATGATAAGTTTGGTCATTGAGCTTGAAAGTTCTTTGTCTTTTTCTTCAAGAGAGGTTGAAACGATGTCGTCCATATCTTGAAGAGTTGTTATAATTGTTGTTGAGTCCATTCCGGATTCTTTAAATGTTGCTATAAGGTCAACCATAAGTTTAACGTCTTCGGTTTGGCTTTCTTCATAGGTTGCAATATAATCTTTTATAAGCATTATAAGTTTGAGCTGTTCATAACCGATGTCATAGCCAAGCTGTTTACGATATTTTATACTTGTTGCCGATGATTCCATAGTGCTAACCGAACGATATTTGTTTGTTGATTCGGTCAACAAGCTTTCATATTCTGATTTTGTATAGCTTAAAGCACCAACAGAAAAAACAATTATAACTGCCATTATGACAGCCACTATAGTCATAAATGATGATATAATTACTCTCATTTTGTTAAACATCGCTATTCCTCCTTGCTCTCATCTTCTGCGTTTTCTTCTTGTGAATTCAAATCAGTCAACACTCTTTGAACAAGTTTGGAAGCACGCAAATTATATTCTGCCATACCTTCCTCAATGGTCATATCGGTTGTGACGATAGATTCGATTATTTCACGTCTTATTATATCGACGTCAGAGAACAAATCTCCTGTTTTCTTTGATGTAACAGGCAAAGGTGCAAGCTCTGAATTATCGTTAAATATTTGTGCCGATTCGGCAATTTCTTTTTCGATAGGAACTATGTCAACAAAATTGTTGAATGCAAGTTCTGATTTTAAATAGATTGCTCCGATTTTATGTTCAGGAATGATTTCGCCTTTGTTTGCCGAAGTTTTTTTCCAATGGTAGTTTTCGATGCCTCTTGTGAAGAGCATTTGACCTTCTCCGCCGTCATGAGAATATTCGATTAAATATTTGAAAATGCCCTCGGGATTGTCGGAATTTTTGGAAATTACCATTGCAAGAGGAGGCCTTTCAAGGTATTTAACACCTTCGATTGGTTTAAGTGCTTTAACGGAAGCATTTGGGTCAAGTTCTTTAATTTTTTCGTCCATTGTCATTCCCCAAGTTCCTGCCCAATAGTTGAAACAGCCAACAAGACCGTCATAAAATTTATTACGGCAACTTGAAGTTTTGTTTTTAACAACGTCTTTATCCAAAAGACCATCGCTGTATGCTTGTTTTAGCCTTTTCAAAGCATCTGTCATTTCGGGCTCGGTCATTCCGTCAACGTATTTTCCATTTTTCAAAACAAAATCAGGCGATGCGTCTTGATAGAACTCTCTTAAATAGAGGCTGTAAGGGGCTTCGGAGTTTACAAGACCTGCTGCTGTAATTGGGATTATGTCATCACCTGTTGCTTTAAATTTCTTTAACATATCATAAAATTCGTCGTATGTTTTTGGCTCGGAAATGTTTAATTTATCAAGCCAATCTTTACGAACGTATGTAGCTGTTCCGTTTCCTTTTGTTAAAGGAAAACCATATAAATGACCGTCGATTTTTAATATGTCAACGTAAGCTTCATCGGTTATGCCTTTTATAGATGAATTTTCCCACGCATCGGTCATATCCCAAAGAAGGTCAAACTTTGCATAGCTTGGGTAGAAAAGGCTTCCAACCTCGTATAAATCAACCGTATTGTCGGTTGCAAGGGAAATATTAACGCTTTCATAGTAACTTTCGTGCTGTGGTTTTGCAACAAGTAATTTTACACCGGTGTGTTTTTCATATTCATCGCAAAACATCTGAACTTCATCTTCGTTATCGTCACCGGTCATAAATGTATTTACCATCATTGATATTTCTTTTGGTTTTTCGACGGTTGATGTTGTTTCAGAGTCTTGGGTTAAATCTGTATCGGTTGTTCCGCAGGCTGTAAGCGAGCTTAACGCAAGAACAGCACTTGCAAAAATTGCCAATTTTCTTTTCATTGCTTTTTCACACTCCTTTAAATTCAATTACGATATTTAACAATAAATAAGCTGATTTGGCAGAGGAACGTTTATAAAAACAATTAAGCAACAAAAAAGCCATTGATACTTTTCAAAAAACTAAAGAGTTTATTATATAATGTATGCTAAATGTTGCCGATAAAAAATTATTAATCGTTTTTTGTAAAAACATAGAATCCTCATGTTAATAACTTTGATAAATTACACCCCACATTACTATTCTTATTATATAATATTTCTTAACAAATAACAATAGATTATTTAAAATTTATATAATATAACATAAAATAAGTTATAAATTTTATGATTTATTTTTAATGTTGCTAAAAATTTGTTATTAACCACACCAAAATTCCAAATTTATTTGTTATTTTATTGTTAAAGAGTTATAATTATAAATAAGAGATTTTTATACAAATTTAAAAATGGAGGAATTTAAAAATGAATTTTAAAAAAATTATAGCTTTTGTGGTTTCTGCAATTACGCTTATAGGCTGTTCATCTAATATTTATGACGAAAACGGAATTAAAATATATTCTCAAAACGGCAAAAAAATATATCAAAATTTTAATGAAAATTTTGAAATGGCTTGTGATAATAATTGGGATATAAAAATAAACGAAGATGATTATTTGGCAAAATTTATTTTTGATACAGGCGATGGAAACGTTTGGCTTGGAGTTAGGCGAGAACCTCTTGACAAAGAAAACGAAACCACCGATGAACTTTTGCAAAAATACACAAAAGTTTTAAAAGACGGAATTGTTAAATCTGCCGGTGTAACAATGGCAGGCAAAAAGGGCAAATGGATTAAGGTTGAGCCGATTGATGGTTCCGGCATAGGAATGAAAAACGAAGACGGTCAAGATGTTAAGCTTGATGATTCAAATGTTGTGACGAATGACGAAACGGCGGAGAGAGAAGATTTAATTTTTGTGTCTGACGATAAGTTTGCATATGTTTTCTTGTTCCATGCTGATAACGTTGGGGGATATACAACATATGAAGCGAATATTGATGAAATTTTGGCATCATTTAAATTTATTTCAACTTCTGAGCAATGAGGTTGAATAAAATTAACGCTGATGTTGCACAGGGTGTTAAAAAAGGGGGCAGAGAAATTTTAAATTTCTCTGCTCTTTTTTTACTTTATGCGTGTGACAAAACCGGAAACATCATTTGTTTGTCGTTTATAAATTTTAAATCATCTCCGAGTATGAACAAAGTTGTGTCGTCTTCAATGTGTTTTCGAACACAAAGATTATCTTTGCAGAATGGAGTGTAGCCCAAAACAACTTCGGAAAATTCTTCGTTAAATCCTTTTGCAAATTTTTCAAGTTCAATTTTATTTTTTCCGATAATTTGGTGAATGTATAATTTTTTATTTTCGATTTCAGCAACAACGTACACTCCTTTTTCGGGAATGAAATAGACATTATTTTTGTATGATGAATCAATCCAGAAATGGTATAAGCCCAGATTTTCGCTCATATACATTGCATCATTTTCGTTTTGCAAATTTGGTTGTTTGAAATAATTTTCAAGAACGGAATAAACCTTTTTTGATTGCTCGGGATTTAGCATATCAACTTTTTCGAGAGAATAGGGCAAAATTGAATTTTTGGCGTTGTATGTGAAATAATATTCATATTCATCACAAGGCACAAATCCAAATTTTGGATAATAGCTTGACACACTGTCATTTCCGAAAAGATAAATTCCGTCAACTTTTTCTGAATATTCTTGCAAAATATATTCCATTATTTTACGATTAAGCCCCAAATTTCTGTGGTTTTTATCTGTCATAACCGTTCCGATTTGGATATAATTTTTAATGACTCCGCAAACGTTGAATTTCATTTGATTAACGGAAACATTTGAAACAACCTTTCCGTTGTCAATAATTGTGTGGGGAACATACATATTGCTGAAATGCCCCGATTTATGCCATTTTACAAAATTGAAGCCAAATGTTTTTTTTGTCAATTCGTTAAATGATTCTAAGTTAGCGTAATCCTCTTTATGAATTTTTGTTATCATTTTAATACCTTCCCCAATTTTTGTTTATATAAAAATTACAGCATATTAAATTATGCCGGTTTGCTTTAAAATTTTTCTTGTTGTTTCGAATGCTTTTGTTCCGCCAACTTCTTTTTCGCCGGTCATATAAACAGCAAAAAAATAAGTATTATCGTCTTTTTCCAAAACGCCGACAAACCAACTGTCAACAAGTTCTCCTTTAAGTTCGCCCGCTCCGGTTTTTCCATATAATCCGTTACTGATTTTTATTGAGTTAAAAATTGTTTTAATATTCTTTTCGTCAAAATTATAGACGTTTGAATAAATATTTTTTAAAAATTCAACTTGTTCCAAGGGTGAAATTTTAAGCGAATTTCCAAGCCAATAGTCGGTTTTATCAGAAAAAACGTTTTTATTTCCATATTCGGTTAAATCAAGAAAATCATAAATTTGCGAATATGACAATTCTTCTTCTAAATTTTGGAAATACCAGTTTACACTGCTTTTCATTGCCGAAGATAAATTTTGGTTTGAATTCCATTTTTTGAACGGATATTTTTCGCCGTTCCACAACAAATAATTATTATCGGGGGTTATGATGTTGTTTTCAAGGCTGTTAAGACCGATTGCAATTTTATATGTTGAATTTGGAGAAACTCTTTTTCTTGCCAATTCTTCGTTGTAGATTAGGTAATTTTTGGATTTTGAATCATACATAACAAAACAGCCTTCGCAATTTTCAAAAAAGTTTTCAAAGTTTGCATAAATGCAATTTTCAATGTTTTTGTCATAGTTTGAAGTTAGTTCATAACCGAAAACGTTCATAATTAGGAAATTGAAAATTAAAACTATAAAAATTAAACTTCCCCAAACAAAGTTTGATTTTTTGAAATTTTTTTTGTGTTTGAAATTCACTATGTGTTTCATTCTTTTGAAAAGCTGTTTTTTGCCGGTTGCGGCATATACGCCGAAATCGAAAGTTTTTTGCTTTTGGCAAGCACAATTTATTAAAACGTTGCCATATTCTTTGAAATTTCCGTTTGAATGGTTTAGAACTTCGTAATCGCAATAAAACTCCATATCAAGGCGGAAAGCTTTGAAAGCAAGCCTGACAAAAGGGTTGAACCAATAAATACATAAAACTAAATTTATAAATGCGTTAATAATTGAATCTTTATGTTTGTGGTGAATTAATTCGTGGCGAATAATATATGTAATTTCCTGCTCTGTTAAATTTTCGATGAATTTATAGGGCAAACAAACTTTATTTTTAAATTCGCCACAAGAAAAGGGAACTTCGAAATTATATGATAAATATAATTTTGCGTTGATTTTGATTTTTTCACATTCTTTTTCGAAAAGTTGAAAAATTTTTTTGTTGTATATAAAATTTTGCTTAAACATTTTATTTAGATAAGCACGTTTTATTATGAAAAAAATTAAGCTGACAACAAAGCCGAAAAACCACATTCCCGAAAATATTATATTGAAGTCATCGACATAAACGGTGCTGTAGAAATCTTCAACCGTATCGGAAAAATCATCTTCGGTGTAATTGTCGTTATTTTTATGTTCATAATAATTTTGAACCGTTGAATTGTTGAAATTAAAATCAAGGCTTGGAACGAACGCAAAAATCATTGCGAAAATAACAACAAACCAAATGTAATAATTGAAATTTAAAGAAACTTTATTTTTTAAAAATTTTCTTAAACCGAAAATGAAAATTATAAAAATCGATATAATTAAATTATGAATAAAAAAACTGTTTCCAAACATTATAATAAGCCCTCTAAAAAAACGCACATTTAAGTAACAGAAACGTTAAGGCAATATCGCATTACAACTTGCAAAATCAGCTTTGAGATATTGCCTTAAATAAAACTTGTTATGAATTAATTATCGCTTTTATCGTTTAAAATGTTTTTAAGTTCTTCAATATCGTTTTGTGAAATCATATCGTTTTCGATGAAATTTAAAACCATTTTATTGATTGCACCGTTATAAAATTTTTTCAAAAAAGAGTTGCTTTCGTGCTTGATGTAGGCATTTTTTTCAACAAGCGGTGAATAAACAAACATTCTTCCTTCTTTTTCATAGCTTACAGCATTTTTCTTTTTTAATCTTGAAAGAAGGGTTTGGATTGTTCGAACGTTCCAAGTGCTTTTTTTAAGCAAAATATCAACGATTTCGTTTGTACTTATGGGATATTTTTCCCAAATAACTTTCATAACTTCGAATTCAGCTTCTGAAATTTGCGGAAGCCTGCACATAAATATTCCTCCTTAAACACAAAAGTTTTTAAATCATATATTAAATTACAGATTTGTGTTTTAATAATAAATTTTGAATGCGACATTTTGTTCAAAATTTTCTTATAAATTATTTTATCAGAATTTTAAACATATAACAACAAAAACAATAAAAAAATTAGAAAAATAGGTTACAATTATGACTTTGAAATTTTGGTAAATTTTTTTAAAATAAAAAAGGGGGGAATGTGTTGGGGGAGAAAAGAAAAAGGGGCAAAAAATGATTTTGCACCCCATTTGAAGATTTATGCGTTAAAAAATTTTTTTGGAAAAAAGAATAATATAATTTTTATGATTTTGCTTTAAATTTCGTTATTTTCCTGATTTGAAAAATTTTCTTCGGAGGGGCTTTTTTCCGAAACTTTTTTTGAGTTTTCAAGTTCGTTTTGCAATTTTTCTTTTTCTGCAAAAATTTTTTTGTATCGCTCTTTCCAATTTTTATCAGAAAAAATGAGTTCTTCGTTTTTTCGTTGAAGTGCTTCCGTAAGACGTTCGATTTGTTTATTTTTTGAAGCCATTTGATTGTTGAGCATAGCAATTTGATTTTTTAACATTTCGAAAGTTGTTTCTTGAACATAATTATTTTTTTTCGGTTGTTCGGGCTTTTCAATGGTTTCTGTTTTTACGGTTTTTGAAATGAAATTTTCATATAATTCGGGTAAAATCTGAATATCTGCAATGTTTTGAGTGTTTGTGTATATATTTCTTATAAAAAATTTTTCGATTTCCATTTGCTCAAAAGACAGGTAAAATGATTTTTTTATGTTTTGGCAAACTTTGCCCGAATATTTGCAGGGCTTTGAAAAAGTTTTTCCTGAATTTTCGGAAAAGCAACAGAAAATTCCCGAGGAGCCTTTCCAAAAAATATAAATTTTATTTTTTATAATGAATAGGTCACAATTTTCAATGTGTTGAGCTTCTCCGACAACAATATATTCATTTATTCCGTTTAAATCTTTTTTTCTGTAAATAATTCTTGATGAAAAAATGTTTTTTATAACAAAAACAAAATGTATGTTTTCGTTTGTTGTTAAAAAAGATGTTCCGATGATTTTATATGTTGTTGAATAAATTGGTGTATACTCGCTTATTTCGTCGATGTTGAATTCTCTGCAACCTATATTAATTTCGTTGTTTTTTCCTTTTTTTTGATAAAAGACAACTCCGTTTGAAAAATTTCGCATTTGAATTTTAAATATAAAATCGTTCATACATATTGCAGTGTCGATTTTTTTTGCAGAACTCCAATTTTTGCCGTTAAAGGATTGTTGCATAATATCGCAAAAATTGCTGTGGTCGGTTGGAATATTGTAAATCAATGTCATTTTTGAATTTTTTTTCACACAATAAAAAATTATATCTTTTGAATTTTTTCCGTTATTTTTCAATATTACATTTTTTGTTATTTTTTCATCTTTAAAAGTTAAATTAACGATGTCTCCGCAAGTGTTTTGGCAAAACAAATAAACTTCCCCGTTTTCAAGCAAATTGACAGTGTATAATTCACGAACATCGCTAATTATATTTTCGGGCGGTTCGCAAATTCCGTTTTTTATCTTTTTAAAAAAAATATTTCCGCTCTCGTGAAAAAAGCACAGTAGATTTCCGTTATTCATTTTGACGATAAATCGATTTTGCATAAGTTTTGCTCCAATGAAAATTATAATTCAAATATATTATTGAAAATTATAATTTATAACCGATGCAATTGGATAATTGTTTTTTTGCAATTAAAAACCCCCGATTTGTCGGGGGTTTTAGAATTATAATTCTATGTCAACGTTATTTATGTTTTGACTGTTTGAATCAGCGTTATTTTCTTTTTCGAGAGAAACAAAAATAGTGTCTTCTTTTTCATCAACAACGCTGTTAGGGTCTAAAATTGCTCGGAATTCAGAACCTGTTATTTTTTCTTTTTCAATTAAAAGTTCTGCTGTTTTATGGAGAACTTCGATGTGTTCGTTTAGAATGCGAATTGCTTCACTGTAGGAATTTTTGATTATTTTGTCAATTTCATCATCGATTACAGATGCAATTCCTTCGCCGTAATTTCTTGTATGGCCTATGTCACGACCGAGGAAAACTTCTTGATTATCATCGCCGAATTGGATTGGCCCAAGTTTTTCACTCATTCCGTAACGCATAACCATTTTTCTTGCAAGTTCTGATGCACGTTGAATATCGTTTGAAGCACCGGTTGTAATATCTTTTATTATAATTTCTTCGGCGGCTCTTCCTCCGAAAAGAGATATAATTTCTTGAAGCATATGATTTTTTGATGTATATGCTTTGTCATCGGAAGGGAGTGGCATTGTGTAACCGCCTGCCATACCTGTTGGAATTATTGAAATTATATGCACAGGGTCAAGCTCGGAGAGAACTTCGAACAATATTGCGTGCCCAGCTTCGTGATAGGCTGTTATTTTCTTTTCCTTATCACTTATTATACGGCTTTTCTTTTCTGTTCCAATTCCGACTTTTACAAATGCTTTTCGCAAATCTTCCATATCGAGTTCTTTTTTATCGAAACGTGCTGCCAAAAGAGCGGCTTCGTTTAAAAGATTTTCAAGGTCGGCACCTGTGAAACCGGGGGTTGTTTGGGCAACAACTTTAAGGTCAACTTCATCGCTTATTTTTTTGCCTTTTGCGTGAACTTTTAAAATTGCTTCTCTTCCCTTAACATCAGGAGTTCCAACGACAACACGTCTGTCGAAACGGCCAGGACGAAGAAGGGCAGGGTCTAAGATGTCGGGGCGGTTTGTTGCGGCAAGAACAATTACGCCTTCGTTTATTCCGAAACCGTCCATTTCAACCAAAAGTTGGTTTAATGTTTGTTCTCTTTCATCGTGACCGCCACCAAGACCTGCTCCACGACGACGACCAACGGCATCGATTTCATCTATGAAAACAAGGCAAGGAGAATTTTTCTTTGCTTGTTCGAAGAGGTCTCTGACTCTTGAGGCACCGACACCGACAAACATTTCAACGAAATCGGAACCGGATATGCTGAAGAAAGGAACGCCCGCTTCGCCCGCAACTGCTTTTGCAAGGAGAGTTTTACCTGTTCCAGGAGGGCCGACAAGAAGAACGCCTTTTGGAATTCTTGCACCGATTTCAACGAATTTTTTTGGGTGTTTCAAAAATTCAACAATTTCTTGAAGTTCTGTTTTCTCTTCATCAAGCCCAGCAACTTGTTCGAAAGTTATTTTGTTTTTATCGGCAGAAGCCATTTTTGCTTTGCTTTTGCCGAAATTCATAACTTTGCCGCCACCACCTTGCATTTGGCGTATTATGAATGTTAAAAGAACTATTGAAATTATTATAATTATTATTGTTGGTATTAACGAAACAAAAACGCTTGTTTTTGTTGGGGCAACGTAATTAACTTCAAGTTTGTAAGATGGATCTTCCAATGCTTCGTTGACTTTTGTAACAAAAGAGCTCATATCGCCTATGTTCAAAATTTCACGTTTGTGGTTTGAAAAAGTTACTCTTACTTCACCTTCGTTATCGCCTTCGGAATTTCGCTGAATATCCAATCTTTCAAGAGATTTATCTCTTTCTTTAAGTTGCTTTGTAAGGTCACTGTATATATATTGGCTGTTTTCTGTTTGGCTTGTATCAAAATTTCTGCTTATTAGTATTGCAGCAATTATACACAGGAAGATAATTAAATATAGCCCAAAGCCTTTTAAATGGTTGTCTTTCAATCTTTTTCCTCCTTTAAAAAATAAACTTTTAAATTACGCATTTTATACGCTATTTTCTATAATAACATATAATGCCCCCAAATTCAATATTAAAGCGAAAAAATAATTTTAATATTTTTTGTATTTTTCGACAAATAGTTGTATAATGTAAATAATGCTGTTTTAAAACAGGCATCTTTTTGGAGTACTGCGTTAGATTGCAATTTTGGGCATTGCTTTAAAAAGATATATGCTAATTATGCGAATGAGTTGGGTTAAACCGCAAAATTTTGTGGGTATCCGGCAACTTATGACAAATTGTTGATAAAATCAGCAATAAATATTTTTAAGTGAGGTTAATATTTATGGACAGTAATTTTAAGCAGCTGCCTATGATTGCGTTGAGAGGAAGAGTTTTTTTCCCAAACAAAAAAGTTAGTTTTGAGGTTTCACGAAAAAAATCTGTTGCAGCTTTGGAGACGGCTTTAAAAAGCGGAAGTTTTATATTTTTTGCGGCTCAAAAAAACGCAGAAAAAGAAGAAATTTCAAATGATGACATTTATAAAATCGGAGTTGTTGGAAAAATTGAACAAGTTTTGAAAATTCCGGGCGGAATTGTAAAAGTTTTTGCGGAATGCTTTGGGAAATTTGAAATTAAAAATTTTAACGAAAATGAAAAATATTTTTCCGTTGATGTTGAAGAAGTTTTTGATTTTGAAATTTCCGAAGAAGAAAAAGAGGGCGTTAAATACAGAGCGTTTTTGAAAACTATGCTTGAAACCTTTGATGAATATGCAAGAGTTGCAAAAATTGGACCGGAATTTATTATGGATATTATTTCTTCGGAAGATATTGAATATATTTCATATTCTCTTGCGGAAAAAGTTCCTTTTAAAATTTGCGATAAACAAAATATTCTTGAAGAGCGTGAAATTTTTGAAAGAGGGACAAAAGTTTTAACCTCTTTGGACAACGAAATAAAAATTTCAAATCTTAAACAGGAAATTTACACAAAAGTTAGGACGAAAATTGAAAAAACGCAGAGAGAATATTTTTTGCGTGAGGAAATTAAATTTATTCAGGAAGAGCTTGGCGAGTCGGACGGAATCTTGGCAGAAGTTAAAGAATATACACAGCGTATGGAAGATTTTAAGGATATGCCTCAAAATGTTAAAAAACGTCTTGAAAAAGAAATTTTGCGTCTTAAAAAGATGTCATCTTCTTCTGCGGAGGGAACTGTTTCAAGAGATTATATCGAGCTTTTGCTTGAAATGCCTTGGGGTGTTTTTGATGAGGAAAAAAATGATTTGAAAAATGCTTGGAAAATTCTTGAAAACGACCATTATGGTCTTAAAGAGGTTAAGGAAAGAATTGTTGAATTTCTTGCTGTCAGAAAAATTTCGAACGAAATTAATTCGCCGATTATTTGTCTTGTTGGACCGCCGGGGGTTGGAAAAACTTCAATTGCAAAATCTGTTGCAAAAGCTTTGAACAGAAAATATGCACGAATGTCCCTTGGAGGAATAAGCGACGAGGCGGAAATAAGAGGGCACAGAAAAACTTATGTTGGTGCTATGCCGGGGAGAATTGTTTCGGCAATTAAAAATTCAAAAACAATGAACCCACTTATTTTGTTTGATGAAATTGACAAAATAAGAAACGAAAGAAAAGGTGACCCTTCTGCCGCTTTGCTTGAAGTTCTTGACGGAGAACAAAATTTTTCATTTAGAGATAACTATCTTGAAATTCCGCTCGATATTTCAAAAGTTTTATTTATGTGCACCGCAAACAGTGTTGAAGATATTCCTGTTCCTCTTCGTGACAGGCTTGAAATAATCAATTTGGGAAGTTATACTCACGAAGAAAAATTAAACATTGCCGTTAAATATCTTGTTCCGAAGCAAATTGAAAAAAACGGGCTTTCTAAAAAGCAAATTAAATTTTCGAAAGAGGTTATATCCGAAATTATATCGGGATATACAAGAGAGGCAGGGGTTAGAAACCTTGAAAGGCTTATTGGCAAAGTTTGCAGAAAAGCGGCGAAAATGATTGTTACGGAAGAAAAGGAACTTGTTTCTGTTAAAAAAAGCGAAATTGAACAATTTCTTGGTGCAAGAAAATTTAAAGATGAATTTGCCGATAAAAATGATAAAATTGGCGTTGTTAGAGGTCTTGCATGGACAAGAGTTGGCGGAGACACTTTAAGCATTGAAACGGTTGTTATGAAAGGAAAGGGCAATTTTAAACTTACCGGAAATGTCGGAAAAGTTATGGAGGAATCTGCCGGAGCTGCAATAAGCTATATAAGGGCGAATTGCGACAAATTTGATATTTCAAAAGAATTTTACGAAAACACAGACATACACATTCACATTCCCGATGGTGCTGTTCCCAAAGACGGACCTTCTGCCGGAATTACAATGGCTTTATCAGTTATTTCGGCATTGACAAAAAAACCTGTTCGTTATGATGTTGCAATGACGGGGGAAATTACCGTAACAGGAAGAGTTTTGGCAATTGGCGGGCTTAAAGAAAAGCTTATTGCGGCAAAGATGTTTGGAATAAAAAAGGTTATTTTGCCTTTTGAAAACGAGGGTGATTATTCGGAAGTTCCCGATTTTGCAAAAGAGGGAATGGAAGTTGTTTTTGTTAAAAATATTGAAGAGGTTGTTCGTGAGAGTCTTTTAAACTCTTGAAAAATAAGTGCTTTTTGCTTGACCTATGTCATTTAAGGTGATAGAATTATTTTTATAAATTTGTAAAGGTGGTTTTATTATGGAAAAAAAGTTGGATTTGCCAAAGCTTTGGCGAAACTGCACTTTGATTTTCTTGCTTTTAACTGTTATCGTTGTTGTATTTTTGTTTAAGCTTTCTTCGTTATACGTTATTCCTATTTTTATTGTTTATTTAATTTTAAACGCTATTGCTTTCAATTCATATTTCCTTGGAATTTTGGGCAACTTTTTCCTTGTTTCGGGAAAAAACAAAAAGGCTTTTGAATATTATAAAAAAGCCATTGACAAAAAAACGAAAAACGTTTCGGCTCTTTATGCTTACGGAATTGAAATTTTGAAAGAAGACGGACGGGCAGACGAGGCTTTGCAACATTTGGAAAGAGCGAGAAAGCTTAACGCAAAAATTCATATGGATAAAAATATAAGGCTTGCCATTAGTAGTTGTTATTGGATTAAGGGCGACATTGATAGGGCGATAAACACATTGGAAAGTCTTATTTCCGATTATTCTTATGTTAATGCTCACGTTTACACAACTCTTGGCTATTTTTATATTTTAAAAGAAGACTATGACAAAGCTTTTGAATATTCGAAAAAAGCCATTGAAGACAGAGAGGACCATTCTGCTGCTTGGGACAACATTGGGCAGATATATTTTAGACAGCAAAAATTTGAAGAGGCGAAAGATGCGTTTTTAAAAGCTGTTAAATATAAAGAGACAATGGTTGACAGCCTTTATTATCTCGGTTTAATTTTTGAACAAGATGGAGATGCCGATAAGGCTTTTGAATATTATAACAAAGCAAGTAAGTGCAACGTTTCTTCGCTTAATACAATTACAAAAGAGCAGATTATGGAGAAATATAAACAGTTTGACAACACTGTTGAATGATTTTGAAAAGTTTTGACTGTGGGATATATGCCATAATGTTGTTTTGGCAATTGAAAAGGCTGTGAAAAGTTATGTTTTTTTTCACAGTCTTTTTTGACGCAAATTTAATTGCTTGAAGATATTTATTTTTATGAGTGCATTTTATTTTTTTTTAGCACATATCTATTAAATATGAAAGTTTTTGATTTTTGTGGTGTTGTTTTTTGTGTTTGTCATTTTTTATTGGGGTGATTTTATGAAATGGATTTTTCAGAATAAAGTTAAAATTTTGGCGGTTGTTTATGCTTGGTTGATTGTTTTTGGTGTTTGGCAATCTTTTTTGTCGAAAAGCGTTGAAACGTTTTCAATGCCTGTTGCAAGAAAAAACATTGTTATTGATGCAGGGCATGGGGGTTGGGACCCCGGAAAGGTTAGAAGTGACGGGATTGAGGAAAAAAATATAAATTTGGCGATTGGAATTAAGCTTCAGAAATATCTTGAACAAGCGGGGGCAAACGTTTTTACAACAAGGATTGATGATTCAGCTTTGTCGAAGAAGAAAATTGAAGATTTAAAACAGCGAAAAATTATTGCAAGCGGTGAAGATATTGACATTTTTGTGAGCGTACATCAAAACTCTTTTCCTAAAAATTCGGTTAAGGGAGCACAAGTTTTTTATTATAAAAATTCTGAAAGCGGAAAAGCTTTGGCAGAATGTATTCAGAAAAAAATTAAAGAGTTTGCGGATTTGGAAAACGAGAGAATTCCAAAAGCGAACGGAGAATATTACATATTGAAAAATACAAAAGCGGCATCGGTTATTGTTGAATGTGGGTTTTTATCGAATGAGGACGAAAATGTTAAGCTTAATTCGGAGGAGTATCAACAAAAAATTGCGTGGGCAATTTATATGGGAATTGCGGAATATTGTAAAAATGGAGATTTGTTATAAAAATTAAAGCAAGTTTGTTGTAAATTAATTGTATTTTACAATAAACTTGCTTTTTGATTTTATTTTAATAGCTTAGAGTATTTTTCTTGTTCATCTTTTGGGATTAATAAGGCGTTGAAAGCTTGCTCTAAAGAAAAATTCATACTTTTCATTAAATTTTTTATAGATTCAAGTTTTGTTTGTTCAATGCCCTGTTCAATGCCCTGTTTAATGCCCTGTTTAATGCCCTGTTTAACGCCCTGTTTAACGCCCTGTTCGATGCCTTGTTTGATACCCCGTTCAACACCTTGCTCAATGCCCCTAGCAAAAATGCCGTCACTTATATTACACATACCTAACACCTCTTTCTCAACAGATTGAGTCATTTTTATATAATATTCATTTTGCAATATGTTTTTCTTTTCTGTGGAATTAATATTTTCCGAAAGAAGAGATTTAAGTAGCTTAATCAATTTGTGACTTTTAATCTTGTTTTAATAGTTTAGAGTATTTTTCTTGTTCATCTTTTGGGATTAGCAAGGCGTTGAAAGCTTGCTCTAAAGAAAAATTCATACTTTTCATTAAATTTTTTATAGATTCAAGTTTTGTTTGTTCAATGCCCTGTACAATGCCCTGTTTAACGCCCTGTTTAATGCCCTGTTCAATGCCCTGTACAATGCCCTGTTTAACGCCCTGCTTAACGCCCTGTTCGATGCCTTGTTTGATACCCCTCTCAATACCTTGCTCAATACCTTGCTCAATGCCCCTAGCAAAAATGCCGTCACTTATATTACACATACCTAACACCTCTTTCTCAACAGATTGAGTCATTTTTATATAATATTCATTTTGCAATATGTTTTTCTTTTCTGTGGAATTAATATTTTCCGAAAGAAGGACATTTAGTAGTTTAATCAATCCCGTATAATTTTCGGTATTATTGTCATTACCTAAACAAAGCATAATAAGTTCTATTAAGTCATATTCTTTTAAATCAAAATTTGCTTTGCCGACAAGGTTTTGTTGTGTGAAAGAAAATCGGGTAATGGAATTTTGCTTGTCTTTAGGTGCTGTTGTACAAATCCATATAGAAAAAACTTTTTTTATATCATCATATTTTGATTTGTCAAATTCTCTGTTATGTTGTGCCGAGATGAGCCTTGAACAATAATAAATACCTCTTTTTAAAAGAGAATAACCGGGAGTAAAATTGTTTTGAGCCTCAATATTTATTATTAATTTTACGGTTTCGTTTAATGCGGGAACAAAAGCATAAAATAAAATATCGTATTTTACCAATCCCTCATCTATAGAATTATCTTCAACATTTAATCCTGTGATTTTTTTGCCGGATTCGTCTTGATGAACCGAAACTTCAGAGATATGGGGTTCACCTTCGATATATTTTTCGGCAATCTCATAAGGTTCAAAATCTTTGAATTCATTAAGACACCCTTTTAGAATATGAGCAAGGATTATTTTTAAAGATAGCAATTTTTTGCAGGCATTATCGAGCATTTTTTTCTTTTCGGTTATATCAATATCATTGGAGATTAAGTTTGAAATTTCCATTGCTTTATCCTCTTATTGCTTATGTTTATCTAAAATGATTTTAGTACATTTTTTCTTGATTTGTCAAGTGTATTGGATATTTTTTGTGAATACGTTGAATAATAAAAAATTATAATGAGAATAGAATTCCGAAAGCGAACGGAGAATATTACATATTGAAAAATACAAAAGCGACATTGGTTATTGTTGAATGTGGGTTTTTATCGAATGAGGACGAAAATGTTAAGCTTAATTCGGAGGAGTATCAACAAAAAATTGTGTGGGCAATTTATATGGGAATTGCGGAATATTGTAAAAATGGAGATTTGTTATAGGAAATTTTGCAAGCTATTATTTTTTATTTGGCTGTGTTTTCCGATATTATATTTTTGCTTTGACATTTTGAATAGTAATTTTTATAATATTTTTAAAGTATAATTTACGAAAGAGGGAAAAGGGTTTTGAAAAAATTTTTGATTGGATTGATTGTGGTTGCTTGTGTTTTATTTTGTTGTGTTGTTTCTGCAATTTTTGTGCTTGAATACAGAACAAACGAAATTATGAACGATATTGGCGAAGTGTATGAAAATCCGAAATATCGTAAAGCGGTTTCAGTTGATAATTTTGAGGTGATTGAACAAAATATTTCTTGCGGATATGCTGTTATTGAAATGTTTTCAAATTGGTTGGGCGGAGATGTTACGGAAGAAAAACTTTTTGACGAATATGGAGAGGTTGTTACATCGACCGGAGAGGCATTTTGCGAAGAAATGAACAAACGGTTTTCTGATTATAAAACGACTATGTATAAATATTTATCGAATTTGGAGCTGATTGATAAAGTTTATGACAGCCTTTCGCAAGGAACGCCGGTTCCTTTTGAATGGGCGGCGAAGCATAACGGAGCTTGGACACTTCATTATTCTTTGATTGTTGGGCTTGATGTGGCTGATGATAAAATTACGGTTGCAAATCCGTATGGATATATTGAGGAATTGTCGCTTGGAGAGTTTCTTGAACGAACGAGTTTTGAAGCATATGAAGATATGCCGTTTTATTTTGAGGTTGGGTTTGCGTTTGGTGTGTTTGAAAAAAATACTATTTTTGTTGTTGAGCGATTGTAAAATTACCCACCGGCGAAGGGTTGAAAGGAAAAGGAACGGGGCGTAAAAATTGATTTTACGCCCCGTTGTTTGTTTAAAATTCTATTTGTTTTGATAAATAATCTTTAAGTTCTGAGATTTTTATTCTTTCTTGTTCCATTGTGTCTCTGTTTCGGATAGTTACAGAGTTATCTTCTTGAGAGTCGAAATCGTATGTTATACAGAAAGGTGTTCCTATTTCGTCTTGTCTTCTGTATCGTTTTCCGATGCTTGAAGCGTCATCAAATTCACAATTGAAATATTTTGAAAGCTCTTCATACACTTTCATTGCATCTTCGGAAAGCTTTTTGGAAAGAGGCAAAACAGCCGCTTTTACAGGAGCGAGAGCAGGGTGGAAACGGAGAACGGTTCTTACATCTCCGCCCTCAAGTTCTTCTTCGTCATAGGCTTCGCAAAGGAATGCAAGTGTTACTCTATCGGCACCCAAAGAAGGCTCGATACAGAACGGAATGTATTTTTCGTTTGTCGTTGGGTCGAAGTAATCGAGAGTTTCTCCGGAATGTTCGGAATGTTTTGTTAAGTCGTAGTTTGTTCTTGATGCTATTCCCCAAAGTTCACCTTTTCCGAACGGGAACATATATTCTATATCTGTTGTTGCATTGCTGTAATGTGCAAGTTCTTCTTTTTCATGGTCACGCATTACTATATTTTTTTCGTCTATATTGAGACTTTTGAGGAAGTTTACGCAATAATTTTTCCAATAATCGAACCATTCCATTTCTGTTCCCGGTTTGCAGAAAAATTCAAGTTCCATTTGTTCAAATTCTCTTGTTCGGAAAGTGAAGTTTCCAGGAGTTATTTCATTTCGGAATGCTTTTCCAACCTGACATATTCCGAAAGGAATTTTTTTGCGACTTGTTCGCTGAACATTTTTGAAGTTTACGAAAATTCCTTGTGCTGTTTCCGGACGGAGATAGACAACATTTTTGCTGTCTTCGGTAACTCCGGCGTGAGTTTTGAACATAAGGTTGAACTGACGAATGTCTGTGAAGTTATGGTTGCCACAGCTTGGGCAAGGAATATTATTTTCTTTTATATAATTTTCCATTGTTTCGTTTGACCAGCCGTCCGGTGTTCCGTCTATGTTGTTTTCGTGCATATAATCTTCGATTATTTTATCGGCACGAAAACGTTCGTGGCATTCTTTACAATCCATTAATGGGTCGTTGAAGCCACCAACGTGGCCTGATGCAACCCATACTTCTGGATTCATTAAAATTGCACAATCGACACCGACGTTATATTGATTTTCTTGAACGAACTTTTTCCACCAAGCTTTTTTTACATTATTTTTAAATTCAACGCCCAAAGGACCGTAATCCCAAGTGTTTGCGAGCCCTCCATATATTTCAGAGCCTGCATAAACAAATCCTCTTGCTTTTGCAAGGCTTACAACCTTATCCATTGTTTTTTCCATTTTGAAACCTCCAAGTTTTATTTATTGTTAACAGACTGTTGCATTTGCGACAGCCTGTTTTTGTTAATTTAAATTTTATTTAATAATATTTTAAATTACAAAGTTCTTTTTCGGCAAAGCTGAAATACTTATCATCACAAATTATTATGTGGTCGAGCAAAGCTATATTTACATTTTTAAGAGCTTCGCGTATTTTTATTGTTGCATTTACATCGGGAGATGACGGTTTCATTGAGCCGGCAGGGTGATTATGACCGATTATTACAAATGATGATTTGTGTAGAAGAGCCGTTTCAACCACTCTGTCAACGTATATGTAAGATTGAGTCACATTTCCGTCACTTATTTTTACAGATTTGATTAATCGCTTGTTTATATCAAGGCAAAGCATATAGAAACTTTCGGTTATTTGACCGATTAGCATAGCCTGAAAATATTTGTATGCAACAGTTGGGCGACCAATAACTTCGTTTCTTGTCCATTTGCTTTTCAAATATTTTTTAAATATGCAAGGAATAATTGATATTAAAACAGCTGTTGATTCAGAAACGGAGCATCTTTTCATTATGTCTTCGGGACTTGCGTCCAACAAAGCATGGAATGAACCGTAGTCATTGATTAATTTGTGTGCAAGTTCGTTTGTGTCTTTTCTTGGAATGGCATAAAACAAAAGAAGTTCTAATATTTGATGATACTCGAAATTGTCGAGAGAGCCTTCTTCAAGAAATCTTTTTCTGACACGCTCGCGATGTCCAACGTGAATGTTTTTAGGTTTGTTTTTTGAATTTGCCATATGTAAGCCCCTTAAATGTTTTCTATATATTTTTTGTATAAATTAAAGTTTCCGTTGTATATAGTGGTTAACAAGTTGTCGACCGTTGTTAAAGCCTTTGTTAAAAGTTCGGCTGATATTATGCCGTTTTTAAATGCCGAGGAAAGTTCGGCTATGTCAACAACTTTTACAAAGCCATTTTCATAAATTATAACATCGACCAACAAATCGTTAAATGTGTAGGAATTTTCATTTGAGTTGTAATTCCAATCGATTATATCGCAATACCAATATATGATATTTTCATTTGCGTCTATAAATTTGCTGACTTTTATATTATCTTTTAAAAAGTAGCAGGAGACGCCATGCGTGAAGTCAGTTCGTTTTTTTAGAACGTCCCATTTTGTTATTATTATTTCGTCGGTTAATTTTATTATTTTGTCATTTTCGAGAAGGACGTTTTCATTTGGAATAAATCGCCTTCTAAACATTTTTGGAACACTTTTTGTCATAATTTCCGCCCTTTACAGTTTATAACAACAAGAAGAATTATTATTTTATTTTGCAAAACAACATAATTTTTTTGTATATTATTATAATAAACAAAATTGTGGGATTTTTCAAGATTTTTTTTGCAATAGGTCAAATTTTTTTGCTTGACAATTATTATAAATAAGTTAAAATTAAATAATGGATTATTTTTTTCAGGTTGTTGACAGCTTGCGAAATCTTGTGTTTTGCCTTGAAAGGCTTGATTTTAGATTTTTTGCTGTTTTAATTATGTTTCAGAGAGGAAACTAAAAAGATGAAAGACAGAGAAGCTGCGGTTTATGCACTTATGGATATATTTGAGCAGGAGGGTTACAACAACATTGTTTTGAGGCGAACTTTTAAGAAGAACGCTGAGTTTACTTCTGTTCAGAAAGCTTTTATTACAGAAATTGTGAATGGAACTCTCAGAAATCTTATTCTTATGGATTATGTTATTGATTTATTTTCGAAAGTTAAAACAAAAAAGATGAAGCCACTTATTTTAAATATTCTTCGTATTTCGGTTTATCAACTTATGTTTATGGACAAAGTTCCTGTTTCGGCTGTTTGCAATGAAGCTGTTGATATTGCAAAGAAAAGGGGATTTAGAGGGCTTTCGGGCTTTGTGAACGGCGTTTTGCGAAGTATTTCAAAAAATATTGACAACATTGCATATCCTGATTTTGAAGATGATTTTGCGAATTTTATTTCCATTAAATATTCTTATCCGAAATGGATTGTTGATTATTGGCTTGAAAGTTTGGAAAAAGAGCAAATTTTAAAAATGTGCGAAAAAAACGGAACAGCACCTAAGATTACTGTTGCTGTTAATACTCTTAAAACAACGAACAACGAACTTTTGAAGATTTTGAAAGATGATGGCATTTTTGCGGAAGATGCAGGAGACTGCGAAAACGTTCTTTATATTTCAAAAACGGACGATATTTCTAAAAGCAAAGCTTATATTGACGGATTGTTTCACATTATGGATAAAAGTTCGATATTTGCCGTTTTGGAGCTTTGCCCTAAAGAAGACGATTATATTATTGATGTTTGTGCCGCTCCGGGGGGAAAATCTTTTTTATGCGGATATCTTATGAAAAATTTAGGAAAGATAAGCTCAAGGGATATTTATGAACACAAAGTTAAACTTATTTCCGAAGGAGCAAAGAGGCTTGGAATTGAAATTTTAAATTCGGAAATGAGAGATGCTTTGGAGGAATATGCCGAAGATTTTAAAAAAGCCGACAAAGTTATTGTTGATGCTCCTTGTTCGGGGCTTGGGCTTGTTAGAAAGAAGCCCGACATTAAATATTCAAAGAATTTTGAGGACATTGAAAGCCTTGTTTCAATTCAGAGAAAAATTTTGACAAGTTCACAAAATTATGTTAAAAACGGTGGTGTTTTGCTTTACAGCACTTGTACGGTTTCTTATGCCGAAAATGAAGAAAATGTTAAATGGTTTGCCGATAATTTTGATTTTGAACTTATTTCTCAAAAACAAATTCTTCCTCAGGATTTTGACAGCGACGGTTTTTTTATTGCCAAATTTAAAAGGAAAGGATAACTGATTGTGTCTGGAAAAACGGATATTCTATCGATGAACCTTGATGAACTTCAAGATTTTGTTGTTAAGCTTGGCGAAAAAGGTTTTCGTTCGAAACAAATTTTTAAATGGCTTCACCAAAGAGGGGCTGTTTGTTTTGATGATATGAGCGACCTTTCAAAGTCTTTCAGAAAAAATCTTGATGAATTTGCAAAAATTCAAAGAGTTTCGATAGTTGAAAAATTTGTCTCGAAAGAAGATAATACAACAAAGTACTTGTTTGAAACGGAAAATGATTATATAATAGAGAGTGTACTTATGAAATATGACTATGGAAATGCAGTTTGCATTTCTTCGCAAGCCGGCTGTGCTATGGGTTGTTCGTTTTGCGCATCAACGATTGACGGTCTTGAAAGAGACCTTACGGCGGGAGAAATGGTTTCGCAAGTTTATGAAATTCAAAAGGACATTGGCGAACGCATTTCAAATGTTGTTATTATGGGAAGCGGAGAGCCTTTGCATAACTTCCGAAATACTTTGAGATTTATTGAACTTATCAATTCGAAAAACGGCCTTGAAATTGGGCAAAGGCACATCACTGTTTCAACTTGCGGGCTTGTTGAAAAAATTATGGAACTTGCAAAGCTTAAACTTCAAATTACTCTTGCGATTTCTTTGCACGCACCGAACGATGAAATTCGAAAAAAGCTTATGCCTGTTGCAAAAAAATATTCTATTGACGAACTTATTTCGGCGGCAAAGGAATATGCGGATTTTACAAAAAGGCGTGTTACTTTTGAATATGCCCTTATTAAAGGGGTTAACGATTCGACGGAATGTGCGAGAGAGCTTGCGGGAAGGCTTAAAGGCTCGCTAAGTCATATTAATCTTATTCCCGTTAATGATGTTAAAGAAAGAAATTATGTTAGAAGTTCTGAAAAAACTGTCAATGATTTTTGTGAAGTTTTAAGGTCTTTAAATATTGAAACAACTGTTAGACGCAAGCTTGGAAGCGACATTAATGCAGCTTGCGGGCAACTTAGAAAGAGCTATTTAAAAACCTGATTGAGGTGTTGGAAAATGACGGGTATTGGAAAATCGGATATTGGGAAAATCAGAAAATGCAACGAAGATTCTATTTTTGTTCGAAATTCTTCCATTGGCTGTTTGGAAAATCTTTATATTGTTGCCGACGGAATGGGCGGGCATAAATCGGGAGATGTTGCGAGCAGCAATGCGGTTAAATATTTTTGCGAGTTTATTGAAACAACTGTTGGCGAAAAAGAAATTTTAGATATTCTTGTTGACGGGGTTTTATATGCAAACCGGAAAGTTTTTGAACTTGCAAAAGAGGACGAAGCGTATACCAATATGGGAACAACGTTTCTTGCGGCATCTGTTTTTAAAGATAAAGTATATATTGTTCACGTTGGTGACAGCAGGTTGTATATTGTTCGGAACGACCAAATTAGGCAAATTACAACAGACCATACATATGTTATGGAAATGGTTCGTTCGGGAATTATTTCCAAAGAAGAGGCGAAAACGCACCCTGACAGAAACATTATTACAAGGGCTTTGGGCATTGATTGTGATTTGTCTGTTGACGGAATATTTAACAAAATTTTTGATAATGATATTATTGTTATGTGTTCTGACGGTTTATACGAAATGATTGATGATGATGATATTTTAAATATTATAAATGACGAACTTTTAAACTTGGAAGAAAAAGCCGAAAAAATGATTAAATGTGCAAATTCTTCTGGCGGTAAGGACAATATTTCTGTTGTTCTGATAGGTTAATTGGAAGGAGCGAGTTTATGAATATTAATCTGAATACCACCATCGGTGGAAGATATACTGTTTTGGAAAGAATTGGCGTTGGAGGAATGGCTGTTGTTTACAAGGCTATGGACCAAAAGCTTAACAGATATGTCACTTTTAAAGTTTTGAAAGAAGAACACATTGAAAATAAAGAATTTATTAATAGGTTTGCTGTTGAGGCTCAAGCTGCGGCAAGGTTATCTCACCCAAACATTGTAAATGTTTATGATGTTGGGAACGAGGGCAATATTTATTATATTGTTATGGAGTATATTGACGGAATTACTTTGAAAGAGCTTATTAACAAAAAAGCTCCTTTTGATGACCAAGAAGCTTTGAGCGTTGCAATTCAAATTGCATCGGCTTTGGAAGAAGCACACAAAAACAACATTGTTCACAGAGACATTAAGCCACATAATATTCTTATTACGAAAGACGGCGATGTTAAAGTTACCGATTTTGGAATTGCACGTGCGGCAACTTCGACAACGGTTACGGTTGAATCTATGGGTTCGGTTCATTATTTTTCTCCGGAACAGGCAAGAGGCGGTTTTGTTGATGCAAAAAGCGATATTTATTCTCTTGGTATTGTTCTTTTTGAAATGGTTACGGGAAGACTTCCTTTTCAAGGAGATACGCCGGTTGCTCTTGCTATGAAGCATTTACGTGAGCCTTTGCCGGATATTAGAAAAATTAATCCGGAGATTTCCGAAAGCCTTTATAAAATTATAATTAAGGCAACTCAAAAAAGTTCTTCGAAGAGGTATCAAACTATTGAAGATATGAACAAAGATCTTAAAAGGGCGACAAAAAACAGCTCCGGCGACTTTGTTGTTTTTGAGGAGGACGATGTTACTTCTCAGACAATTAGAGTTACGGGAGATGAACTTAACGAAATTAAAAAACAGAATAAAAATTTCCGTTCTGATTATGATGATTATGATGATTACGACGATTATGACAACTATGAAAAGCCTGTTAAAAAACAACAGAAAAATAATTCTCGTTATGGCAATTCATATGATGAATATGACAAAAAGAAAGACAGAAAAGTTGTTATTGCGGCTGTTGCAACATCACTTGTTCTTATTGCAATTATTACATTTGTTGCATCTTTGACGTTTTTTGGAAACGGCGACGGAGTTAAAGTTCCAAATTTTGTTGGAAAAACTTGGGAAGAGGCTCTTAAAATTGCTGAGGAAAACAAATTGTATCTTGCAAGAGATACTGAAAAAGCCGAAGATTACAGCGATGATGTTGAAGAAGGCCTTATTATGAAACAAAACATTGAATCCGGCGAAGATGTTGCCGAGGGCGACAAGATTTATGTTGTTATAAGTTTGGGAAGCGACAAAGTTGAAGTTCCGAGCGTTGTTGGCGAGAATATTGACGACGCCATGGCAGAACTTAAGAAAAACGGAATTAACAAATGGTCGGAAGAATGGGAGTATAGCGATGATGTTGACAAAACGAACGTTATACGACAAGAGCCGGAAGCGGGCGAAAAAATTTCAAAGGACGACAAAGTTGTTTTGTATGTTAGCCGAGGTAAAGAGTCGGAAGGAACGGCAGTTCCCGATGTTATCGGAAAGACTAAATCTGTTGCGGAAAGTATGATTTCTTCGGAGGGATTTTCTCCTGTTATACGCTATGTTTCAAGTTCTAAAGATGAGGGAACGGTTGTTGACCAAAGTATTCAAGCGGGCGAAAGACGAGAAAAAGGAACTTCGATTATAGTTTATGTTAGCTCGGGAGAAGAAGAGGACAGAAATTCTGACGAGGACAATAATTCGGAAAACGAAGAAAGAAAAGAACAGCCGGAAAGCGGAAACAGCAATAAAAACGAAAACTCTGCACCAACTAAAAACGAAAACAGCAATAATTCTGCAAACAACGTAAATTCTAATTCGGAAAACGTTGCACCTTCTGCTAATTCGGGAGATAATTCCACAGGAAACAGCGGAAGTTTGCCGGAAGAAAAACCTCCTGTTGAAAATTCCGGTTCGGGTGTTTCCAATGAGCCGGAAACTCCGAAAAAGGTTGAGGAAGTTGAAATTGACCCAAATGCTTCGGTGGGGCAGGCTGTCGGCGGAGTTGTTGTTGATTAGGCAGTTTTTTGAATTTTAAAAATATGTTTTTGGCGTTTTATATTTTGATTTATATAAAACGCCCAAAAAACAGCATATGTATGCAATTAGTTTATTAAAAATAAATTGTTTGGAGGGTGATTTGTTTTTTTGTCACTCTCTGACAATTTTTTGTTGTTTTTATGATTTAACCACAGAGTTTGCCACTTTATTGGCATTTTATTTATATTTTTTCAGAGGGGTTCTAATGATTGAGGGAAGAATTATTAAAGGTGTTGGCGGGCTTTATTTTGTTGATACAAACGAAACCGTTTTTGAATGTAAGGCAAGAGGTATTTTTAGAAAGAACAGAATAACTCCAACGGTTGGCGATTTTGTTGAAATAAGCGTTCTTGATGAAAAAAACAAAAAGGGGTTTATTGAGAAGATATGCCAAAGAAGCAATTTTATGATTAGACCAAGGGTTGCAAATGTTGATTGTTGCATTATTACTTTTGCGGGAGCAAGCCCCGATATTAATTTTGATTTGCTTGACAGATTTCTTATTCTTGCGGAAGAAAAAAATCTTGAGGTTGTTATATGTATTAACAAATTTGATTTAATCAAAGAAGAAACGGTTTTGTATATCAAACGAGTTTATGCACCGATTTATAATGTTATTTTTACCAACACTATTGACGGAACGGGAATTGACGAACTTTTGAATTTTATAAAAAATAAAGTTTCGGTTGTTGCGGGGCCTTCGGGTGTTGGAAAATCGAGCATTATAAACAGAATTATTCCTTTTGGAAAACAAAAAACGGGCGAAATTAGCCGTAAGATTGAAAGAGGAAAACATACAACGAGAGAAGTTGAACTTTTGTGTATTGACGACGGGACTTATATTGTTGATTCGCCGGGATTTACATCACTTTCTCTTGAACACATAAAGCCGGAAGAACTTCAATTTTATTTTAAAGAATTTAAAAATTTTCTTGAAGGTTGTAGGTTTAACGATTGTTTACATTTACACGAACCGGATTGCATTATTAAAGAAAATATCGGAAAAGTTATTTCAGAAGAACGATATAAAAGATATGAATTTTTATATAATGAACTTCAACGGAGAAGATAAAGGAGAGTTGTTATGGTTAAGCTTTCGACGTCTATTTTGGCGGCAGATTTTACAAAACTTGGTGAAGAAATTAAAATTCTTGAAAGAGAAAAAATTCCATATATTCACATTGATGTTATGGACGGGCATTTTGTTCAAAATATATCTATGGGTGTTCCGATTATTGACAGTATTAGAAAGGCGACAAATCTTGTTCTTGATGTTCATTTAATGATTAGCAACCCTGAGGAATATATTGAAAGGTTTGCTGAAGTTGGAGCGGATATTATTAATTTTCATCTTGAGGCTGTTGATGACCCTGAAAAAGTTATTAGACAAATTAAGGCAACGGGAAAAAAATGCGGTGTTACGATTAATCCGGAGACGCCTGTTGAAAGGCTTTATGGGATTATTGACCACGTTGATATGGTTTTGGTTATGTCTGTTCACCCCGGATTTGGCGGACAAGCGTTTATTCCTTCATCAATTGACAAAGTTAAAAAAGTTTATGAATATGTTAAAAAGAATAATCTTAATGTTGACATTGAAATTGACGGCGGGGTTAATCGAAAGAACGTTAAAGAAGTTTTGGAAGCGGGAGTTAACGTTGTTGTTGTTGGTTCGGCGATTTTTAAAGCTGATGATATTGCTTATGAAGTTGAGCAATTTAACGAAATTTTTAAGGAGTTTGAACACAGATAATGAAAGCCTTTATTGTTGGAAGCGGAAATATTGTTGAGTATGACAGATTTTTTGAATATTCCAGAATGTCGGATTTTTTGATTTGCTGTGACGGGGGAATGAAACATTTTTTTGAATGTGGGCTTGTTCCTGATGTTATTATTGGCGATATGGATTCGGCAGAACCGAAATATGTTGAACATTTTTTGAAGCTTGGCGTTAAGTTTGAAAAATTTCCGATTGAAAAAGATTTTACAGATATGGAGCTTGGAGTTTTATTTGCTGTTGAAAAAAAGGTTTCTGAAATTTTTATTTTTGGCGGAATTGGAAGCAGATTTGACCACACGCTTACAAATGCACACATTTTGAAAAAAGCTTTGGACAATGGAATTTTAGCTTGGCTTATTGACGAAAAAAACAAAATTTGCCTTATTGACAAGAAAACGGCTTTTTTTGGGGCAAAGGGTGATTTGATTTCGCTTATTCCGTTTACAACGAAAGTTTTTGGCGTTACAACAAAAGGACTTTATTATCCGCTTGAAAACGCTGTTATGGAAATTGGTAATTCTCTTGGCGTTAGCAACGTTATGCTTTCTGACGAATGTGAAATTTCTCTTGATGACGGAATTTTATTTGTTGTTATGGCAAGAGATTGATTTTTTAATCGATATTGTAAAGTGTTTTTTGTGAAAATTATTTTGATTTGAAAATTATTTTGACTGATTTGGGAGGTATCGGCTTTGGCAGAGAATACAAATGAAAATGTATATTTGAACAAAATTCCGCCACACGACCAGGACGCAGAACAAGCAGTTTTGGGCTGTATGCTTTTTGACAGCGACGGAATAAGTGCCGCATTTGAAAAATTGAGCGGAGATGATTTTTATCGGCCTGACCATAAAATAATTTTTGAATCGATAATTGAGCTTTTTAGCGAGGGAACGCAGGTTGACCTTGTTACGATTAAAAATAAGCTTGAGAAAAAAGGATTTTTGGAGCAGGTTGGCGGGATTGGATATATTGCAAATCTTGCCGGAATGGTTTCAACAAGTGCGAGAATAAAAGATTATATAAAAATTGTTTATGAAAAATCTGTTTTGCGGAAGCTTATTAAGGCGGCGGGAACGATTTCCGAAAAAAGTTATGCCGCACAGGAAGACCTTGACGAAATAATGAACGAGGCGGAGCAAAGCATTTTTTCAATTCTTCAAAATCAAAAATCGGAAGACTTTACACATATAAACGATATATTGGTTTCGACCATTGACAAAATTGAAGAAATTTATTATTCGACAGAAAAAATAACGGGAATTAAAACGGGATTTAAAGATTTTGATTATAAAACGGCGGGACTTCACCCTTCAGATTTTATATTGATTGCGGCGAGACCGTCTATGGGGAAAACGGCGTTTGCTCTTAACATTGCTTTGCACGCAGCGGTTGTTGACAAAATTCCGACGGCTATATTCAGCCTTGAAATGTCAAAAGAACAGCTTGCAAACCGTTTGATTTGTTCACAGGCGATGATTGACGCCCAAAAGCTTAGAACGGGCGGACTTAATCCGGAGGACTGGGAGAAAATTGCTCAGGCAACGGGAGAAATTTCGGAAGCCCCGATTTTTATAAACGATATTCCGGGGATTAACGCAATGCAACTTCGTGCGATGTGCCGAAAGCTTAAGCTTGAATCGGGGCTTGGTCTTATTGTAATCGATTATCTTCAGCTTATGAGCGGAAACGGCAAAAACGATTCAAGACAACAGGAAATTTCAGAAATTTCACGTTCGCTTAAAGCGATTGCAAGAGAAATGGAAGCTCCTGTTATTGCACTTTCTCAGCTTAGCCGAGCTTGTGAGGCACGTGCCGACCACAGACCTATGCTTTCAGACCTTCGTGAATCGGGGGCTATTGAGCAGGACGCAGACGTTGTTGCATTTTTGTATCGTGATGAATATTATAACCCTGAAACGGAAAAGAAAAATCAAGCCGAAGTTATAATTGCAAAGCAAAGAAACGGCCCTGTTGGAACGATTGATTTGGTTTGGCTTGGGGCATATACAAAATTTGTTGATATGGAAAAAGAATTTTAGGTTTAAAAAAATCGAGTGTGAGCTTTTGAAGGCTTGACACTCGATTTTTTGATTATTTATCGTATTTTAAAATAAATGCCGGAATTGGTTCGCCGAAACGAGCGAGTTCTTTTATGGCTTCTTCATAGTTTGTTACAAGGTTGCAACTAAATTCGCCGTTGTTTGTTGCACCGCCGGCAAGTTTTTTGCCGGATTTAAATTCGAAATAAAGAACTTTATCCGTTCCGCAACAATATTCGACTTCATCGTTTTTATCAATTATATTTTGATTTTTTAACATATCGAGAATTGCTGTGTAATGCTCTGTTGTTCGGACTTGTTTGCGATAATCTCCCAATGTGTATGGAGGGAGAAGTTTTAAATCAAAGTTCGGGTAGCTTTGATTTAATGATGTTTTTAAATTGTTCTCATTTTCGAGAGCATTTTTTATTACAGACCAGTTGTTGTTTTCTTTTTTCAACAAATATTCGGTTGTATCGGTTACATCATCTTTTCCGGAAAGGATTACTATTGCATAGAGGTCATTTGCACAAACATAGCGAACGACATATTCCGGCGAAGCATCTTTTCTGAAAAGACATATTGAGTTCATTAAAGATTTATATAATTCTCCGTTTGACGGCGGATTTGTTATTGTGCCGTTATCGGGGTTGTAGTTCATTATTGTGCTTCTGAAAGTTTCTGCCGGAATTAGTTTTCTTTCATAGCCTTTGCCATAGGTTATGAAGCCTTCGCTTGTTTCCAAAACAGTAAATATATCAAGGCTTGTTTTTTTGTAGCTTTTATCTATGTCAATTGGTTTCATATAGACATTGAAAGCGTTTTGGACAAAGTTTTCGTCATTTAAATAACCTAAATCCAAGAGTGTTTGGGGCGTTAATTCTTTTTGTGTGTTGTCGTCATCGATGTATGAAAGAAGCCCTGCCCACGTGTAGAATGTTTTTGAGGATTTATTTTTTGCGAAATATCTTTCACAGGCATCATTCATTTTTTCGACTTTTTTGTATAACTCTTCGGACGGTGCTGTTAGAGGGGTTTTGTTATTTTCGGTGATTTGTGGGGTTGTTTCGATTTCGGTTGTTTCAACAGAAACGGAGCTTTCATCGGTGTTTGAACAGCCGATTATTGAAGAGCAGAGAAACAGACCGCTTAACAGTAATGCAATATATTTTTTATTCTTCTTCATTGTATTCACTTTCCTTATCTTTTATTATTTTGTAGACATCATCAAGCTCTTTTTTATGAAGCGACAATATTTTTGTTATTTTTTCTTCGAGTTCCGAAAGGTCGTCTGTGTAGTTGAAAATTATTTCCCAAGTTGGGTTGTAATAGTCTTCTTCTTCGATTATATTTTCTGCATATTCTTTTAAAATATCTGTGTCATAATAATCAAATATTGCGGAATATTCCCAATCTGCGACATCTTTATCGGTTGAGAGTTTTATGTGCATTTTTAAAACTTCGTTTTCTTCCGCCGCAAAGAGATTTACTATTAAATTTTCATTTTCGTTTAGCGTTAGGCTTGCAAGTTCTTTATCGAGAAAGCCTGTTTTATTATCTTTTTGCATAATTACTATAATTGTATCCATTGGCTAAAATCTCCTGAAATTTATTTTTTGAAAAATGATTGATATATTTTATTATAATACTATTGAAAAATTATTGCAATAACAGTAAAATAAATTTAATGCTTGTTTTTGTTCGACAAAACAGGATATAATAAAGGCAATGACGAAAATACAGCTGACTGCGGATAAAATATTGGCAGTTGGTCAGTATAATTTTTGAAAAGGAATTTTTAATATGGACATAAGAAAACTTATTGGAAAGAAAATTTTGTTTTTTGACGGGGCTATGGGCTCGATGCTTCAAAAGAAGGGGCTTAAAACAGGAGAGCTTCCGGAAAATCTTAATATTACAAATCCTGAAATTGTTATTGATATTCATATGCAATATTTAAGTGCGGGAGCGGATATTATAAGTGCAAACACTTTTGGTGCATATTCGACAAAATATGACAATGTTGAAGAAATTATTACTGCGGGGATTAATAATGTTAAGCAGGCTATTTCTCTTTTGGAACTTGAAAACAAGTTTATTGCTCTTGATATGGGTTCGGTTGGAAAGCTTTTGAAGCCATTGGGCGAACTTGAATTTGATGAGTGTTATGAAATTTTTAGACGTTCTGCCGTTGCCGGAGAAAAGGCAGGAGCGGACCTTGTTATTCTTGAAACAATTTCTGATACTTATGAGGCTAAGGCGGCTATTTTGGCTATTAAAGAAAATACATCTTTGCCGATTATTTGCACAATGACTTTTGACGAAAAAGGGTTTGCCCTTACAGGTGCAGATGTTTCTGTTATGACGGCGGTTTTGGAGGGGCTTGGCGTTGATGCTTTGGGGATAAATTGCGGACTTGGACCTGTTCAGATTAGGGGACTTTTTGAAAAGCTTAAAGAAGTTGCATCAATTCCAATTCTTGTTCAGCCTAATGCCGGACTTCCGAGGATTGAAAACGGGCAAACTGTTTATGATATTTCGGCAGATGAATTTGCGGAATATATGAAAGAATTTGCGGAAAGTGGAGCTTGGCTTATTGGAGGGTGTTGCGGAACAACTCCTTTACACATTCAAAAAACGGTTGAACTTTGCAAGGGCATTGTTCCTCCGCCTGTTTTGCCAAAAGACACTACTATTGTAAGCTCATATTCAAAATCGGTTGTTATTGAAAAAAAGCCTGTTGTTATTGGAGAAAGAATTAACCCGACGGGGAAAAAGAAATTTAAAGAGGCTTTAAAGCAACACAATATGGACTATATTTTGAGCGAGGCTTTGTCTCAAGCTGATAATTATGCAGATGTTCTTGATGTTAATGTTGGACTTCCAGAAATTGACGAGGAAGAGATGATGCTTGAAGCAATTAGGACAATTCAGGCATCTGTTAATTTACCTTTGCAAATTGACAGTTCAACGCCGGAGGTTATTGAAAAGGCTTTGAGAATTTACAACGGAAAACCTCTTGTTAACTCGGTGAACGGAAAAACAGAGATTATGGAAAAAGTTTTTCCGGCTGTTAAAAAATATGGCGGTGTTGTTGTTGGACTTTGCATTGATGAGGACGGAATTCCGCCACTTGCGGAGGGACGACTTGCAATTGCAAAGAAAATTGTTGAAACGGCACAGAAGTATGGAATTGACAAAAAGAACGTTATTATCGATACTCTTACTTTGACGGTTAGTGCACAACAGGAAGAATCGAGAGAAACCCTTAAAGCGTTGACTCTTGTTAGGCGAGAGCTTGGCGTTAAAACAGTTTTGGGGGTTTCGAATATTTCTTTTGGTTTGCCAAACAGAAGCCTTGTTAATACAACTTTTTTGGCATTGGCTTTACAATCGGGGCTTAATGCGTGTATAATAAATCCGTTGTCTAAGCCTATGATTGATACAATTAGTGCTTATAACATTTTATATGGAATTGATGTTGGCTGTTCGGAATATATTCAAATGCAAAATAATGACGAACCGGCTGTTTTTGCAACAAGCGTTCAATCTAAGGCACAATCACTTAAAGACCTTATTGTTAAAGGGGTTAAGGAGGGAGCTTTTGAGGAAACAAAGAGAATGCTTTCGGAGGACAAAACGGAGCCTTTGGATATTATTAACGGTTTTATTGTTCCGGCTCTTGACATTGTTGGTGACGGTTATGACAAGGGAAAATATTTTTTGCCTCAACTTATTATGAGTGCGGAAACTGCTAAAAATTCTTTTGCGGCAATTCAAGAGTTTATGCAACAAAGCGGAAGCGTTCAGGAAAAGAAAGGAAAGATTGTTATTGCAACCGTTCAAGGCGATATTCACGATATTGGAAAGAATATTGTTAGGGCTCTTCTTGAGAACTATGGTTTTGATGTTATTGACCTTGGAAAAGATGTTGCGGTTGGTGAAATTGTTGATACGGTTGTTAGAGAAGACATTAAGCTTTTGGGGCTTAGTGCTTTGATGACGACAACTGTTGTTAATATGGAAAAGACAATTAAAGAAGTTAGAAAAGTTCAGCCGGATTGTAAAATTATGGTTGGCGGTGCGGTTTTGAACGAGGATTATGCAAATGAAATCGGTGCGGACTTTTATGGCAAAGATGCACTTGCATCTGTTGGCTATGCACAGAAAGTTTTTGAAAATTGATTGGAGTGGTATTTTATGAAAATTCAAGAATCGGGAGAAAATTATCTTGAAACTATTTTGGTGTTGAAAAAACGAAACGGTTCGGTTCGTTCGGTTGATATTGCAAACGAACTTAATTTTTCGAAACCGAGCGTTAGCAAGGCTATGTCTGTTCTTAAACAAGCCGGTCACGTTAAGGTTGACAGACTTAATCAAATTTTATTGACTGAGTCGGGGCAGGAGATTGCTGAAAAAATTTATGAAAGACATCTTATTCTTACAGAGTGGCTTACTTCTATTGGAGTTAGCGAAGAAGTTGCGGCAAACGATGCCTGTAGGATTGAGCACGTTATTAGCGAGGAATCTTTTAATAAAGTTAAGGAGCTTGTTAAAAACGGCAAAAATTGAGGTTTTGATGTTGCGTTTTGGGCAAATTACAGATTTAATTGTTTTTATGAAAATCTGATTGGTTTTGACGAGGGTTTTGATTATGGAAAACAAAATTGAAACGGATTTGTTTGGAAAAGAGAGCATTTGGAAGTTGATTTTTAAACTTGCTCCACCGGTTATGTTTGCTCAGCTTATTCAATCACTTTACAATATTGTTGACAGTTTTTTTGTTGGCAAATTTTCGGCGGACGGAGTTACGGCGTTATCGGTTGTTTATCCTGTTCAACTTATTATTTGTGCCTTGGGGATTGGTATGGGTGTTGGAGTTAATGCGATTATGGCGGGACTTTACGCACTTGGAAGAGGGCACAGAGCAGAAAAAACGGCGGGGGCGGGAACGGTTTTGGCTGTTTTTGGTTGGATTGTTTTTTCTGTTGTTACAATTATTTTTATGGAGCCATATGCAAAAATTTCTTCTGAAACAGACACAGTTTATTCTTATTCGGTTACATACGGAAATGTTGTTTGTCTTGGCAGTTTTGGAATTTTCCTTGAAAGCGTTTGGACAAAGGTTCATCAGGCAAAAGGAAATATGAAAACGCCTATGGTTGCTCAAATTGTTGGGGCGGTGGCGAACATTATTCTTGACCCGATTTTTATATTTGGCATTGACGGAGTTTTTGAACCTATGGGAATTTCGGGAGCGGCTTTGGCAACGGTTATTGGTCAGACTTTGGCGGCTTTTGTTGTTTTTAGAGGCGGGGTTTATGCTCCGCCGTCTTTTAAAGTGCTTTTTCTTTATGCAAAAAGAATTTATAAAATGGGCGTTCCGAATATGATTATGCAAGCTCTTTACACAGTTTATATTGTTGGGCTTAATTTAATTTTGGTTGGCTTTTCGGACAAGGCTGTTGCGGTTCTTGGGATTTATTATAAGTTGCAAAGTTTTTTCTTTATTCCGCTTCTTGCACTTCAAATTTGCATTGTTCCCGTTTTGAGTTATAATTACAGCATTGGGCAAGTTGGAAGATGCAAAGAACTTTTGAAAAAATCAATTATTATGTCGGCGGTTTTGATGATTGTTGGGATTTTTTCGTTTGAATTTTTTCCGGAGGAGCTTATTGGAATTTTTGTTAATGATTTGGAAACTTTTGATATTGGCAAAACGGCTTTCAGGATTATTGCAATTAGCTTTTTGCCGGCGATTCTTTCACTTATTTTTCCTTATTTCTTTCAAGCTATCGGAAAAGGAAAAGAAAGTATTATTTTGACGGTTTTGCGACAAGTTGTGTTATTTGTTCCGCTTGCTTTTGTTTTTTCAAATTTTGGCCTTGACTTTATTTGGCTGACTTTTCCCATTACAGAAATTATTACATCGTCGTTGGGAATATATTTTTTTAAGAAAATACCGAATAATTTGACGAAACAAGGTTGAAATTGTGTTTTTTCAATTCGGAAAATGTAGATTGACGATTTATGAAAGGGTATTATATGAAGAAAAGAATTTTTTTGAAGAGTTTGGCTGTTGTTTTATCTGCGTTTTTTTCTTTTTCAAACGTTTTGGTGGTGTATGGAGACGTTATTACTGCACCTATTGACAGCAGACCGGTTAGCCTTGATTATTTGAGAGATTTGGCGGAGCTTAACGGGGAGGATTTTTTTGCACCTTCAAAAGATGTTTTGGATATGTTTCCTATAAATTCAAATTATAACAGATTTGCAAAAAGCAAAAATGTTAGGGAAGAGATTAGAGAAGCGGTTTCGAGGGCAAACAAAGAGGATACAACGGTTATTATTAACGTTTCTTCATATATGACTGCCGGCCTTGTTGGAAGCAGATGCGGTGAAAATTATAAAGATTTTGAAGACGCTCTTTCGGAACTTTCGGAACTTACAGAACTTTATTCAAAACCTACATATTATGTTAATTTGTCTATGCCGAGAACTTTGCCCGAAACAAGAATGAACAAAATTTGGAGTGACGACAAAAAATATCGTGGGCTTGGCTATTACTATGTTAAATATAACGAAAACTGCGATGACAAAGTTTATATATCTTCAAAACTTGCAAGAATTAATCCGGAACAACTTCTTATGGAATGGAGCTATGTTTTTAACAAAAAGCAGGAGGTTGGCGAGGAGAAGCTTGAACCTTGGGAAAAAGATTTTCTTAAACATTTTGATTCCGTTTACAGAGGTGTTGAACCATACAGAACGTATCTTTCAAAATATGTTTTGCCGTTTTCGGCGGTTTCCGAAATTTTTTCGAAGCTTATGAAAATGCAAGATGAGGGGAAAATTGATGAAATTGTTATAAGCAACGATGATTTTCAAATTCCTAATTTTATTACGTATTTTAACGGAAAAGGTGCTGATTGGATTCCTAAAGAAAACGGAACTCCGATTAAATTTAGCTTTGCGAGAAATTATATTACAAACGGACCGAGAAGTATTTATAAACTTCTTAAAGACAAAAAGGGTGTTTATGAGGCGGAAAGAGCTTTAATTGGAAAAGGAAAAAATATTAATTTTATTTTTGGAACAGACGAACTTCCTCAGCTTATTTATGCAAGGGATTTATCCAAAAGAAAAAATATTTCCGCAAATTTTAACGTTATCAGCACAAGCTCTGACGGAGAGGTTGCTCAATTTGACGTTTTGAAAACAAATTCTCTTATTAAAAACGATTTGAATTTTGTTTCCGGCGGACAAAAAAAGGCACAGCGAAAGACGGATTTATATATGTTTGATTATAACAACAAAAATGTTTCAGCAAATGATATTTTGAAAAAAATGAATGAAAGCAAGAAAAAAGGCAGAAATGTTGGCCTTATTGAAATTTTTAGTTCAGATGTTTCTGCGACTGGCAAAAATTTATTGTTTAAAAAACTTCTTGAAAATTCGAAAGAAAAAAATGACAATATTGGAGTTGCGGATTTGGCTTGTTACAGTGCTTGGAATACAAATGCGAATGCTATTGGGCTTGGAACGGCTCATGCTCAGGTTTATGGAATTATGCAGGAGAGTTCCGATGATTTTTCTTCATTTCTTGAAAAGCATTTGAGACTTCTTGCGGTTCATTGTTCCGAAGATGGTTTTTATACTGTTATGGGAAAAAGAATTTTGACGAACGAGCGGTTTGTTCCTGTTTATGAAGATACTCTTAAAAGCGAAAAATTGTTGCTCGTTGTTGGAAGCGAAGAAGTTGTTTCGGCATTTAAGGGCAAAGAATATGTTTTTGATGACAGAAAATTTGTTGTTGATGAATTTGAAATTTCTGATTATAACTTTCCTTGGGGCAGGCTTTTTGAATGTTATCTCGATTTTAAATGTCGAGTTGGTGAAAAAGATAGAAATTAGGAAGTTTAAAAAGTCAATGAAGATAAAAAACGTTTGGGCTGTTGCTTTTTACAGTCTAAATTGTTTTTTTGGGGGATATGTTTAAAAACTGAAAAAAATGAAAAAAGGGGTTGACAAAGAGGAAAAAAGAGTGTAAAATATATTTTGTTGTTGCC
>CAZHGC010000021.1:0-40176 GCA_964531385.1 uncultured Lachnospiraceae bacterium | reverse complement strand
TTCCTCGCCTTGGCAGTTTTCAAGATAATAACAATTTTTAATCATCTCCGAAACTCTTTCCGCTTCGCCAACAAATCCGCCAACGTTCTCGCCTTTCGAAGTAACTTTTCCAACAGAATAGCTGTTTGACATTTTTCCGTAATCATTCTCAGTATAATAAATGCAAATTCCGGCAAATCCGCCAACATATTCGTTTCCCGAAACATTTCCTGTACAATAGCTGTTCGAAACATCTCTTTTGATATTTCCGGCAAATCCGCCAACATATTCGTTTCCCGAAACATTTCCTGTGCAATAGCTGTTCGAAATATCTTCATTGCCACTTCCAATAAGTCCTCCAACAAACATGTTTCCCGAAACATTTCCTGTGCAATAGCTGTTCGAAATATTTCCTTTGCAATTTCCAACAAATCCGCCAACAAACTCATTTCCGGAAACTTCACATTCGCTGTAACAATTTAAAATATCTCCTGTGCAATATCCAACAAGTCCTCCAACAAACTCTTTTCCATTAACTTTTCCGGAAACTCCAAGATTTTGAACTTTTCCTTTTTCGTCAACAAAACCAAACAAACCATTAAAACTCATTTCCGAATTATCAACATAAAGTCCGCTTATCTTCTTGCCGTTTCCGTCAAAAGTTCCGTTAAACTTATAAATATCATTTCCAATCGGTGTCCATTTGTTAATCTCGCTTCCCAAAAGGTTAATGTCGTTTGCAAGAACAATCGTTTTTCCCTCAAACCTGTTTGCATCTTTTCCGCTAACTTCTCCGTTAACAAGTTTTGCAAAATATTTAAGCTCATCTGCTGTCCTAATTGTAAATGTGTCCGCTGTTCCGTCGCCAAACCAGTTGTCTTCAGAATCTTCCGCAATACACGTACAATATTTGCAAATTCGGTTTACATAAGAATGTGAACACAAGCCAATTTCAAGAGTACTCATATCTTCGTTCTCGTTGCTAATAGTGTTAATCTTACAAATCTCTCCATTAAAATAATATGCTCGCCCTTTTCCAAGCAACTCAGAAAGGTCTATATTATCATATGTAAAATTCTTAACGGTTCCGCCATAAAGCTTTGTTTTTCCGCTGTTTGGAACAATCTTTTTCAAAGTTCCGCTATAAAAATTAAAGCTTCCGCCGTCAACCTCAACAAATGCGTCAATATTTCCGTTGCCAATAACGCTAACGTTCGAGCCTTCGCCAACAATCAAGTTTCCGCTTGAACTAACGGTAAATGAACCCGAATCAATTATATAGCTTCCTTTTGGCAAAGTATATGTGTCGCTTCCGCCCAAATCAATCGTAACGTTGCCCAAAAGCTTAACGGTTGAATTGTCAGAAATTTCGCTTTCAAAGGCTTTGTTCAAATCATAGAAATATGTCTTTTTGCCGTCTGTCGTTGAAATCAAAACACAAGCCGATTTTCCACAGTCTTCGTTTTTGCAAACCCCGTTTTCGTCAAATTCTTCGTGTTTACAACCACTATGAGAAACCGTAACCATAACCCATTCGCTCGGTTTTTCATAATATGCACCCTCATATCGAACATAATATGTTCCAACCGAAAGACCAGTAATCTCTGTTGTGCCTTCGTCAACATTGTTCAACTTAGAATCGTTGGATTTTTTATAAGTTATATTTTTGCTTCCGTCAAGCCCAGCAATCTTTCCGTCGCTCGTATCTTCTCCGCTTGCAGGAACAACGCTAAGCCCGCTCGGAGCAACAACAGTCGAATTTTTTTCCGTTGCATCTGGCAAAGTAATTTTAATGTTTTCTGTCGGCGTTCCCGAAATTTCAATATAATCGTGACCGCCCAATTTAAGTTCAAGTCCACTAGCATTAACAATATCATTTTCCTCTATGGAATTTCCTAAAGCCGTTCCGTTAATCTTAATTTCTCCAAAATAGCTTTCATTATCGTCAGCTAAAGTTTTCAAATAATGATTATCGTCAGCATAATATTGGGTAGTGTCAATTTCATTACCTTTAGTAACTTTAATTACCTTTTCTTTTTCGCCAAAGTCAAATCCTTCTCCGCCAACAATTTCAACATAATAGCTGTCGTCCTTTCGACCGCAAGCACATTCGCCGTTTTCAAAAGAACAAGTATGGTCCATAACTTTAACAGACTCTATATTTGCACTACTTGAAATTTTTATAAGTTTTCCGTCATTGTCAAAATATGCCTTTCCATATGGCAATATATCAAAAAGATTGAGCGAAGAGTCAAGTGTTTTTACAAATTTACCGCCCATTAAAGTCAGGTTTCCTCCATTCCAAAGAGAAAAATATACATAACTCCAATCCGCTGCAGGTTCAATAGAACCTCCGCCGGCGCTGTCAATAATCGTCAAGTTTCCGTTGCTTATATTAATATAATTATACCACCCCGCATTAATTTTATGTCCATTCAAATCAAGTGTAAAATAGTTATAAATATATAGGTAGCCACCAAGCTCGACATCGTCCAAAAGTTTAATTGTCGAACCGTTTTCAACACTTCCGACAACATCTTTAAGATAACCCATCCTATACTTTAAAGTTCCGTCTTTCGTTGTAATCAACATTGTTGCCTTTCTTCCGCATTCCTTACACTTAAGCTCTTCGTCAAATTCTTCATGTTTGCAAACGCCAACCGTAACCGCAACCCATCGGCTCGGTATCTGATAAAATTCACCTTTCTGACGTAAATAATATTTTCCCGCTTCCAAACTTACAATTTTACCATTACTTCTTACATCATGCACAACAGAAGGGTCGTTGCCAAATCTATAATATTGCGTGCCTTTGTCACAACCGCTAACACTTCCGTCACAACTGCCTTCGTTGCTTGCATTAACAACAATAAATTTATCGGGATTTGGTGCTTCCGCAACCCCTCTTTGCTTCGTTGCGTTCGGCAAAGTAATTTTAACGTCTTCTGTCGGTTTTCCATAAACTTGAATTACATCATGAGTAATCTCAATAGTAAGCCCACTAACATCTGTTGCTTCGTCATATATTACAATAGAAGTTTCTTCTTCTGTTGTGCCTTCAACATAGTCTTCTTTTGCTGTAAAGTCAACTCCCGTCTTGCCGTTAACAACAGTGTCTTTCAACAACGATTCTTGTGGAAATCCGTCAACATCATCTGTTGAAAGAGGGAAATAATATCCTTCTTTAGAATAATAATCAAACCATACTGATTCGCCTTTTTTAACAACTATTGTAGCTTCGTGCCAAGAATCCAGCTCCATTCCCTCTCCGCCAACAACTTCAATTGTGTAAGATAAATATCTTCCGCAAGCACATTTGCCGTCATTGTCAAAATCGCACGTGTGGTCCAAAACCTTAGCGTTAGAAAGCCTATCAGTATTGATTGAAGCATCTATAATATTTCCGTCGCTGTCAAAATATGCCTTACCGTCTGCCAAAAATTTAAGAGGTTGAAAGGAATATTCTTTACATAAAGTAACTGTTCCGCTCTCAATTTTTAATTTTCCAGTGTAATCATCAACACCTAAACCTATTCCGCTAATTGCTCCTGTTCCAACGCTGTCTTTAATTATCAAATCCGTATTGGAATTCAAACCTAATTTGACATCATTTACATTAATCGTCTTCCCGTTCAAATCAAGCGTAAACTTCTTACTCGGCAAATAACGATAATAACTATAATAATCTGTTTTAACATCAGATTTAAGCGTAACAGTTGAACCGTTCTCAATTTTGTCAAAACAATCTGTAAAATCATCGCTTGAACAATTAATAACATCGCCGTTTTCTTTTGTAATCAAAACCATAAATTTTCTTCCGCAAGCACATTCGCCGTCCTCGCCAAAATCACACTCGTGGTCCGAAACTGCATTTTGCCAAGTTCCCTCAACTGTTGTTGGAGCTTTTATAATTTTCCCGTCGCTGTCAAAATATGCTTTTCCGTCTGCCAAAAATTTAAGAGGATTAAAACTATCCCCAATTAACCTAACTGTTCCGCCCTCAATTTTTAATTTTCCACCGTCAACACCTAAACCATTTTCGCCACTTCCGCTAATTGCTCCTGTGCCAACGCTGTCTTTAATTGTCAAATCCGTACTATCGTAACGCAAACGTAATTTGATATTATTAATATTAAGCGTATTCCCGTTCAAATCAAGCGTAAACTTCTTTGACGGCAAATCAATATTATAATAATACTCTGCTTTAACATCAGATTTAAGCGTAACAGTTGAACCGTCCTCAATTTTGCCAAAACAATCTGTAAAATTATCACTTGAAAAATTAATAACATCGCCGTTTTCTTTTGTAATCAAAAACATAAGTTTTCTTCCGCAAACACATTCGCCGTCCTCGCCAAAATCACACTCGTGGTCCGAAACTGTAACATTTTGCCAAGTTCCCTCAACTGTTGTTGGAGCTTTTATAATTTTCCCGTCGCTGTCAAAATATGCTTTTCCGTCTGCCAAAAAATCAAAAGGGTTAAAGTTATTATCACTTATTAAGTTAACTGTTCCGCCCTCAAGAATCAAAATACCCTCTGTAACATCTAAAGAATTTCCGCTAATTGCTCCTGTGCCAACGCTATCTTTAATTCTCAAATATCCAGCGGTATCCAATTTTAAATTGATACCATCTAAATTAAGCGTATTCCCGTTCAAATCAAGTATAAATGAAGTTGGCAAATAAACATTCTCGCTACCTGACACATTAACATCAGAATTAAGCGTAACGGTTGTCCCAAACTCAATTTTGTCAAAACAAGCTGTAAAATCATCGCTGTCGCTATAAACAACATCGCCATTTTGCGTAGTAATTGAAATAGCATGACCTTCTCCCGAACTAACCTCGGCAAAAATAACATTTGTCGAAACAGAAGAAAAAATCATCACCAGCGTCAAAATAATTGATACAATTTTTTTCGTTCTCATCTTCGAAAACCTCCTTTTAAAAATTAATATGAATAACCTTGCAAATTATTTCTTTTTCAAAAACCACCTCCGCAAAATTTTTTCCCAATAAATTTTAAATCCCCATATAATCTCATGTAAAAATTCTTCTCTCTCCATAAAAACTCTCTCTGTCAAAGCCCCGTCTTCGACCCTCTCGCCTCAAAAATTCCCCTGTCCGTCTTTTTTTCTGTCGTCTTCCCTCGTTCTCCCTCCAACCACCCATTTTCCGTCGTTCCTCTTTTCGTCTCTTCTGCCCCCTCGGCAAAGCCGTTTTAAAGTTTTCGTCAACCTTTAACTCAATCTCCGCCAATAGCGTCGCAGACTAATTCCGCAGGGCGAGCTCCGCCCCTCTCGTCAAAATCCAATTTTGACGAACAAAAATTTTTTCTCTAATTTTTATTTTACCCCCATAAAAAATAAATTGCAATACGTTTGTCTCGAATTATGGCGGAAGAGGTGCAAATCGACAAAAAAATCTCAAATTCCCTCTTGACAACCTCCCAATATACTAAAATATGTAAATTTTTCACCAATTCTCCTTCCTTTTAGTTATTAGCCATTAGCTAACAACCTCTAACAGCTACTATCTATCCGCTACCAGCCCCCACTCCCACTCAAACAAAAAAATCTTGTGCCAACCAATAAGGTTGAAACACAAGATTTCTCTTTCATAACATTAAAAGCTATCAGCTTCTAACCGCTAATTATTTTCCGTAATAAGCTTTTCTGTAAAGTTCTTTAAGTTCTGAAACAAGTGGCAATCTCGGATTGGCTGTCGTGCATTGGTCCTCAAAAGCTTTCTCTGCAAGATAGTCCAAACGGCTCAAGAATAATGATTCCTCAACACCGCATTCCTTGATTGTATAAGGAACGTTAAGCTTAGCCATAAGCTCTCTAATGGCTTTAACAAGTGATTTAACACCCTCCTCCGGAGTGCTTGCAGGAAGACCAAGCATCTTCGAAATCGCTTGAAATTTTTCCGGAGCAATATAGTGTGAATATTTCGGCCAAGAAACAAATTTTGTAGGAGTTGCCTGTCCGTTATATTCAACAACCCATGGAAGTAAAACGGCATTCGCACGACCATGTGAAATGTGGAATTCTCCGCCAAGCTTGTGGGCAAGTGAATGGTTAATTCCCAAAAATGCGTTGGTAAATGCCATTCCCGCAATGCAAGAAGCATTGTGCATCTTCTCTCTCGCAACAGCATCACTGCCGTTTTCATAAGCCCTCGGAAGATATTCAAAAACAATCTGAATTGCTTTCTCGGCAAGAGCATCTGTGTAGTCCGATGCAAGAATTGAAACATATGCCTCAATAGCATGAGTTAAAACGTCAAGCCCTGTGTCCGCAGTAATCGTTTTAGGAACAGTCATAACAAAGTCAGGGTCAATTATTGCAACGTTAGGAGTTAAAGCATAGTCGGCAAGAGGATATTTAATGTTTTTCTCTTTGTCCGTTATAACCGCAAAATTGGTAACTTCCGAACCTGTTCCCGAAGTTGTCGGAATACAAACCATTTTTGTAAGTTTGCCCAAATCAGGAATTTTGTAAACACGTTTTCTAATATCAAGGAATTTCTGTGAAAGTGCCGAAAAATCAACTTCCGGTTGCTCATAGAAAAGCCACATTCCTTTTGCACAGTCAATCGCCGAACCACCGCCAAGAGCAATTATTACATCAGGTTTGAAACTCTTCAAAACTTCAACACCACGCATAACAGTGTCAATTGAAGGGTCCGGCTCAACATCACTGAAAATCTCACAGTGAACATAGTCTTTACGCTTTCTTAAATGATAAAGAATTTTGTCAACATATCCAAATTTAACCATAGATGGGTCGGTAACAATAACCGCTCTCGTAATTTCGGGCATTTTTTCAAGATATTGAACAGCACCAAATTCAAAATAAATTTTTTCTGGAATTTTAAACCATTGCATATTCACTCTTCTTTTCGCCACCCTTTTTTTGTTTATAAGATTAACAGCCGTTACGTTCGAAGTTGTTGAATTGTGACCGTAAGAACCACAACCTAAAGTTAAAGACGGCATATTTGTATTGTAAAGGTCGCCAATAGCACCATGAGTTGACGGCGAATTAACAATTATACGACCTGTTTTCAAAGTTGATGCAAATTTGTCAATAACTTCTTCGTCGTTTGAATGAATAACAGAAGAATGCCCCATTCCGCCCAAAATAACCATTTTTTCCGCAAGGTCAATGCCCTCTTGAGCATCTTTCGCTTTCAATATTGCAAGAACAGGAGAAAGCTTCTCTTTGCTCAAAGGGTGGTCATCGCCAACTCCGTCAATCTCCGCACAAAGAACCTTTGTGTCAACAGGAATTTCAATTCCCGCCATTTTCGCAATGCTGTAAGGTGATTGACCAACAATTGCAGGGTTAACCGCACCTGTCTGAGGATTTATAACAACCGGCTCAAGCTTCTTTGTTTCTTCCGGCGTTGTAAAATAACAGTTGTTCGCTTTCATAAATTTAATGGCTTCGTCATAAATCGGAGCTTCAATTATTGCAGCTTGCTCAGATGCACAAATCATACCGTTGTCAAAAGATTTTGAAAGCATAAGGTCTGTTAAAGCACGTTTCAAGTCTGCCGTTTTTTCTATAAAACAAGGAACGTTTCCCGGCCCAACGCCCAAAGCAGGTTTTCCCGTTGAGTAAGCCGCTTTAACCATTCCCGAACCGCCTGTTGCCAAAACCATCGAAATTTTAGGGTGGTTCATCAAAAGTTGAGTTGCCTCAATGGAAGGAGTTTCAATCCATTGAATGCAGTTTTCCGGAGCTCCCGCCTCAACAGCAGCGTCTCTAACAACCTTCGCCGCAGCAACGGAAGATTTCTGAGCCGATGGGTGAAATGCAAAAATAATCGGGTTTCTCGTTTTTGTCGCAATAATCGACTTAAACATAGCCGTACTTGTTGGGTTTGTAACAGGTGTAACTCCCGCAATAACACCAACAGGCTCTGCAATTTCCATATAGTCCTCTTCGTCGTTTTCAGAAATCACACCAACTGTTTTATCATATTTAATACTGTGATAAACATATTCTGTCGCAAATATGTTTTTAGTAATTTTGTCCTCGTAAATTCCTCTTTTCGTCTCCTCAACAGCAAGCTTTGCAAGCTCCATTTGCTTCGAATGTCCCGCAAGAGCCATTTGCTTAACAATGTTGTCAATCTTCTCTTGGTCATAATTCATATATTCGCTAAGTGCCGTAATTGCATTGTCAACAAGTTTGTTAATCATTTCCGAAATGTTTTGCTGTTCCGAAACTTCTTTTTTTTCTGTTTGTTTTGCCATTGTTCCAAAATCCTCCTAAAATAATAAATAATTTAACAAAAATTTAACAATCGTTATTAAAAAATAACAAATATAAATAAATTAAAATAAATATCGTCAAAAATAATTCAGCTAAATTTTCACCCCTAATAACAAATTATTTTCACATTTGAGTATAATATTTATTTTTCAAATAAATTATACCACCATAAAAAATTAAATACAATAGTTTTTCCAAAAAAAGTATTCAAAATTTGTTAAAAAAATATCAATATTTCTTACCAAATTTTATAAAATTTGCACATATCACGCCAAATAATAAAAATTCTCGCCCAAAAACATAACCGCAACCCCTCTCTCCTCCAACTAAAATCTACGCTTTTAATCATCACTCAAAAATAAATTTTATGAAATTTTGCCAAAATAAAAAATTTTTCTTTTCAAAACTTTGCCATAATGATATAATATAATTATCTACCAGTATGTTATTATTTAACTTTTGTTAAATTTCAGCAATATAAACCTTTTTGCTTGTTGAAATTATAAAAAGAAGGTATCAAAAACACCTTTTGCTTTCGCAATTATGTTTTTCAGTTAGGAGGAAATGAAAATGGTTGAAATGAAAAAAAATGAAATTCTTTTGGAAAGTGGAACAAATGAACTTGAAGTTATGGAATTTACAATCGGTGACAGATACTTTGGCATAAATGTTGCAAAAGTTGTCGAAATAATGCAGTTCGCTCCTGTTACACCTATGCCAAATTCAAATCCTTTCGTTGAAGGAATTTTTAAACCTCGTGATAAAATTATGACTGTTGTAAATCTTCCGGCATATATGGGTTTAACTCCCGCCGAAAATGAAGAAAGAAGTATATTTATAATTACAAACTTCAATAAAACAAACACAGCTTTCCATGTTCACGCAGTTGAAGGAATTCATCGTATATCGTGGGAAAGCATAGAAAAACCCGATTCAACAATATATGGCGGTGAAGAAGGGCTTGCAACAGGAATTGCACGATATGACAATCGTTTAATAACAATTCTCGACTTCGAAAAAATCCTCTCCGACATCTCCCCCGATACAGGAATACAAATTCAGGAAGTTTATTCTCTCGGCGAAAGACCAACGTCAACAAAACCTGTTCTTCTTGCCGAAGACTCTCCGCTTCTCGAAAAAATGATTATCGAGTCTCTCGAAAAATCAGGCTATACAAACCTCATTCCTTGCACAAACGGAAAAGAAGCATGGGAAACTCTTTGCAAATTTAAAGAAACCGGCGATGACATAAGAAATCACGTTTGTTGCGTTGTAACTGACATCGAAATGCCAAAAATGGACGGTCATAGGCTCTTAAAACTCATTCGTGATGATGAAGTTTTAAAAAGCTTGCCTGTAATAATTTTCTCATCATTAATAAATGAAGAAATGAAGAAAAAAGGTGAATCCCTCGGAGCAACCGCCCAAATAACAAAACCTGAAATCGCAAATTTGGTTACATTAATAGATAAGTATATCCTATAAAATATCTCCCCGCATTAAACCAATGTGGGTTGTATATTAACAGCAACGGCATTTTTGCCAAAGCTATAAAAGTTGGGCAAATAATATGATAATTTTGCCCTTCAAAACTATCACACCACTTCACACCTTAAATCCCATAGTTCGAGCTTCGCTCGGCAAAAACAGGCTTAACGGTAAAAATCATTCACACCCCTCCGTTAAGCCTCCAATTTTTCAACCTTTCGTATATTAAATAAAATTTCAGCTATAATATATACGAAGTTTAACTGTAAAACAGACATAAGAAAGGTGATTTTAATGGATCCAAGAACAGAACTTCTTGCAAAAAACCTTGTCGGCTACTCTTGCCGAGTTAAAAAAGGCGAAAAGGTTCTAATTTCTTCAAACGGCTTAACCGATATGCCGCTCGTAAAAGCACTTGTAAAAGAGGTCTATCGTGTCGGAGCAATCCCGTTTGTCGACATTCATTCAAATTCAATACAGCGTGAACTTCTTATGGGAGCAACAAAAGAACAATACGAGCTTCTCGCCGAAGTTGATGCAAAAAAAATGGAACAAATGGACGCATATATCGGAATAGGAGCAAACTCCAACACATCAGAACTTGCCGATGTCCCCTCCGATAAAATGGATTTGTATGAAAAAATATATTCAAAAAAGGTTCACCACGATATACGCCTACACAAGAAGTGGGTTGTGCTAAGATACCCAAATGACAGCCTTGCACAATCTGCGGGCACGAGTCTGGAGGCCTTCGAAGATTTTTATTACAAGGTTTGCAACCTTGATTATAAAAAAATGAGTGATGCAATGGATTCCCTTGTTAATTTAATGAACAAAACAGATAAAGTTCATATTGTGGGTAACGGAACCGACCTCACTTTTTCAATCAAAAACATTCCGGCAATAAAATGTGCCGGCGAAATGAACATTCCCGACGGCGAAGTTTACACCGCACCCGTCAAAAACAGCGTAAACGGAATAATTGCATATAATACGCCAACAGAATATCAGGGCGTTTCATACGATAATGTAAAATTAACATTCAAAGACGGAAAAATAATCGAAATTTCCGCAAGCGACACCGAAAGAGCAACAAAAGTTTTCAACACCGATGAGGGAGCAAGATATGTCGGCGAATTTGCAATCGGCGTAAATCCATATGTAACAAAACCAATGAAAAATATTTTGTTCGATGAAAAAATTTCCGGAAGTATCCACTTCACACCCGGCAACGCCTATGACGATGCCGATAACGGAAACCGCAGTGCAATCCATTGGGATTTGGTTCTAATCCAAAGAGAAGATTACGGCGGCGGAGAAATCTATTTCGATGATGTCCTAATTCGTAAAAACGGAATTTTCACAATCCCCGAACTCGAATGTCTAAATCCTGAAAATCTTAAATAATTTTGTTTTTATATAAAATTTTAAGGCTGTCGATATTTTCAAAACAGAAAATCGACAGCCCTTTTATTCTCCTCAAAACAAAAACCTGTGTCAAAAAAATCAAACACAGGCTTTTTAGTTTAAAAAATATATAATAACTTCTCTCTAATGTCAAAAAATATTTATAACCAACATCAGCAAAAACGCCTTAAAATTACAACAAATTCGCCTTATCAAGTCAAAAATTAATCATTCCAAAGGTAACTCGCCCATTTTTTTGAATTCAACAATCGCCATAAAAATTGCAATAACAAAAACAACAAAATCAGTAACCAACGGCGAAACAAACACCCCAACAACACCCAAATCACCAATATACGGCAAAATCATCGCAGCCGGAATATAAATTGCAATTTGACGAAGAATTACAAGAACACTCGCTTTTGATGCTCGCCCAATCGCCTGCATTAAAGTCAAAACAACAATCCAAACTCCCAAAACAAAAAATGCCCCAAAAAACAACCTAAATGCGTCAACGCCTTGCTCAATAATTGAAACATCTTGTATAAACAATGATAAAATTTCTTTCGGCATAAATATAATGGGAATGTAAAAAACAAAAGCCAAAAGAGTTCCAACTATCGAAAAAACTTTTGTAAGCTCCTTAACCCGAGTATATTTCTTTGCACCATAATTCGTTCCAACAGCCGGCTGAAACCCTTGCGAAAGCCCCCAAAGCGGAATACATATAAAAGAAACAATCCTGTACGTTGCCCCAAGTATAATCTGCCATTCATCTCCACCAAATTTCGCCGCCAAATTATATAACGCCGTCTGCTGAATTAACATCATAACCTGCATAAGCATAGCCGAAACCCCAACGCTGAAAATAGGAACAAATAACGATTTTTCAATTCGAATTTTGTTAATTCCAACGGTTTTGCTTTCTTTCTTAAAATAAATAAAACTTACAACAGCAAAAAATATTTGAGAAATAACAGTTGCAACGGCAGCCCCCTCAATTCCCATATCATAAGGTTTTAAAATAAAAATAAGAATAGGGTCAAAAATAATGTTTAAAACAGCCGAACCTCCACTAAACAGCATCGACTTTTTCAACAATCCCTCGCCACGCATAATCATATTTGAAGACTGTGCAAAATTAACAAAAAGACTTCCCAAAAAAATAATTCGCAAATATCGAACCGAAAGGTCCAAAATTTCTCCGCTTGCTCCCGAAAATTCAAGAATTTGCCTTGTAAAAACAATTCCAACAACCGTTATTATTATCGAAAAAATAAAAACAAGCGAAATTAAATTTCCCATTATTTTGCTTATAACCTTTTTGTCATTCTTTCCAATCGCCCTTGATAAAACCGATGCCGAGCCAACTCCCAAAAGAGTTGACAAGCCTGTGTTTGCAAGAGTAAACGGATAAGAAATCGAAACCGCCGCCATAGCATTTTCGCCAATCATCTGCCCAACATAAACCCCGTCCATAAAATTGTAAAGCCCAATAACAAGCATTCCAATTATCGCCGGTATGCTAAGTTTAAAAACCAAAGCCCAAGGGCTTTCCTCCAATAACATCGCTCTTGTGTCACTTTTTCCAATCATCTTTTTTCCTCCTTGTGAAATAATTCAGCTATTTTTAAAGCTTCTTTGTTGACGATATTTTTTTGCAATGATATAATTTAATCGATTAAGTAAGTCCCCCGCCTCTTCAAGCGTTTGGAATAACTTGTTAATTCAGTAGAAGATACAAGCTCATACTAAATTAATATATTTTTTGTATCACAAAAAAATATGAATAGTCTTTGATTAAGTTAGGAGGTGCTAACTCCATTGATTACGATAACATCATTTAAAAATTTTAACAAGTGTTTAAACAATGCTTCGGCTTTTCGTTTCAAATAAAAAGCCAATCGTTTCAATGGGCTGATTATGAAAAATATAACAAATCACGAACGTTGGAATACAAAAATCGTTGAAAAATACGGCTTTTTTCCCTGTGAAGAAAGTTCATATAACCCCTTGGGCAAATGTTATAAGCTTTCAAAAGAACTTGGAAACGGCTGTTTTTGGGCATACAGCGAAAAAGATTTGTTCGATATAAAAATACATAATTTTTATTATCATAACGATACGTTAATAAAAACAAATATCTCCGGATATTTGGGAATAAATTATTATGAATCCGTTTCCGCCGAACAGCTTACACCAAACAGAAAAATGACTTCCAACTGCATTCAGGTTCTGGTCGGAAAAAACGAACCATATAAAATATTAATCCATAAAAAAGTACCAATAAAAAGCGTGGGAATTGAATTAAAACCCTCATATTATGAAAAATATATAAAAGAATACTACCCCGAAGAAAATTTCAATCCCGTTGATGTTTTCACAAAATTAAACGAAGAAGAAGTATATCCAAATTTGGTTTTTCTCTTCAATCAAATAAAAAATTATTCTGCAAACGGGCTCGCCGGCAAACTTTTTTACAAAGGAAAAGTCAACGAAATTGTCGCTCTGATGCTTTCGCATCTCTTAAAAACAAAAAAAGACAATATAAAAACAAACAATAATTTCAATCAAATAAAAAGTGCCGTAAATTATATAAATAATTTTTATACCGAGGATATTTCTTTGGAATATCTTGCCCAACTTTCATATATGAGCATTTCAAGCTTCAAAAGCCTTTTTAAACAGCTTTACAACTGCTCCGTAACCGAATATATCCAAAAACAACGTCTAAACAAAGCTTTGGCACTTTTGGAAAAAGAAAATATGTCAATATCCGAAATAGCAAAAATTGTAGGATATTCAACATCAAGCCGTCTTGCAAAACTTTTCAAAAAAAACATCGGCATAACCCCAAGAGAATATAAAAAAATTATAAAAAATCAAGATTAAAAAAACAGGCACAAAACCAAAAATCAAAAGTGATTTTCGGCTTTGTGCCTGTAAATTTATCAAAATTATTAAAGCTTTTCAATTTTGTCAAGAAGTTCGCCAAAAACAGACATAGCATCTTCAATAGGCTTCGAAATCGACATATCAACCCCCGCAATCTTCAAAAGGTCAATCGAATATTCGGAAGAACCGCCTTTCAAAAATTTAATATAATTCTCCGAGCCGTTTTCGTCAAGAATTTTCTTGGAAAGAGAAATTGCGGCAGAATACCCCGTTGCATATTGGTAAACATAAAAAGCATTGTAAAAATGCGGAATTCTCGCCCATTCTCTGTCAATTTCTTCGTCAATAACAATTTCATCACCAAAATATTTTTCGTTAAGCTCTCTGTAAATTTTGCAAAGACCTTCAAAAGTCAATGCCTCGCCGTTTTCAACAGCAGTGTGTGTCAAAAGTTCAAATTCCGCAAACATAGTTTGACGGAAAAGAGTTCCCCTAAATTGCTCAAGGAAATAGTTAATTAAATAAGCTTTTGCGGTTTCGTCTTCCGTCGTCTTTAAAAGATATTCCATCAAAAGTGCCTCATTAACCGTTGATGCAACCTCCGCAACAAATATTGTATAGTCTCCATAAACATAAGGTTGGTTCGACCAAGTGTAATGGCTGTGCATAGCGTGGCCCATTTCGTGAGCAAGAGTAAACATACTGTTTATCGTTCCGTCATAGTTCAAAGAAACAAACGGGTGACAACCATATGCCCCCCAAGCATAAGCCCCGCTTCGCTTTCCTTCGTTTTCATAAACATCAATCCAACCACCTTCAAGTCCCTCCCTAAGAGTCTTAATATATTCCTCGCCCATAGGTGAAAGAGCTTTTAAAACAATCTCTTTTGCATCTTCAAAAGACATCTTCGTGTCTGCGTTTGCAACAATCGGAGTATATAAATCATACATATGAAGCTCGTCCAAACCAAGTTTTTTCTTCCTAATATTTATATATCTGTGCATAAGTGGAAGAAATTTGTCAACGGTTGCAATAAGATTTTTGTAAACTTCAACAGGTATGTTCGTTGACGCAAGAGATGCCTCAAGAGAAGAGCCGTATTTTCGAACTCTCGAAAAGAAAACATCTTTTTTAACCGATGCCGAATAAATTGAAGCAATGGTGTTTTTTTGCTTAAAATAAGCCGAATAACAAGATTTAAAAGCTTGCTTTCTAACCTCTCTGTCGGAAGATTCAAGATATGAAATATATTTTGCGTGAGTCAAAGGAACAAGGTTTCCCTTTTCGTCTTTTATATCGTCAAATTTCAAATCCGCATTGTTTAACATACCAAAAATATTGTCCGGTGCCTGAGCAATTTCATAAACCTGAGCAAGAATATCTTCTTGTTCCGTCGGAAGAATATGTTCTTTCGAACGCAAAATATCGTTTATATAATGCTCATAAATTTTCAATTCGTTCGTTTCCGATAAAGAATTTGTCACAACTTCTTCAGAAACCGAAAGGATTTCCGGCTCAATAAATGAGCAAGCTGAAGAATAAGCAACAATTAAATTGTCAGCTTTGCTGCTCATAGCTTGATAAGTCGAATTTGTGCTGTCCTCGTTAGAACGCAAATTGGCATAAACATAAAGAGTTTCAACAAGCTTTCCGGCATCGTCTTTTGCAAAAAGACAAGAAGCAAGCCTTTCACCAAAACCGTTTTCATCGCAAAGCTTCCCTTTAAATTGAATAATTTTCTCAATTTCTTTAAAAGCTTTCGTGTATAACTCTTCCCATTTTTCGTCGCTTTCGCATAAATCAAAAATTTTCCATTTGAATTTGTCCTCAATCTCGCTTCTTTTCTTAATCTCTTTAGCCATAAAAATCTCCTTTCGCATTTTTAAAAATCTAAATTAAAAAACTTTCTAAAAATATTGTAACACTTGTCTTTTTTCATTACAAGAGTAACACCGCTTTCAACACACAAATTATCATTCAAAAAATTTCCCCATATGCTCCGAAGCCATAATTATACCGTCAACAAACCCCGCAATATAAAGCTCCTCCTGTATATCGGCGTTTTCCAAATTAATTTCGTCAATGTATTCAATAAGTAAATTTTTTTCGCCGGCATTAAGATTTTGCATAAGCTTTCCAATAATCATTGAAGCCTTCCTGCCCTTTTCCGAATTAATCAAAACCTGCTCGCATCTCTTTGCGGCAAATTCCCTTTTGACTTTTTCAAGATTCATTGTAACTCAACCTCCATTTGACAATTTTGAAAAATAAATTTTTCGCCATAACAATAGGCATCAAAAAAACAATATATAAACTTAAATTAACAAAAAGTATTATAAACCAAAAATTTCGCCGTCACTATAATTATACACTTTTTTTCAATATAGTAAACCCCCCGTAGCACTTTTTTACTTTTCAAACCTTATTTTTCCATAATTATGCGAAATTTTACAAATTAATAACCCAAAGTAGTCGGTTTTTTCAAAGCCGTTCAAAACTAAATTAATTCGCCAAATGCTTCTTTTTTTTATTTATCCAAATTGTTCCAAATTATTGAAGTTTATTGCAATCAATTATCGTCATTTTCTTTAAAATCAAAAATTTTTTCAAAAATTTTTTTAATGGCAAAATTACCAAAATTAAATTTAAGCTTGTTTATAATTTCTGTAAAACCGTCTGGAAGATTTTTGTTAATACCGCTGTAGTTCTCAACAATACTCGCAATCTCGCAAATTCCAAAGTAAAAAACCCCCAGATATTTCAGAAAATCCGTTTCAAAAATCCAGTCAAGCAAATATAACACACCAACAAAAATCAATTCAATAATTTTGCCAATGAACCCGCTTTTCGCCGTCGATAATTTCCATTCGCCGTTTTTCTTGCTCATAATCCAACCAAAAATTGTGTCAACAAACATAAGCAAAATCAAAACAACAATATATTTAAAACTAACGCCAATAAGCGAAACTCCGCCGGCAAATGCAGTGCTCAAAAAAATTTTAATGCTCTCAATATTGTTATCCATAAAATCCCTCCAAATTAAAAATCATAATAAAAAAATGTGATATTGCACAAATATCCAGCAGTGTAATTTTTGCCACCTTTGTGCAATATCACAATAAATAATTTGTGTCAAATGCCTCAACGTTCTTTATTAACTTTCATCTATAGCTATCCGCTCCCCACTAACAGCTATCCGCTAACCGCTATCCTCTAATACACTCAACTCTCAAAACTTCCTCAACCGTCAAAAGTTCCTCAACCCTCTTCATCAACTTATTACACTTTTCCGTTTCCTCCGAAATAAATTCCGAAGCCAAATTAACAATTTTGAAAAAGTCCTCTTTCGAAAACTCCGAACAAACCTCACCGTCAGCGTGATAAACAATCCCGCAATCTTCTTTCGCATCTCTAAAAATAAGAGCAAGCCTGTTCAAATTAAGTTGGTCTTCAATTTTAAGGCTAAAATGCTTCGTCTCCCCGTTCGCCAACGTCACATCAACCCCATTAAAAATCTTTTCTTGGCAAACCGCCGAAATCTCCAAAATTTTGTCCGCCTTAACTTCTTCCAAAGTCGGCTCAATAAGTCGCCTTGCTTCTTCCTCGCTTCCAACCAAAACTCCGTCAAATTTCAAAATCCCCGCAACCTCAAGCTCCGTAACAGTATATTCAATCCCCTTAACTTCAAGCTCACCCAACAACGCCGAAAGCTCATCATCATTCTCCAAATATTGGCAAACCTCCGACTTCGTCAATAAATTCTCGCTCTCAACATCATAAGAATAAGTAACACAGTATTTGTTAATAATAACCTTTCCGTTTTGAACAAAATATTTTTTCATAAAAAATCTCCTCCGTAAAATAAAATTTTATAACTCAAATTCGGTCGTTGTATATCCCGCCGCAATGTTTGCAGAAACAATCGAATTTTCAATAACCCAGCCTTTGCCAAAAAATTGAACTTCAAAATCACCGTTATGCCCCGTTGTTCCGTCTTCAATATAAAAATCAATAAATTGTTCAAAGCTTCCAACTTGATTAACAAGTCTAAGCTTCGAAACGCACACGTTAAATGAAGAATGGCTCAAACAATTAATGCTTCCATTCGTGGAATATTGCTGAGTTGCCGAAAAAACGGTTGTGCTTGAATAGCTCGCTCCGCTCCCAACAGTTAAAACAAAAATTCCTCCGCAAGAATTTTTGTTGTTCCTTGCAAGACGAAACCAGCTTCCTTTCGTAACCGTAAATTTTTTAGCAACTCGGTTCAAATTTGCACAAACATTGTCCGCAATAACCTCCCCGTTCGGCGTTATCGTAACTTCCGATGTAACTGCGTGCATAAGTGACGGAATAACCGCCCCCGCCCCAATGCTAATGCAATTATTACGGTTTTTTTGAATGCCGGTAACCAAATTCCCCTCGCTGTCACGATACCCAATAACAGTTGAATAACCGCTCGCTCTTTCGTTAAAATAAATATCACTTTCAGTATCGTGAATAACCGCTCCCGAAAGAGTTCCCCCCGAAAGAGGTAAGTAACTGTGGCTGTGCCCTGCCAAAGAAAATGCACTTGCGTGCTTTCCATCAACAGTGTCCGCATTTCCGCCGTCATTAATCTTTTTCCAATCGCTCCAACTGCTGTCGTGCTTATATCTAATATATGTCTCCCTTTGGTGAGAATATGGCAAAGTTGCAATCTGCGTAATACGATTGTCATGTTCTCCAAAAGTCAAAACGTTGTACCACGTTGCCTTTGTTTCTGTGTCACCCAAAGGTGTGTGAAATCCGCTTTGGCTCTCGTTCGCACCAAATTGAATTTTATAAATCGTGTTAACACCAAATTCATTAAAATCCTTAGTGTTTGTTCCAACCTCTTTAATAAGCTTTCCAATGCCAACCCCGCCAATAAAATTGGCGTTTCCGCCGTCCTTGTCCTCTGCAATTTTCTTAATTTCAGTAAGAGCATCGTCAATTTTGTCAAGATTGGAATTAACAACGTCAATGCTGTAAAAATCGTCAATCCCGTCTTTTCTAAATCTAAAATTCGTAGTTTCCGAAGCCAAAAAATCCCTCCTAAAATCATCACTCAAAATCAATATCGCACAATTAACCTCTGTCCAAAAAAACTATACAGAAAAATCACCTTGCCAAAATTGTGCAATATCATTCAAAAATGTTCTCTCTGTAAATTTCCAAGTGGGAAAACTTCGCCAAATCCCTGTGGCTAAGCTTTCCAACAATTCTGTGTGTGTTAAATAAAACAATAAAAACTTTTAAATTAGCTGGGCTCATTCTGTCAACAAGAGCCGAAACTTCCGAAAGAATTTCCAAATTGTCCAATAAAATTCTTAAAACAATCGTGTATTCGTTATGCTCAATAACAAAAAAATAATTGCCCTCTCCACAAATAAAATTAAGACTTTCGTTAAATCTGAAAACAGTGTACGGAAGCTTTTCGTTAAATTTTAAAATAAGCTTTCTCCGCCTTGCCTCAAAATCCGTTTCGTCTCCGCTTTCAATCCCTAAAATTTTTTCAAACCTCGAAAGCCCCTCTTTTCGACAAGACAAAATAAATTGATTTTCAAAAACATCTACGCCCTTTTCGCTCAAAATTTCAATTTCATTGTCAAAAGCCGAAAATAATTTTTTAAATTCAATAATCTCTCGTAAAAATTCGGGAATGTGTTCCAAAAGCATTAAAATCCCTCCAAAACCTCGCCGTTAATCAAAACTTCTCCAATAACGGGAATTTCATCTTCGTTCAAAATCCTGCTCAAAAAAGCCTCGCCGTCATCAAGAGAAACATTTAAAATGTTTTTAACGCCATTTATGTCAAAAACCTCCGTTCCAATCTTCATAGCAACAACTTCGGTTTTTTCACAGTTCGCCCAGTCTTTTGAAAGTTTAAAAAAATATTCGGAAATTTTTTCAACAGCGTTTTTGTAAATATAACTAAAATCTCCCCCGTCAGAAATTTCAAGAGAAATGTCAACAGAAACAGGAACTTCCAAAACGCTCTCAACAAAAACCTTATGCCCAATCGGAGCAAATCCAACACCCTCGCCGGAATTGTTAAAAGGGTCAGCCTCTTCTTTAATCTGCTTTGCAAATTCATCGGAAATCTTGGAATATCCCGAAGAAATAATAACAAGCCTAACCGTTCCCCCGCCATAAAAAGCAGGAAAAACTTTGCAACCCCCAACACCCGAAATAAGATTAATTTTCTCAATATAATCCTTTTTGTTTCCGCCAAAAGCCAAAGCCGAAAAACTCTCAAAATATCTCTTTCTGAAAACTTCCGTATCCTCTTCGTCCTCGCCCGAAACAATAACATCAACAATCTTTGCACTTTCAAGCCCCTCAATGTTTTCAAGGGGTAACAAAGACCCAAAATGTCTGTGCCCCTCCGAACCTTTTGTCTCGCAAATCATTTTAAAAAAACCGTCTCGAACTTTTTCGCTAACATAATAAGTAATTCCGTCAATAAAAAATCTCGAACCCGTTGGAACATCTTTGTTAAATTCCGCCAAAACAACCGCTGCCGAAGCTTCTTTCGGCGAAATTCCCCTTTCTTCCGCCCTCCGAATAAGATATTCCCTGCTCGCCGTATCCGCAAAAGTTTCGTTCAAAACATCGTCAATGTGTTCGTAAAGCTTGGAAATCTCCAAACAACAAGGAGCAACCGCATCATAAATAATCGAACCAACTCTTTTGTCAACATCGTTAGAAATATTTTTCAAAACTCTGTTCAAAATGTAATCAAATGTCATCTTCTCAAACATTAAATATTCACCTCCAAATCAAAAAGGGTTTCTCCAAAAATCGTTTCAATAAAAAATTTTGTCAAGATAACACCCTTTTCTTTCAAGTGGGAAAAAGAAAAATCAAAAACTTTTAAAATTCTCTCGTCAAAAAGTAAAGCTTCGGAAATTCTAACAGGAAGCTCGCATTCAATGTAAGCAATGCTCTTTCCAAAAAGGTCGTCAAGAGAAATGCCAAAATCTTCATCATAAATTTCAAACTTCCCCTTCTCCGTCATAAGAATTTTGTAAACACTTTGACAAACAGCATCAATCCCGTCAATATATTCCCTAATTCGCTCCTCCTCTTTCTTAATTTCATAGGTTAAAGAAGTTTGCTCATCAAAAAAATCACTTTTCTCAAAATCACTAAAACTTGTGGGAATCATATGCCGTCCCCCCAAACTCTGTCCGCAATAAAGTAAAGCTGTCCGCCAAAAGCTTTAATTAAAATAACTTTCTCGCCCGCTTTAAGATGATTGTAAACAATAACTTTCTCTCGTTTTTCAAAATCTTCGTTTTCAAGAGAAATGTCGTTTGGAAATAACGGCTTCCTCCGCTCTTCAAAAACAAAATCGGTAACATTTCTCGAAAAAATAAGTTGCTCTTCGTTTAAAATAAGTCTGTCGCTTATCTTAACGGAAATCGGATTTTCAGAAATAACCTCGCCAAAAACAATGTCGGAAAAAGTCAAATTTTCAAGGGCTTGCAAACAAATCTCTTTTATGTATTCAACTATATCAATCACCCCTCAAATGTTAAATCCAAAATGTGCTCGCAACCCCTAAAAGTGTGAACGCATTTCGAAATAAAAACTGTATCAAAAATAATTTCATCACCAATATCAAGATTTTTAATAAAAACACCGTTTCCCGCCCGAATGGTCGCTTCGCCGTTGCCAAATCCCAAACATTTAACAGAAAAAACTCTCTTTCTTTTGCTCCCACTCTCCAAAATGGATTTCGCATATTCCCTAACTTGAAAATCATTGTATTCATAAGGAACCTTTTCAAAATATTGTAAAACGCCAAATTTATCAACACTTGAATTGTCAGAAATTGAAAAAACTTTGTTAATTTGCTTTTTCTTGTTTCTTTGGTAAAGCTTAACTTTCGTAAAAGTTTCGCTGTCAATGTCCGTTCTGCAAGAAAAATCAACAACGCTCCCGTCTTGTGGCGAAATTATAAAAGAACGTTTCAAATTCTGTTGATTTTTAAAACATAGCTTCCCCGCATCGTCAAAAAGAATAAAATATTTTCCTGTGTTTTTGTAGGTCAAATCAACCGCATTCAAAATAATGTCAAAAAGCGATTTCCCCTCTTCAATTCTGCTCGCAATAATAAATCCCGAATTGTCAATTTCCCCCGTTTTAAGCTTAAAATCCGTCGCAATCATCTTAACAACGTCCGATGCGGTTTTATAACTGTAGTTGTAAGTGTCTTTGTTCTTCAAATATCTAAGTTGGTCATATGCACAAACAGTAATAATATGCTCCGATGTTCTCTCTTTTGAAAAAATATATCCCAAAAATAAAACTTTTTCGTCAACAATGAGCTTAACGCAATCCCCCTCAAAAAATTCAAAACTTTTGCCAAACCCTCTGCCAACCCTAAATTCAAGAGAAGATGCTTTCCCAACAGAAAAACTTGTCAAAATAACTTCGTCAATACAAGCGTTCGTCAAATCAAAAACTTTTCCCCCGCTTGAAACAAAAATTCCAATCTCCATAAATCTCCCTCCAAAAAATCCCTCACCCTCCAAGCCTCTCCCCCCAAAACCTCTCCTCCCCCCTCTCCCTCTCCCCAACCAACATCAAATATACTCTTTAAGTCTGATTAAAACCCAAAAATCACCCTCTTCGCCCCCGTTTTCAAGAACTTCATAATCCTCAAAAGAAACAAGTAAATTTCCGGCAAAAAGAGTTCCTCCATTCTGTAAGTGCCTAATAATTGTAAAACGAACCGGCTTTTTGTTTGCAATAAATTCTCTAAACTTGGCAAGATAAAAAATCGGTTCGTGAAATTCCGAATTGGGAATTTCCGTCAAAACATTGTCTTTCGGTAAAAGAAATTTAAAACTTAAATCCCTTAAAGCAAGTCCACGTAAAATGTTAAATTCCCCGCCGGAAATAAGTTCAACAGTCTTGTTAAGACTTTTTTCGTGGGTTTTAAGAAATTCGGGAGCTAAAGGTAAAACAATCATGCTCCCCTCATCATTGTCATAGTGAAATCTAAATTCGTAAATAACACCGTCTCCTTTCAAAGCTCCTCGCCATAAGAAATAAATTCGTCAATAAAAGCAATAACCACTGCTTTTTCAAATAGGTCCATAGAAATAAAATCCCTCGGTAAAATATGAAATTTAATGAGGGCGAAAAATGCGTAATTTGTGTCAAAATCGCCCTCGTAAATCAGTTTTTTACGTCTTCCGCAAGCTCCTCAATCCCTCTGTCAAAACCGCTAAGCTTGATAATTTCTTCAGCAAGAAAAGAAATCTCGCCGGAAAGTAAAACTTTGTTTAAATATTGCTTTGCAGAAGAACAGCCCAAAAGAGAAAGACTTTCCGAATCCTTGAAAGATGGCTCAATCGTGTTTTCAATAACAATAAGACAATTTAAAAAATCCTCGTCAATCCCACCTTTAAATTCAAAAGATGCCCTTTTCTTAATGTCCTCAAAAGAACTTTGGGTCATAGCCTTTATTTTAAATTTGAAAAGTTCACCGCTTTCGTCTCTAAACCTGTCCGAAACAATAACTTCTTTGAAAATCCCCTCAACAGTATTTTGATTTAAAAATTGCTGAAGTGTCATAAAATTATTCCCCCTCAACTTGGTCAAATTCTCTTCTAACTTCAACATCATTAAAAGTAAAATCAATCTCTTCGTCAAGCTCGGTAGAATTAATGTCAAGCTTCGCAATGTCAACATTGTCAATGTTAACTTGCTTTAAAATAATAATTTGCTTGCCAATGTCGCTCGATGGGTCGTTATTCTCAATGGTAAGCTCAAAATATGTGTCAATGCCTTTGCTGATGTATTCTTTCATCATACTTCTAAAAAGACTTGTCGCATAATACATAGTCATCGTTCCTGTGCCTTTCCAACCGTTCGCCTTGTGCTTCGCTCCGGTCTGCCCAAGAACTTTAATCTCGCTCTTCTTCTTCTCAACTCTCGCCCTAATGTTCTTAACATAAATCATATCTTCCGTTTTTGAATCGATTTTTGCGGTGCAAGTTCCCGCCGCACCGTTAATAGCGTCCCACGCTTTTAAAGTAGCCATAAATAAATCCCTCCGTTTTTAATTAATCTTCTCTAACCTTAAATCACTTCAATGTTTCAATTCTTGCCCTAAAATCGCCAATTTCAAAAAACTTCCTTTCCACCAAAACCACCTAACAACCCCAAACTCTCCCACCTCTGGGGTGCAGTGGCTGGTCGTAAAGCTTCGCTTTACTGCTCGCCTATGCAACCAAAGGGAAATAGAAATCCCCTTGAACCTCCCAAACTACAGCTCCCCCAAAAACTCCCCTCCTACTCAACAACACATGTCATATATAACTTCTCCATCGCCCCAATAGGCTCAATATACTCATTAACAATAACATCGCCTTTTTCGTCTCCCGCCAAAACAGAAATGTCCTCGGGAATAAAATTCTCAATAGCCCCAATGGCCATAAGCTTGCTGTGATAATTAACAAGCTCTGTCTTGAAAAGCTCTCGCCCCAAATCGTTGTTCTGACACTTTCCTAAATAAAAATCACTGAAAATACGAGCCGTATCGTTCGCAACAGCGTCCAAAACCCTAATAATTTGGTTGTTCGAAAAATCTCTGCCCCTCTCTAAAGAAAAACTAATAAAACTGTTGATGTCCTTGAGAACTCTAAAATCGCTTTTGTCTCCATAAAAAATGAACTTTCCTTCTGAAATAGCTTCCTTTAATTCCGATTTTTTGTAGCTTGAAGAAATCTCAAGCTCACCATCGTAAATTGCGTTCGTAAGACTTTCGTTAACTTCCGCTCCGGCAGTTTTTCCGCCAACCCAGTAAACAAGTGAGTTTTTGTCCGCTCCGCTCTTCTCAAAACATTCACTGCAAACGTTAATAACACCCTCAAAATCCGCCGCAAAATCATGAAGAATACAAGTAACTTTATATCCCTCTTCCTCTCTGAGCCTTTTTGTAAATTCCGCAAAAAGACTTTTCGTAACTTCGTCGTCACCCGGATAAATAATAGTTGTAAATTCCTCTCGCTCAATTGCGTCTAAAAATCCGGAATAGTCCTCGCCCGAAGATGCCCCGTTTTCACCGCCCGAAAGAGTAATTCCCGCATTCGCCAAAAGTTTCCCGCTTCCGGAAAATTCAACAAAATCGTTGCTTAAAAGTCCCTCAATCGAAACAGCGTTTTGGCTGTCTCGTAAATATCCGTCAAGATATGTTGAAACGTTAAATCCACCGTCAACGTCCGCTGAAATAACAATTTTAATGTCGTTTCCCCTAATGCCCTCGTGTAAGGCTGTAACAGTAAGTGCCCCGCTCGTGGCAGATGCTTTCTTTCCTCCGCCAACACGAAATAGTTTAACAACACTCGCACCCTTAAAAGCTTCCCTCAAAGGTAACATACAATTGTCTGAATAATTGTGCCCCAAAATTTTAACGCAGTCTTTTTGAAAATCTTCCGAGCTTATTTCAATAATTTCGCCAACTTTGCCAAAATCACCATACCATGGCATAGCTAAAATCCCTCGCTCACCAAGAGTGCCCAAAGCCCTCGCTTTTGAAATAAAATTAATGTATGCCCCCGGTAAAACTTTGTTGTATATTGTAAAACTTCCTCCCGCTGCCATTTAAAATCCTCTCCTTTTTAAGTATGTAGAAATAATCTTTAAAACCTCTCTCTTGCTGTAAAAACTCCCATCATCAAGTAAAACTTTGATTAGGTCTCGCCTGTTTTTGAATTCTTTGCTCCTCAAAAAACTTTCTTTCGAAAAAGTTTCTTCGCAGTCTCTCTCTTCTTTTTCCAAAAGTGTCGCTCCTTTCTTTAAATCAATGCCTAATTGCTAACTTCAATTAAAAAAATCTTCGCCTCAAACTCCGCCGATTTGCTTCAAATTTTTCATAAAATCACAATCTTCAATGAAAATCTCGTGGAAATTATAGTTAATGTAAAAATTGAGAATACCATCACCGTTTTCATAATTGTTGCTAAGCCCGTTTAAAACAACAGAACTCCCTTTCTCGGTTCGCATATCCGTCCCCCGAATAACTCTCCCAACATCAATAAATTCAAGACAATTGAAAAGTCGCTTCGAAACATTCTCCATATCTTCGTTTCGTAAACTCTTTTTGGGGAAATATCGAATAACAAAAGAATTGATGAATTTCTTTCGCCCCCCAATTCCGCTTAAACATTCCGATTTGATTAGCTTAATAATAAAACAAGGTTGCTTGAATCCTTGCATAACCTCCTCCGAATAAATAACCGCCTCCGAATTAAATTCATCAAAAATACGCTTCGCAATCCCACCAATAATCTTTTGAGTCTCTTTCCCATTTTCACTGCAAAAATCTTTGTCTCCCAAAAATCTCCCTCCCTAAAATCAGTCGCCATATTATGAAAAATTATCTCTCAAAACCATGTTAATCTCTCTGTGACTTTCGTAAACAGCCGCTTCGCCCGTTTTTTGATAAAAAACTTCTTTTCCGTTTTGAAAAACTTTAATGATTGAACCGTTTTTAATATCAATGTCTCTGTCAATAATTAAAGTAACAGTTTGGGTAACATAGTCCGAAGCTTTTCCTTTAACAGCAGAATTAACCTTTTTATAGCAAATTCTGCAAGGAATATCTCGTAAAACAACTTTTTCCGAAAATTGGATAATGCCAAATTTATCTTTTTTTTCCAAAAATTCAATAACATCACAAGTGCCGTTAAAAAGCCTTTTTAAAATTTTGTCAATCGCTCTCACCAAATAATACACCTCTTGGAAAGTAAAATGTCTCCACCATACGAACAAAGTGCATCAATCGCTCTGTCAAGCCTTTGCTCTGGGCTTAAAACTGAATTTTCGTCAAAAACAACTTTAACATCACCTTCAAGAATTTCCTTAACAAATCCCTCTTCGTCAAAACCGTCAAGCCTGCCCGAATTTTTCAAAAAAAACAAAAAATTCCCGCAAACCCGCTCAATAATAACTTTTTCAAGTTCTTCGCAAATCTCTGAAATGTTGCAAAAAGCTTCAATAAATTCGCAAACTTTCTCAGTTTCAAAAACAATAAAACTTCTCTCGTCAACAGAAACCGATATTCCAAATTGCCCAAGCCTTGAAATAATTTTCTCAGTCAAAAAAATCCCCCTTTCTTCCTCAAAATATATCCCCCAAAAACCTCCTCCTCCCTCCAAATTAGGATTTCCAAAAACCTCCCCCCTCCCCCCAAAACACAGATTTCCCTCAAACTTCCAACCCTAAGGGGCGCTAAATACTGGTCGTAAAGCTTCGCTTTACTGCTCGCCTATGCAACCAAGTGGAAATCGAAATTCCCTTAAACTTCCTAAACTTAGATTTCCAAAAACCTCCCCCCTCCCCCCAAAACAAACTCCCAACTTCCAATAACTCCCCTCAACCCTTATCCTCTCGAAATAATCCTCGCAATCGCAATAGCCTTGTGGTCAATATATTCCTTGCCACTTCCGCTAACACCATTGTTCACAAGCTCCCAGTTGCTTCCGTCAGCAAGCTCGTCGTCCGTCGGAGAAAGACTCTTTTGGTTCGCTTTCAAATAAGAAATACCAAAAGGAGCAAAACATTTTCTCGTTCTTGCAAAAAGAGTGTCTTGCCCGCCTTTGGTTTTAGGGTCTCGGTGCATCTCAAAAGGAACTTTCGCCCCAATCTCTTCATAGTCAAAAGCCCCGTCACCTAAAATATAAGTAGTATACTCGGTGTAATCGCCTTTTTCCTCCGCCGGCATATCGTCATCAATAAGAACAATTCTGCCGTTCCAAGATGCTAAGCTTAAATCACGTTGAATACCAAATTTGTCCGTCTGCTTTAAATACGCTAAAAGATTGAGATTTTCAAGATTTGTGGCAACTGCACTGTGCATAATAACAACACTGAATTTGCTTTTGTTGTCTCCGCTCGCTTTCTGAATGGCGTTGTTTAAAGTAGTCGCTCCCGCAAAACCGCTTTCGTCATCGTTCGCTGAAATGTCAAATGTGTGACCATTAACAAATTCTAAGTTTTCCGCTCCCGTCATGCTGAAAATGCCTTTCAAAATCGAAAGAATTGTCTTTTGGTCAACATCATCAAAATAATCGGAAACTTGAACAGCAACATTGTCCATAAATTTCGCCCCTCCGGTAACATCTTCCGAAAAGTCCTTTTCAAGCCATGCCTTTGCACGACCAATAACAACAACGCCTCGCTCAAAAGAAGAAGTGCTTTCCGCTGAAATGTCGGTAAGACCATCATAATTTAAAACGTCTCCGCCAATTCTGCCATACATCGGTAAAATCGCATAGCTCGTTCCCGTCTGAGAACTGAAAGCATCTCTAATCTCATTGTTTCCCTTTAAAACTCTGCTGTTAATAAGCTCGTTCTTCTTCGTCTTCGGTAAAATCTCAACATATTTACCAAAAGCTTGTGGATTAAAACTCTTACTGTCAAATTTAGCCATAAAAAATTCCTCCTAAATAAAATAAATTGTTTTTGTTTTGAATTCTTTGTAAAAATAACCCTCTCCACCAACCCAACCCCTCTCCACCAACCCAACCCCTCTCCACCAACCCAACCCCCAACCAACCCCCAACTTCCCCAATCCCCTCAACTTCCCTCTCCAACCCCCAACTCCCCAAACCTCCAACACCTCTCCCCCCCAAACCTCCCTCTCCAACCTCTCCAACCAACTCCAACCAACCCCCAACCAACCCCCAACTTTCCTCTCCAACCTCTCCAACCTCTCCACCAACCCAACCAATCCCCAATCCCTCTCTTCCCTCTCCAACCTCAATCTTTTAAAAAATCCCTAACTTGCACATTTCTGTATAAGTCAAGTTTCTAACATTCTTCGGCTTGCCTCGGTCCTTGCCCTCCTCGGCTTTCGCTCCGGAAACCTTTCTCCCGTCATCACAATCAAAAAGAAAAGCGGTTTCCTCCCCGCCTCTCAAACTTTCAATCTGCTCCTCAAGTCCGGTAAGCTTCCCGCCCTCGTTTTGAATTTTGTCAAAATCAATAAGAGCTTTTGCAGCTTTGATGTTCCTCGCCTTGCTCTTTATAAGAGCGTTTTCAACACCAAGCTCAACTTTCGTCTTGTAAACGCTCTCCTCGTTCAGTTTCAAAATTTCCGTCGCTTGCTCCTCCGAAATTCCCATTTTTAAAAGTTGTTCTTTCTTCATAATTAAAAACCTCCTCGCCCTTAATCCTTCGTAATTCTTCAAAAATATCGTCAACCCAAGGGTGTTGCGAAATAACACTCTCCCTCGATAACAATTGTAAAGATTTTATGCAGTTGTCAATGCTCTCTGTTTCGTTAATTAAAATGTCTTTGTTGAAAATAACTTCTGCATCAGAAAAATCAAAATCACCAATGCCGGAGTTTTTAAGGAAAAATTTGATAAAGAAAAATAAATCCTCAAAAGCTGCCTTAAATTCCGACTCCATAGAGTTCGCATCAAGATCAATGTCGCTGTAAATGCTTTGAATGTTCATTCTGCTTAAATTGCCAAACATCTTCTCCGATTTTGAGTCAATCCCTCTTGCATTTTCAATAATAGCCGATTTCAAAAGTTTAATAACCGTTTTAAAATTGTCGCTGTCAATGTCAATTTTAAGTGCAGAAACACCGCCGTCCGCTCCGTCAACACTCTTAACTTTAACAACACCAAATTGAGCAAGATTTTTTCTAAATTCACCAAGATTCGTTCCGTCATAATTTTTAAGAACAAGTATAGTGTTCCTTGCGTCCTCTTGTAAATTGTTCAAAAAGTCCGATTGAACGTTGTTTAAAGCGTCTTGAAGTGATTTAACTCTTCCAATAAGTGGAAGTTCCCTGTCATTCTGCCTAAAACTAATAATCGGAATTTTGCCAAAAGAAAAACTCTCGTCGCCATATTTGATGTATGGAATAATGCCGTTGCTCTCCGAAATAAGCTTACCGCCTTTTAAAAAGAATCTTTCAATCCCTTCCTCAGAATAAATTTCAACTTTCTCAATAACTTTTTCATGATTGTGACTAAATTGCTCAACCTCGTAAATTCTAACAGCAAAATCCAAAATCGAATGCTCTTCGTCTTTCCAAAAAGGTAAAATTTCAAATGGGGTAAGCCTCTTAAAATTCAACTTGCCAAAATCGTCATAATAAATGTAAAGATATCCAACCCCACAGTTGAAACAGTCTTGTCCAATCCCTTTTAAAACTTTCATAAATTTTGCACCTAAAATGTTTTTGATGCACCTCGAAAAAGTCTCGTCACAACTGTTAAAAGTAATGGGCTTGGATAAAAGATAATTGTTTTTTTGGTCAACAACTCTTGCATATTGATTATCAACAATGCGGTTGTTTGGTAAATTTTCAACCTCCGTAAGCTCTCCGCCCGAACCAATAATGGTTCGCTTTCTGAAAATAATGTCGTGAACTCCGTTGTAATATCTCTCCCCTGTAAGCATATCTTGCCTTTTCTTCGACCCCTTAAATCTGTCAATCTCTCTCTCAATAAAACTGTAAAAATCCTCTTCATAACTGTCAAATTTAAGTTTCTCAATAACATTAACTGTCTCTTTTCCCGAAAATAACACGTAAAACACCTCCTTTCAAAAATAATCCCTCTCCCCAAAACCCCCAAAGCAAAATACATATCCCCCAAAAAAACTCCCCTTTCCCCCAAAAACAAACTCCCGATTTCTAAAAAACTCCCCCCTCACTCAAAACTAAACACTTCCCCTCTCAAAAATTCCTCAACCCCATACCGCATAGCGTCCATAAGATGATTAAAATCATCAATGGGTAAATTAATAACGTTCCCAAATCTATCCTTGCTCCAACAGTAATTGCTAATCTCAGTAATAAAATTGGTGCACTTCGGTAAAATGAAAATCTTGAACCCTTGAATAAATTGAATGCCGTTTAAAACGCTGTCCCGCCCTTTTCTCGCACTCTTAATCCCTTTAAGCCCAAGCTCCCTAAGCTCCTCAACCGATTTCGGCTCCGCACTGTCCGCAATAATCTTCTCTTTCGAAAAACCTCTTTCGTAAATCTCGTCAAAAATCATAACGTTGGTAAGTGCCTTTTTGTAAATCTCATCAAAAACAAAAATCTCCTTTCGCTCTAAATCAACAAAAGCAGCAAAAAAAGCCGTCGGGTCGTTCGTATATCCAAAATCAAGTCCAAAAGCACTCCTGATTCCCGCTCTTTGAGAAATTTCAAAAATGTCAAAATTTCGCTCCTCCCAGTTTTCAAAAATAAGACCGTCCGAAATCCCCCACATTCCAAGCCCCGCAACTTTGTACCTCTTCGGGTTCGCTTTCTTCATATTCTCAAAAACTTTAAGGTCGCTTTCGTCAAGAAATTCGTTGCAAAGATAATTCGTCGTTTTCGCCAAAATTTCGTCGGATTTCTCAATGTCAAAAAAACGTCGCTTAATCCAGTGGTGCTCGTTCCAAGGGTTTAAAGTTAGTGTAATTTGCTTAAAAAGTCCCTCGGGAACAGCTCCCCTAATGGATTCGTCAAGCATATTAAAATCGTCCTCGCTCGAAATCTCATAGGCCTCCTCAATCCAAAGCCAACATAAAACACCACTGCCAACAGTAATGGAAGTTATCTTTAAAGGGTCGTCAAGCCCTCTAAAAAAAATCTTCTGCCCCGTTGGCTTATAAATCATCTCCAAAGGCGATAACTTCGTCTCCCATAAATCTTCAACACCAAGCCTCGAAATCGCCCATTTAAGTTCGGAAAAGCAACTGTCCTTTAAAGTTGAAAAAACTTTTCTAACAACAAGTAAATTCGAATTTCTGAATTTCATAATGCGAAAAATAAAGTTTAATGCGGTTGTCTTGCTCTTTTTGCTCGCTCTACTGCCTTTGCAAATGCGATAACGCCCTCTGAAATTCCAAAAATCAGCATAACCTTTCCCAATAATCTCCTGTAAAGAAATCTCCTGAAACTCATTCATTGACATCTTCCTTAATAACAATAGAAATACCTTCGCTAACTTTAACCTTGTCTGTGTAAATGCCAAACCTCTTTCCAAGAAGCTCCGCCGCCTTTATCCTGTCTTTCGCCGGAATTCCCTTTTCAATGTTTCTCGCACAAGTAACACCGTCTCCCTCGCCCTCAACAACAATAACTTGCTCTGTCTCCTCCCCTCGCATAACAGATGTAAGATATCGCATAACTTCCCTTGCAGAAGCAATCCGCTCTTCGTCAAGAAGTTTGAGCCTTTCTTCAACATATTTCTTAACAGCTTCCTGTTCAAAAAAATTCGTGCAAGCCCCGCTCGCAGTCTTTTTGCTATACCCCGCCTTGATAAGTGCTTGAGTCTTGTTTCCAAGCTCAATAAAAAAATCAGCAGCTCTCTTCTGCCTTTCGTTAAGTTTTTTATTCAATAAAATCCCCCCAATAAAAATAAACTCGTTTTAAAATCCCAATAAAAAAATCCAAAAGCATTTCGCCTTCGGATTAAAATCGGTTTTGTAAAACTTTTTAATCAATAAAATAAAATTCCCGCTTCTTGATTAAAAAAATTGTATGTAATTTTTAAACTTTAACTTAATTGCATTATATCATAAAATACTGTAACATAAAATAACATCGAATAACAAAAAATAACATAAAAGTAACATAAAGTAACGTAAAATTATGAAACAATGTCCTCAATAATGCCCTCGCCCCTAAGCTTCTCAATAACTTTGTTGTGAATTCTAAAACATTGCATTCTGCTTTTGTGAATAATCTCCGGAATATAGTCCCAGCTTAAGCCCTCGTGATACCTAAGTGTAATAATCTTCTTTTCGTCGCTTTCAAAAAAAGAAATAACACTGTCAATATAAGCTTTCGTCTGCAAAATCCGCTTAATATCTTGCTCAAGCTTGAAAATAGTCTTTTCATAAACGTCAATTGTCTTAATAACAGAATTCTCAACGTGAGAAGAAATCTTCTTTTGCTTCGGCATATCCGAAATCTTAATTCCGTTAATCTCTCCTGCATCATCGCAAAGCTTGCGAAGTTCAAAAACTCGCTCTCTCTTTTCTTTGCAAATTTCCTCGGCGTTCCCCCAAACAGAAAGAATGTGCTTAATCTTTTTTTCGTGCTCGCTCATAATTAAAACCTCCCTAAATAAAAAATCGTAAATAAAATCGCCCCGTCAAAAAAATTATTCCGCCTTTTTCTCGTAAATCTCAATTAGAATTGAATCAATCTCGTCTCTAATTTTGTCCCTAATTCTGTAAATCGCATCAAAATCTTCAAAATTAAGAGAACTCTCCTCAAGTCGCCTGATTTTGTCAGAAATAATCTTAAATTGATAACTGTCATCAATAACTTCTTCCGCTCTCCTCCTAAGCTTTAAAATCTCTTTGTTTCTTTTAAGCTCCTCAAAAGAAATTTTCCTTTTCTTTAAAATAAGTTTGTCAAGATAATTAAGCTCTCGCTTCAAAAAGTTCGCCTTTTCATATAAAATTTCGCTTTGAAAGTCAGCCTCCATCTAACTTCAACACCCCCAAAAAAAAATTAACCAAAATCGTTTGTTGAACTATAGAAAACAATTTTGTTTCATATATGATACTAAATTATATAATTTAATATCCTCTTTGTCAACCATTTTTTAATACAATAAATAATTTTTGAAACTTTCTTGTTTACAAAATGATATTTTATATTATAATAGTATATAGTGGTTATAAAAAATATAATGAGGAGGTACTATTATGGATACGTTTGGAGAGAAAATATGCTATTTGCGAAAAAGTAAGCAAAAAACGCAAGATGAAATCGCTCTTGCCGTTGGAACAACAAAATCAACAATATCAAAATATGAAAGAAATTTGGTAGATCCAACGCTTGAATCAGCAAAAAATCTCGCCGATTATTTTATGGTCAGTTTGGATTGGCTCGCAGGAAATAGTAACTCAGAAAAAGACGGCTTGGAAATAAATATCCCAAACAGCTATATAGAAGTAATAAAAAAGGCTCTACGGCAAGAAATACCCGCCGATAATTTGAACGAAGCTCTGAATTTCATAACAAAAATAAAAAAATATCGCTGAAATAGTTTCGGCGGAATAATCTGTTTAAAAAAAACAGATTATTCCGCCGAAATAAAAATAACGGAGAAGGAGGGATTTGAACCCTCGCGCCGCGTGAACGACCTACTCCCTTAGCAGGGGAGCCTCTTCAGCCACTTGAGTACTTCTCCAAACGAATAAATTATAACATAACTTTTTTAAAAATGCAATACCTTTTTGAAATTTTTCAAAAAAAATTTCAAAAAATTTCTTTTCCCCAAATAAAAAAATAAAAAAGTTTGAAAAATTAAACAAAAAATTAAAAATCTCCTTGTTAAAATATTGCTGTAATGTTATAATTTAAGGCAATAACAAGTATAATAAAAAATCTTAAACCATATCACGAAAAGAGCTAAAATAATGAGAAATTTAAGATATAAATTTTATATAATTCTGTTCATTATATTTTTAATGATTTCCGCTTCCTTCACATCAATAATCCTTTTCACAACAAACTCAAGTAAGGATAACATTAAAAATATAAATTATAACACACTCTATTCCGATACGAAAAAAAATATCCAAATATACGTTGAAAGTATATGTAAAGCTGTAAATCTTAACTTCGAAAATGCAACCACAATACCAACCGATAAAATCGAATTGTATGTGGTCAAATTAATAACTCAAATAGTCGAACTCGAAGATACAGCCGAAGTCTATGTCCAAAAATTGATGAATTTCGATGACAACGATATTTCGGTCTACACGCTCTACAGCTCAAAACATAGCGAAAAAAACGGAACCTACTCCTATTACGATAAGTCAATTCCGCTTTCAAAAATCTATTCACCATCATACGAAACGTTAAAAGCATTGCAAGAAAATCAAACGTTCGCCGGTTCCGAAATCTTCTATGACGCTGAAATATCCTCTTCAACAAAACGAACGTTCTACAGCCGTTACATTCCAAGTATGAATTTAATAGTAACAGCTTGCTTCCTCGATAAAGACGTAAATGCCCAGTCCGAAGAATATATCGAAACACTCGGGCTGAAAAATCAAGAAACAATATCAATGTTCCTTGAAATAATGATTTTCGCAATAATTGTGCTTTTTCTGTTTTTGTGCTATATAGAATCGCTCTATTATAAAAAATTGGAAGACAAGTATCTAACAGAAAAATTGGAAAATGACAAAAAATATAAACACCTGCAACTAATATCGCAAACCGATTCATTAACAAAATGCTACAATCGAAAATATCTGCTTGAAAAAATGACCCCTGTGTTCCAAAATTTCATAGACGGCCAGCTTTCAAGTTCGTTAATGCTTTTCGATATAGACAATTTCAAAAAAGTAAATGACACCTATGGCCACTCTGCCGGTGATGCAGTTTTAACAAATGTTGCCCAAACTGTAAAAAATTGTGTACGAAAAGAAGATATTGTCGCTCGTTGGGGAGGAGAAGAATTTATTGTATTCTTTAAGTATACAAATATAAATTCTGCCCTAATGGTAGCAGAAAAAATACGAGCTTCCGTTGAAAATCTAACTGTCGTAACCCCCGAACATAACATAAAAGTAACAATATCAATCGGCATCTCAAGATTTAAAAAAACTGACTCAAACCCAAATGATGTAATCGAACGTGCCGATGACTCAATGTACGTAAGCAAAAACACAGGCAAAAATAAAGTAACCTTATACACTAAGTAAACCCTCACACCCATAAATATAACGAAAGGGGCATGAAATAATTTCACGCCCCTTTAAGCTGTCCAAAATCAAGCCCCTTAAATAAAATCTTAAAATGCTTTAAACTCTCCTCATAACTTTCCCAAAAAGCTCACGTATCTCAATCAACCATATCCATAACGTCCTCCGCCTTGTGAATCATCTTCTTCCCGTTGTGAACAAACTTCTGCCTTGTCTTTCTGTCGCTAAGTGCATAAGTCAGCCCAACAGCACCAATAATCCCTCCGGCAATAAGCCCCGTTGTAAATTTAGTCATAAAAAAACTCCTTTCAAGCAATTTTTGTTGCAAAATTATTATCTGCATAAATAAAAATCGCTATTCAGGAATTTTTTTGAAAACAATAAAAATGTAAATAACTATTCGCCTTTTGTGGATAAATCAATTTTTTAAAAAAAGCTTGTCCACAATTTTTTTTAAAGTCTGTGAATAAATAACCCGCTTCTAAGTTTCGGCTCAAACCAAGTCGACTTCGGTGGCATAATTTTGTCCGAATCCGCAATGTTCATAAGTTGCCCCATAGTCGTCGGAAACATCGAAAAAGCAACTTTCATCTCGCCTGAATTAACTCGCCTCTCAAGCTCCGAAAGCCCCCTAATCCCGCCAACAAAATCAATCCTTTTGTCGGTTCTCGGGTCTCCAATGTTCAAAATCGGGCTCAAAATTTCGTTCTGCAAAATCGAAACGTCAAGCGATAAAACAGGGTCATCATCAAAAATAATTTCCGGCTTCGCTCTAAGTAAAAACCACTTTCCGTCAAAATACATTCCAAAAGTGTGAATTTCCAAAGGCTTAAACGGTGAATTATTTTCGTCACACGCAATAACGTCAAATTTCTTTTCAATCTCCGCAAAAAATTCATCGCCGGAAAGCCCGTTTGTGTCCTTAACAACTCTGTTATAGTCCATAATGTGAAGCTCGTTGTCCGGAAATAAAACGGATAAATAAAAATTGAATTCGTCGTTTTTGTCAAAATTCGGATTTTCCGCTCTTCTTTTAAGCCCAACTTTAACGGCTGAAGCGTTTCTGTGGTGTCCGTCAGCAATGTAAAGTGCAGAAACCGCCTTAAATGCCTCTCCAAGCTTCGCAATAACTTCTGAAGAGTTTATAACCCAAACCGTATGCGAAATGCCGTCATCAGCTACAAAATCGTAAACAGGAGCATTCGCCTTTTTCTCGCTTTCAATAATTTCAGTAATTGCGTCTTTCGCTCTGTAAGTAAGAAAAATCGGCCCTGTGTTTGCGTTGCAAGTGTCAACGTGACGAATTCTGTCTTCTTCTTTGTCCGCTCTTGTAAGTTCGTGCTTTTTAATCTTGTTGTCCAAATATTCATCAATTGAAGTACAGCCAACAAGACCTGTCTGGCTTCTTCCGTTCATAGTCAACATATAAATATAAAATTTCGGCTCGTCATCTTGAATAAAAACACCGTCAGAAATCATATTTTCAAGATTTTCCGAAGCCTTTTGATAAACTCTTGCGTCATAAAGGTCAATCCCTCTTTCAAGGTCAATCTCCGCCTTATCAACGTGAAGAAAAGAATATGGGTTGCCAACAACCGCCTCCCTCGCTTCATCACTGTTCATAACATCATAAGGCAAAGCGGCAACCCTCTTTGCAAAATCCTCTTTCGGTCTAATGGCTTTAAAAGGTCTCACAATCGACATAAACTTTTCCTCCCAAATAAAATTTGTATAAAATAACAACCGCATAATTGTAACATCAACCACGACAAATTATGCGGCTATCAAAAAAATTCACTTTATAAATTATTTTATAACTCTAACTTTAATAACACCGTCAATTTCCGAAACAGCATCAGAAGCATTTCCTGCACCGTCCGCATCGATAATTGAATAACCAAAATCTCCTCTGCTCTTGCTAATCATATTGTCAATAGTAACGTTTTTGTCGCCAAAAACAGAAGTAATCTTTCCAGCAATATCAGCTGAATTTTTGTAAAGAATACAAACTCTCTCTTTGTCAGATTTAGGCAAAGAACAAGCCGGATAATTAACAGAATTGATAATATTTCCGTTTTCAAGATATTCACGCATTTCGTTGGCAGCCATAACAGCACAGTTGTCCTCAGCTTCAGGAGTTGAAGCACCAAGATGAGGTAAAGTAATAATGCCCTCAACACCAACAGATTCCTCGTTCGGGAAGTCAGTAACATAACGAGCAACTTTTCCCTCAGCCAAAGCCGCTTTCATATCAGAAACATTAACAAGTTCGCCTCTTGCAAGGTTAATAATGCGAACGCCGTCTTTCATTTTCGCAAAGCTTTCTTTGCAGAACATCTCTTTTGTGTCCGCATTGAGAGGAACGTGAACAGTAATGTAATCGCTGTTTGCATAAATATCATCAAGGTTTGCAGTATATTTAACAGAACCGTCAAGCTTTAAAGCTCCGTTAACAGAAAGATAAGGGTCATAACCAATAACACTCATACCAAGAGCAACCGCAGCGTTTGCAACAAGAACACCAATAGCACCAAGACCAACAATACCTAAAGTCTTTCCTGTAATTTCAGGGCCTGCAAATTGAGATTTTCCTTTTTCAACAGCAGCAGCAACACCCTCTGTTCCTTTCAAAGATTGAGCCCAGTTATAACTGTCAACAATCTTACGTGAAGAAATTAATAAAGCAGTTAAAACAAGCTCTTTAACAGCGTTTGCGTTAGCACCCGGTGTGTTAAAAACAACAACGCCTTCTTCAGCACATTTGTCAAGAGGAATGTTGTTAACTCCCGCACCGCATCTTGCAACAGCAAGTAAAGATTTAGGAAGTTCCATATCGTGCATCTTAAAACTTCTCAAAAGAATGGCGTCCGGATTTTTTTCTTCGTCAGAAACAGAATAAGCATCGGTTGGAAGTTTCTCCAAACCAAATTTTGAAATTTTGTTCAAAGTCAAAACTTTATACATTAGTATTATCTCCTTTAAAAATAAAATTAAACTGTAATAAAAACGGCTCTGCCCAAAGAAGAGCAATGAGCCGTATAAATTTTCAAAAATCAAGCTGTAATAAACAAGCAAAAAAAGTTTTAGTTTTCGCTTTCGAATTTCTTCATAAAGTCAACAAGCTTTTGAACACCTTCAATAGGCATAGCATTGTAAATACTTGCACGCATACCGCCAACTGTACGATGACCTTTAAGATTAACAAAACCGTTTGCAGTAGCTTCTTTAATGAATTTTGCGTTAATTTCATCGCTGTCAGTAACAAAAGGAACGTTCATCAAAGAACGGTCTTTTGGAACAACAGTTCCTTTAAACAATCTTGAAGCATCAAGGAAATCATAAAGGATACCGGCTTTTTCTTCGTTAATTTTCTGAATACCGGCAACTCCGCCCATTTCTTTAATCCATTCAAAAACAAGTTTTGCAACGTAAATAGAAAAACAAGGAGGAGTGTTGTAAAGAGAATTAGCTTTCGAATGAGTAGCATAAGTAAGCATAGTAGGCGTTTTTTCCATAGGCTCGCCAATTAAATCCTCTCTTATAATAACAATTGTAACACCTGCAGGTCCAACGTTTTTCTGAGCACCCGCAAATAAAAGACCAAATTTGCTAACGTCCATAACTTCAGACATAATGTTACTTGAAATATCAGTAACCAAAGGTACGTTGCCTGTGTCAGGAAGTTCAGTGTATCTTGTTCCATAAATAGTGTTGTTGTAAGTTATGTAAAAATAATCTGCGTCCGGTGAAAATTTAGATTTGTCAAGAACCGGAATATAAGAATAAGTTTTGTCCTCGGAAGAAGCAACAATGTTTGCAGTACCAAATTTAGACGCTTCTTCAGCGGCTTTCTTGGCCCATTGACCTGTTTTAACAAAATCAGCCTTTTTGCTGTTTTTGAAAAGATTCAAAGGAATCATGGCAAATTGAGTTGAACCGCCGCCCTGTAAAAATAAAACTTTATAGTTGTCAGGGATGTTCATAAGCTCTCTCAAGAGTTTTTCAGCACCCTGTATAATTTCTTCAAAGTCTTTGGAGCGGTGACTCATTTCCATAACTGACATACCGGAAGTACCGTATGACACCAACTCTTTTTGAACTTTTTCCAAAACAGGCAACGGCAACATAGATGGGCCTGCTGAGAAATTATAAACTCTTTCCATTTTTAAAGCCTCCCTTAAAATAATTAAAATAAATTTTTAACAAAATCGGAACCGGTAAGAATAACAATAAGTAAAATTCAAACCAAACCGAATAATTAAAACTGTTCTTCTATTATAATATAAATACGATAGTTTCGTCAATATAATATTTTTTTCTTTAATAAAAAAATTGTAAAGGTTGATTGTATAATCAAATAGGACACTAAAAAAAACAAAAAAATCATAGCAA
>CAZHGC010000020.1:0-41628 GCA_964531385.1 uncultured Lachnospiraceae bacterium | reverse complement strand
ATGATTTTTTTGTTTTTTTTAGTGTCCTATTTGATTATACAATCAACCAAATTTTCAAAAAAACAAAACAAATTAATCTTTCGGCAAAACAACTCTGTTTTCCACATTTAAAATTCTTGAAATAATCACCGCAGCCTCGCTTCTCTTTATTTCCTCATCGGGATAAAAAGTATAATTAACATCACTGCCAACAGCAACACCTTTGTTATACAAGTCAAGAATTTCCTTTGCAAAAGGTGTTGTATAATAAACGTCCGGTATATCTTCCAATTCAACCTCATTCAAAAAACAATCATCATTGTCACACCTTGAAAAAATATACGCCATTTTTGCACGAGTAATATTTTCGTTCCAGTCAAATGCAACGTCATCTTCAATAATCCCCTCGGAATAGCAAAAATCAACATATACATCAAACCAGTTCGCACCGTTGGAATCAGAAAAATCTTTTATAACATTATTTTTTGAAGAATAAATACAAGCGGCAATTTTAACAGCCTCCGCACAAGTCAATCCATCATCGGGTTTAAATTCGTTTTTTGTTTTCCCGCTCAAAATTCCCTCATCATACGCATCGCAAACAGCAGAATAATACCATTCGCCAATCGGAACATCGTCAAACGGCAATTTAAAGTGATAACCCTCGCTATCGTCTTGATAACCGCACCCACTGCACTTATATACAATTCCCTCTTCATCTTCGTCCTGAATAAATTCTGAATGAACTTGAATCAATTCAAAATTATCATCGCCTTTTACGGCAAAAATTTTTTTACCAATTTCATCAAAATCTGCAACACAAGGAACAGAAAAACAAATTTTCTCGGTTTTTTCAAAAGCATTTTTTTCAAAAATAACCTGTTCGTTTTCCAAAACAACGTTTGCAAGCAAATTGCAATCGGCAAAAGCCCTTTCTCCAACAACTTCAACACTTTTGGGAATTCCGACATATTCAATCTCGCTTCCCTCAAAAGCACCATATCCAATTTTTTCAATTCCCGAACCAATGTACACATTCGAAATTTCAGAATTGAAAAAAGCCTTTTCGCCAATTTCTTTAATTTCCGTTTGTCCAACTTCCGGCGGAATAAAAACAATAGAGTCTCCATAATATGCTGTAATTTTCCCTGACGATGTATATTCAAAATTATCGTTTTCAATCTTATCCTCTTCCTCAAAAGCAAACACATTTGCTTTGAAAATAAAAATCGAAACAAAAATCAAAAAAGACGTTTTAATTATTTGCATAACAACCCCTCCAACAGTTTAATTTATTCTTTTGGAATTAAAAATTTTAATTTGAATATTATCCTCTTTAACCTTTTTAAAAACTTCCGAAGTGTATAATGCGTCATAATATGCGTTGTGATAACATTCTTCCGTTTTTATGTCCAATAAATCAACTGCGTTTTTCAAGCCAATAGCTCCGCCTCGGCTATAATTCAAATACTTTGTCGCAATACTTTGAACATCGATATATTGTATAATAACAGGAGATTTAATTAAATCGTAATATGTCAAATTTCTGTATAAAGCCCTAATATCGCTGTTTCCCCAAACACAAAATAAAGCTTCTTCATCTCCGATAAAATTTTTAAAATCGTTATAAACTTCAACAAAACTTTTGCAGTCAACAAAATCTTCATCAACAAAACCCGTTATTTTTCTAACGTGTGGGTGAATTTTTTTATATATCTGAGGTTTTATCATCTCGTTAAAAGAGCCAACCATTTCAAAATTATCGTCAAGCTTAACTGCTCCGATTTGCATTATCTCAAATCGACATTTCGGATCGGGTTCACCCTTTGTATCAGCGTCAAAATCATATGCTTGGTTAAACTCAAAATCCAATACTATATATGCCATGATAACTCTCCTTAAATAATAAATAGTTAATCTAAAAAATACTCCAAAAACAATAACGCATTTTAACAAAACAATCTTCGTTGCTTGTTCAAAATTGAAATTATAATTGTACATCATCGCAATAACCAATGAATCTGCCTTTCCTCACAAACAAAAAAGAAAAATTTCATCAGCTAAAATAAGTATATCACGTATCATTTTGTTTTACAAGCCAAAATTTGTCCTCAAAAACTTTTTATAAACAAAAAAACAATACTAAGCAATCACATTTTTACAATTTTGAAATCTGCTTTTGTCACAACTTTTTCAAAACCATGTTCATAAACCAAATAAAACAACCCCCCTCAAAAATTGCCTGCACATATCGTAATCTTAATATTAATATCATTCAAAATTATAATTGCAATTTAATATTCATTATGTTATAATTAAAATGTTGAACTTTGTTCAATTACAAAAAATATTTAGAGAAGGTGATTTAATGAAATCAAAAAAAATTGTAACATTGCTTCTGCTTTCAACAATGATTTCAAATACATCATATGTTTTTGCGGAAGACGGCATTTCAAGGGGCGAAGCCGCACAAATGTTAATCGAAGCCGCTGATGATTACAACCCAACCGTTAAAAAAAGCGATATTATTAAAGGCTATGGAAACGGCCAAACAAACGATGATAAAACCGTCACACGTGCAGAAGCTCTAATTATGTTAAAAAGAGCATTTGGCGAACTTCCCGCCCCTGTCGGTGACAATTTAAGAGCAGCAATTCCAAAAGAAGAATTCACAGACATTCCAACTTGGGCAACTGACGAACTTTCAAACGTTCTTAATGCCGGAATTGTTGCCGGAACAAACAAAGGTGAATTTTCTCCAAATGCCCCTGTAACAAAAACGCAACTTGAACTTTTCATAAAACGTGTTTATGCTCTTTTCGGAACAAATGAAAAAGATGATTTTTACGCTGCGGTTAATAAAGAATATTTGGATACCAGCTCATTAAAACCGGGAAGAATTATAGCCGGAACCTTCTACGACCTTTCCGAAAATTCAAGCGAAAACGTTGCAACAATATTAAAAGAAATTGTAAATGAAAAACACCCCGTCGGAAGCACCGAAGAAAAAATAACAAATTTGTACAACAATATTATAACTGTCATGAATTCCGAAACAACCGACAAAAATGTAACCAACTCATTAAAGCCATTACAACCGTATTTCGAAGCAATTGACAATGCAAAAAACATTTCAGACCTTATGGAAGTTCAGGCAAAACTCAAAGAAGATTTGGCTTGTGAGCCGTTTATGGGATTCAGTTTAGCAGTCGACTCAAAAGATAGCACAAGATACATTTTAACATTTAACGTTGCCTCCTACGGAATGACAAAAGATTTCTACGAAAACGAATCCGCATACACAGCACAAAAAGAATTATACTTAAACTATTTGACACAACTTCTAACTCTTTGCGGAACAGATGAAAATATTGCAAAAGAGCAAGTATCAAATTATTACCTTTTCGAAAAAGAACTGGCAAAAAACAGCCTCAATATAGAAGACCGTATAAACGTTGACAATTATTACAATATATACAATCTCAATCAAATAAAAGAACTCTTTCCAGAAGTTGACATCAACAAAGTTCTAAGCGAAAGTGGTTTAAAAGAAGAAAATAAAATTTTGGTTTCCGATAAAAATCTTTTAAACACATTTGCAAACCTTTTCACCGAAAAAAACATAGAAACATTAAAAGCTCAAGCAAAAATCACACTTATAAGCTCATACGGTTCAACATTAACACCTAAAATCACAAAACTTGCGGAAGAATTCAACGAATCTTTTTTGGGAACTTCCGGAACATACACAAATGAAGAAAAAGCAACTGCAATTCTTCAACAACTTATGCCCGATTACATAGGAAAAATTTATGCCGAAAAATATTTTTCCGAAGAAGCAAAAAAAGATGTTGAAAAAATGACTTTCGACATTATCGCAAACTATGAAAAACGAATTGATAATCTAACATGGATGTCAAAATCAACAAAAGAAAAAGCTAAAAACAAGCTAAAAACAATGAACGTAAAAATCGGTTATCCAAACAAATGGGATTCCTACCTCGATAACGTTGAATTTAAAAGCACAAAAGACGGCGGAAGCTATTTCAAAAATATCATCGATATAGCAAAAGCCTCAAACGAAGAACTCATCAAACTTCAAGGAACAACTGTTGACAAAGAAAAATGGTCTATGTATCCGTTCACAGCAAACGCAATGTATAATCAAAATTCAAATGACATAACTTTCCCCGTTGCAATGCTTCAAAAACCTTTTTATGATAAAGATGCCTCATACGAAGAAAATTTAGGTGGCATAGGATACGTAATTGCCCACGAAATAACCCACGCTTTCGATAATAACGGAGCAAAATATGATGAAAACGGAAATGCTACCGATTGGTGGACTAAAGAAGATTACGAAGCTTTCAACAAATTGTGTAACAAAATGATAGATTTCTATGAATATGAAGAAGCAATTCCCGGTGTCGATATGGACGGAAAATTAACTTTAAGTGAAAACATCGCCGATCAGGGAGCAGTTGCTTGCCTAACAGAAATCGCAAACGGTGTCGAAAACTTCGACTTCCAAAAATTCTATCATTCAATGGCAATCATTTGGGCAAACACAAAAACTCGAGATTATGCAAAATACAGTGCCGAAGTTGACGTTCATAGCAGTGGAAAACTAAGAGTTAATCGAGTTGTTGTAAACTGTGACGAATTTTATAAAGCTTTCAACATAACTGAAAAAGACGGAATGTATGTCGAACCTGCAGACAGAATAAAAATTTGGTAAATCAATTTTTCGTTTCTGCCAAATTTCAACTAATAAAAACAGCCCAACCCCATAGGTTTAACCTATGGGGTTAATTTATGCAAAAAATAGCCACAATTTGTCCTCAAAAAAATTCATCGATATTTTTTTAATATTTGTCAAATTAAACATACAAATATCGAAAAATATGGTATAATAAAAAAAATATCAAATAACGGAGGATAAAGTATGAATTTTAAAAAATCAAAATTACCGAATTTTGCTGTTATATTGATTATTGTATCTTTATTTACGGCATTGTTTCCAACATTTTGTTTTGCACAAGAAACAGTCAAAACATTCACCGTTGGGTTTGACGCAGAGTTCCCGCCATATGGCTACAAAGACGAAACCGGCGAATATGTTGGGTTCGACCTCGACCTTGCTCAAGAAGTTTGCAACAGACAAGGTTGGGCTTTAAAAAAACAACCAATTGATTGGAACTCAAAAGATATGGAACTTAAAACAGGTGCCATAGACTGTATATGGAACGGATTCACTATGGACGGACGTGAAGATAAATATACGTGGACCACACCATACATAGACAACTCACAAGTAGTTGTTGTCAAATCCAACTCAGGAATAACAAAACTTTCAGACCTTTCCGGAAAAGTTGTTGTTGTTCAAGCCGACAGCTCCGCTCTGGCTGCTTTAACAAGTGAAGACGCAACATCCGAGAACAAAGCCCTTGTCAAATCGTTTGCAGACCTTCAGCAAGTCGGAGATTATAACAGTGCTTTTCTAAATTTGGAATCCGGTGCAATAGATGCAATTTGTATGGACATCGGTGTCGCAAATTATGAAATCAAACAAAAAGAAAATATATTTGTAATGCTTGATGAACATATTTCATCGGAAAAATATGCTGTAGGCTTTCTTTTGGGAAACACCGAACTCCGAAACCAAGTACAAGAAACTCTTTTGGATATGCTCGGAGACGGAACATTTGCGGAAATTTCAAAAAAATGGGGTCTTGAATCAAGCGTCTGCCTTTCCGCAGAAGATTTATACATAACTAACGACTTCGCCAAAAATGAACAATCTTTCATTGACAATTTTGTAAACATATCAAAGCAACTTTCCGGCGGTCTTGTTGCATCGCTTGCAATTTTCTTCTTAACGTTATTGTTTTCATTGCCTTTAGGGCTTTTAATTGCAGCCGGAAGAATGTCAAAAATTGCACCTTTGCGTTGGATAACCAAAATTTACATTTCAATAGTTCGCGGAACACCTCTTATGCTCCAATTATTGGTTGTATTTTTCGGTCCATATTTTGTTTTCAACATAAACACATCGGCAGAATATCGCTTTTATGCCGTAATAATCGGATTTACCTTAAATTATGCGGCATATTTTGCCGAAATTTATCGTTCAGGAATTCAATCTGTTTCAAAAGGTCAATACGAAGCCGGTGAAATTTTAGGCTACAGTAAAACTCAAAGATTTTTCAAAATTATATTTCCTCAAATGGTCAAAAATATAATTCCGTCTGTAACAAACGAAGTTATTACACTTGTAAAAGACACTTCCCTTGCTTTTGCAATATCCTACACAGAAATGTTTACAATTGCAAAACAAGTTGCCGCAGCCGAAACAACAATTATGCCGTTGTTCATTGCTGGTGTGTTCTATTATATATTCAACTTTGTTGTTGCTTTCGTTATGGACTATATTGAAAAAAGATTTAATTATTTTCGATGATTGGGTGGTGTAAATATGAAATTACTTGAAATAAATAATGTCAAAAAAAGTTTTGATGATTTGCTTGTTTTAAAAGATATAAGTCTTTCAGTCAATGAAACGGAAGTTGTTTCAATTCTCGGGCCTTCGGGCTCCGGAAAATCAACATTGCTTCGTTGTATGGCAATGCTTGAAACAATCGATGACGGAAATATGCGTTATTGTGGAGAATTGGCAGTTGAAACAAAAGAAAAGAACGTCAAATATGCTCCAAAAAGCCAAATCAAAAAAATCCGCGAATATTTCAGCTTGGTTTTTCAAAATTTTAATTTGTTCCCTCATTATTCGGTTATCAAAAATATAACCGATGCACCCATTCACGTTCAAAAAAGACAAAAGAAAGAAGTCTACAACGAAGCTTACGAGCTTATAGAAAAAATGGGGCTAAAAGGTAAAGAAAATTTCTATCCCTATCAGCTTTCAGGTGGCCAGCAACAACGTGTTGCAATAGCACGTGCACTTGCAATGAAACCAAAAATGATATTTTTCGATGAACCAACATCATCTCTCGATCCCGAGCTGACAATGGAAATATTAAAAGTTTTACGAAATCTCGCAGATGAAAAAATGACTATGGTAATAGTAACTCATGAAATTGATTTTGCAAGAAATATTTCCGATAGGGTTATATTTATGGACGGCGGTATAATTGTCGAACAAGGAACACCAAAAGACGTCATCGATAATCCAAAAAACGAAAGAACAAAAGCATTTCTCAAAAAAATGAATTTTGCCGAAAATTAATACAACCCCGCTGTTCATTCCCTCGAACAGCGGGGTTCAATTTTTCCAAAACAAAAAAAACAGAGCTTGAAATTCTCTAACTCTTCTTTCAAGCCCATATTCATAATTTCCGCAAACCAAAATTAAACTCCAAATCCAACTTCTTTAACAGATTGTCGGCTTTTGTAAGAATATGAATTCTTCTCTTCCAAAATTTTGCCAACCTTTTTCTTAACCCTTTGCAAAGCATTATCAATGGCTTTTTCGTCTTTATCAATAATATTGGCAATTTCATAATAGCTTTTTCCTTTAAGGTATAAATTTAAAACTTTATATTCAAGACTGCTCAAATTCCTTGCAATTTTTTCTTCAATATAATTTTTGTCCTCTCTGCCAATAAAAAGTTCTTCGGGGTTTGAAAGCTTGTCAGCAAAAAGCTCAATATATGTACATTCTTCATTTTCGTCATAAACCGCTCTATTAAGTGAAAGCGATGAATTTAACGGGATATGTTTTTGCCTTGATGCCGATTTAATTGCCGATATAATTTGCCTTTTAATACAAAGTTCGGCAAAAGAATAAAAAACATAAGACCCGTCAAAATCTCTGATAGCTTTGTAAAGACCAATCATACCCTCTTGAATAATGTCTTCCTTATCCGCCCCCATAATAAAATACGGCCTTGCCTTAACCTTAACAAGCTTTTTATATTTTTCAATAATATATTCCTGAGCTAAATCGTCCCCGTTGTGAATAAGTTCAATAATTTTTTCGTCTGCAATTTTTTTATAATCTTCATATGAATAACTTTTTTTCTCCATAAAAACACACTGCCTCTCTAATAAGCAAAAGTTCACTGACGCCTCATTTTTTCAAGCCATGCGGCAGTTTCCCTGTCAAGATTGTCAATAAGCATATTATTTTTAACAGGTTTAATTTCATTAATTTTTTCCCTTATATGCTTTTTTGCAAGTTTAACATCTTCTTCAAGTTCCCTCGCTGATATTCGAATAGCACCTTTGCTCATAATAATAACCTGCTCAAGACCGTCAGAAGTTGCAACTTTAACTCTATACTTTCCTCTCATAACCGTTGTCGTACGCTCAATATAATTATCGGCAGTTTCGGCTTCTTTTGTATAAACAACAAAAATATCGTTATATCTGTAAATGCTTCCAACTCCGCCTTTAACCTTATGTGCATCAAAAACAAGAATAAGATTAATTTTTTTATAGCCTTGATAGTCGCCCAAAATATCAATAAGCTTGTCCCTTGCTTCTTCCAAAGAATTTTCAGCAATTTTCTTCAAAGTTTCCCAAGAAAAAATAATATTATATCCATCAACAAGCAAATATTCGTCGCTCAATATAACTCACCCTATCGCTTGTTTCTTTGGCGAACAACTTCATACATAATAAGCCCAGCCGCAACCGATGCGTTCAAAGAGGAAATTTTTCCAAACATAGGAATTTTAACGGAAAAGTCGCATTTTTGACGAACAAGTCTGCCAACACCGTTTCCCTCGCTTCCAATAACAATAGCAATAGCCCCGTTTAGTGGTGCATCAAAATATTCCTGACCGTCCATATCCGCACAAGCAACCCAAATCCCACGTTTTTTAAGGTCCTCAACAGTGTTCGCAATATTTGTAACCCTCGCAACAGGAACGTGTTCAACCGCACCTGCTGAAGTTTTGCTAACAATCGCAGTAAGACCAACCGCACGCCTTTTTGGAATAATAACACCATGAGCCCCGCTTGCATCTGCCGTTCTCAAAATTGCACCCAAATTGTGAGGGTCTGTAATTTCATCAAGAATAATAATAAAAGGTTCTTCGCCCTTTTCTTTTGCAAAATTAATAATGTCCTCAACATCTACATATTCGTGAGCCGGACAAAGTGCAATAACACCCTGACAGTTGTTCGACCTGCTCATTTCTGCCATTTTGTTTTTGTCAACTTCCTGAACAATAATTCCTCTTTCAATGGCTTTTGCAACAATAACTCTAAGAGTCCCCTCAATTTCGCCCTTTTTAACAATAATTTTATCAATGGTTTTTCCGCTGTTAATAGCCTCAAGAACAGGGTTTCTTCCCTCAAGTTGGAAAGATTCATCAAATTCGTTGTTATCTCTTTCGGAATATTTTCCAAATCTCCCCTCGTCTCTTCTTTCAAAGCTTCTTTTTTCAAAATTTCTTTTTTCACCTTTATCAAATTTTTTCTTTTTATCAAAATTGCCTTTTCTTCTGTTATCTTTCAAAATCAGCTCTCCTTTTCTTCTTCAACACACATATTAAAAATTTCAATAAGCCTGTCCGTTTCACCCTTTATGTATAAATATCCAAACAATGCCTCAAGACCCGTTGCATGACGATAATCTGTAATAGACGCATTTTTTGCCGATGTAAAGCTTTTGGCGTTTCGCCCTCTTTTCAAAACTGCAAGCTCCTCTTCCGTAACTCGGTCTTTAATCTTTTCAAACATCTGTGCCTGTGCTTTTGCATTAACAAAAGCTTTAGATGCTCTGTGAAGTTGATTAACAGGCACATTTCCGTTTTTAATAACAATCGTTCTGACAAAAATTTCAAAAACAGCATCACCTATATAAGCAAGGTCAAGTGGTGAATATTCCTTAGCACTTATTTTATACGAAAAATTTTCGGAAATTCCATTAAAAAAATCTTTAATCATATTATTTTCTGCTCCATCTGACACCCGACGGTGTATCTTCAAGAATAATGCCTCTCTCTGTAAGCTCGTCTCTAATTTTGTCGGCTTCTGCCCAATTTTTCTCTTTTCTTGCAGCTTGTCTTTTCGCAATAAGCTCTTCAATTTCTTCAGCCTCCGAATCAACTTCTTCGCTCAAAGGCTCAATTCCCAAAATATCGCACAACAAGAGAATTTTCGATAAAATATCTTTTGCAAATTCTTTTGTCGAATCATCGTCAACATTTATATTTGCAAATTTAACAAAATCAAAAATCGCAGAAACTGCATCGGCTGTATTAAAATCATCGTCCATACTTTCTTCAAATTGATTTTTAAACTTAACACATTCCGCAATAATTTTTTGCTCTTCTTCCGTAATATCTCCGTCTTTTCCGTTTTCAGAAATAAATTTAATTCCTTTAACGCAGTTTTTAATTCTGTCAAGACCATTTCCGGCTGCTTCCATCAATTCTCTGCTAAAATTAATAGGGCTTCTGTAGTGTCCGTTTAAAATAAAAAATCTAATAACATCATAAGGAACTTCCTTTGCAATTTCTCTCAAAGTAAAGAAATTCCCTTTAGATTTGGACATTTTTTCGTTATCAACATTTATAAAACCATTGTGAAGCCAATATTTTGAAAAAAGCTTGCCGTTTGCCGCTTCGCTTTGAGCAATTTCATTTTCGTGATGCGGAAAAATAAGGTCCTCCCCGCCTGCGTGAATATCAATCGTTTCGCCCAAATATCTTTTTGCCATAACCGAACATTCAATGTGCCACCCCGGACGTCCTTCGCCCCAAGGTGACTCCCATTTCGGTTCACCCGGCTTAAAAGGCTTCCACAAAACAAAGTCCATAGGGCTTTTCTTCTCTTTGTCAACTTCAATTCTCGCTCCGGCTTCAAGGTCATCAATATTCTTACCCGAAAGCTTTCCATATTCTTCAAAAGACTTCGTGTCAAAATAAACAGTCCCTTTAACTTCATAAGCAAACCCTTTTTCAACAAGAGTTTTAATCATATCGATAATATAGTCCATTTCTTCGGTAACACGTGGATTTTTCGTTGCCGGTTCAACGTTAAGCCCCTCTGCATCTTTCAAAGCTTCTTCAACATACCTGTCGGCAATTTCCTTTGCAGAAACTCCCTCTTCGTTTGCCCTTTTAATAATTTTGTCATCAACATCGGTAAAATTTTGAACATAATTAACTTCATAACCTTTATATTCCATATATCTTCTGATAGTATCAAAAATAACATACGGTCTTGCATTTCCAATATGAATATAATCATAAACCGTCGGTCCGCAAACATACATTTTAACTTTGTTTTCTTCCAAAGGAACAAACTCTTCTTTTTTTCTTGTCAATGTATTATAAAGTTTCATAATTATTTACTCTCCTTGCCTTTTTGTAATAATTGCTTTTCCATTTTTTCAACCTTAACTCTCAAAGCACAAATTTCCATTTCAATAGGGTCGGGAAATTTAATTTGGTCAAGACAATCCGACGGAATATCTTTTTCGGCTCTTTTAATAACTCTCGCCGGAACACCAACAACAGTACAATTCGGCGGAACTTCTTTAAGAACAACCGAACCCGCACCAATTTTAGAATTATCACCAACTTTAAACGGTCCCAAAATTTTTGTTCCCGAACCAATCATAACATTGTTCCCAATAGTCGGGTGTCTTTTCCCTGTTTCCTTGCCTGTTCCCCCAAGGGTAACCCCTTGATAAATAAGAACATTGTCTCCAATTTCGCAAGTTTCGCCAATAACAACACCCATACCGTGGTCAATAAAAAGACCCTTACCAATTTTTGCACCGGGGTGAATTTCAATTCCCGTAATAAATCTTGAAAATTGAGAAATCAACCTTGCCGCAAAAAACATTTTAAAATTGTAAAGTGTGTGAGCAACTCTGTGAAAAAGACACGCCCAAAAGCAGGGATATAAAAAAACTTCCGTTTTGCTTTTAACAGCAGGGTCCTTTTTTCTGATAGTTTCAATTTGTTTGTCAGCCTCTTTTTTAACATACGTAACAACTTTATAAATAACAGCAATTTTCAATGCTATAGAAATCAATTTTTTAAAATTCATCAGATACACCTCAATCGATTAATAAATAAAAAAATATCCAAATCGTAAATAATTCAAATTCCAAAAATCTGTTTAAAACAACATATCACAATTACAAACCCTAAATCACAAAAATATAAAACTCTCCTCAGCTTTTTTCAACAAGACAAACCGCTTTTGCGGAAATGCCTTCCTCTCTTCCCGTAAAACCAAGTTTCTCTTCGGTTGTTGCCTTAACATTAACACAGTCTTTTGAAATATTAAGGCATTCGGAAATATTACTTTCCATATCATCAATATATGGCATCATCTTAGGTTTTTGTGCAACAATAATACTGTCAACATTAATAACTTCATATCCATCAGCTTTAATAATATTATAAACTCTTTTAAGAAGCTCAATACTTGATATATCTTTAAATTCATCAGAATTGTCAGGAAAAAGTTTGCCAATATCGCCTTTTTTACAAGCTCCAAGAATACTGTCCATAATTGCGTGAATTAAAACATCGGCGTCCGAATGTCCCAAAAGCCCTTTTTCAAAAGGAATTTCAACTCCCCCAACAATAAGCTTTCTGTTATATTCAAGTTTATGAACATCATATCCAAGACCAACTCGTATATTCAAAATAATTCCCTCCAATTTTTTATACACATTTAATTATACAGATATTAAAAATAAATTCAACTTTTTTATAAATAAATTAAATCGCAAAAAACAAAATCAAGTGCCAAGTCTTCAAAACAAGGCACAAGATTTTGCAACAACTCAAACAGCAAAAATTAATCGTCTCTTCTTCCAAAAATAAGCAAAAGTCTCAAAAGATTTGCAATTGCAACAGCAGCCGCAGCAACATAAGTTAAAGCCGCAGCACTAAGAACTTTCCTTGCCGGTTTAAGTTCATCTTCCGAAAGATAATTATACTCGCCAAGAAGTTTCAATGCCCTTCTTGATGCATTAAACTCAACAGGAAGCGTAACAATTTGAAAAAGAACAACTAATGCAAATAATATAATGCCAATTTGAAGTAAAATAATGCTTCCGCTAAGAAAACTAAATACAAGCCCAAGCATAATAAGAGGCATAGACAGCTTAGAACCAATGTTTACAACAGGGAAAATGGCATTTCTGAAAGTAAGGGGAAAATAACTTTCTCTGTGTTGAATTGCGTGTCCTGTTTCATGTGCAGCAACACCCAAAGCCGCAATACTTGAAGATGCGTAAACAGAATCGGAAAGTCTTAAAACCTTTGATTTTGGGTCATAATGGTCAGTCAAATTTCCGCCAATTCTTTCAACCGTAACATCGGTAATTCCCGCCGAAAGCAAAAGTTGCCTTGCAACATCAGCTCCTGTAAAACCTCTTCTTGCCGAAACATGCGAATATTTTTTAAAAGTCGAAGAAACCCTTGCCTGAGCAACCAATGCCAAAATCATAGCCGGTATAATCAAAAGAATTGTCGGGTCAAAAAACATTCCATAACCGTATCCGCCATAACCACCGTAAAAATTATTTGTATGCCTAACAAGCATAATAATATTTTCAAACATACAAAAACCTCCTTATATTGTTTGTTATTGCAATATACGAAAACAATAATTAAATGTTTGCTTGTTCATAAAAAAGACAAAAAATGTTTACAATCGGCTATTGCAAAATCGTTCCCGCTACAATGCTGTGCCCTCTCATATAATCCGAACAAGCCATTTTTTTACCGCCCTTTGCCTGAACTTCAGTAACCAAAACAGCCGAATTTGCCGTTTTAACAACAAAACCTTTTTTATTAAAAATTTCAACAATTTCACCGGAAACACCGTCATAACTTTTTTCGGAAAATTCCGTCGCTTTCCATATCTTAAATATTTCCCCGTTTAAAAAACTGTATGCACCCGGAATTGGATTTAATCCTCTAATGAGATTTAAAATTTTCTCTGAACTTTTGGTCCAATCAATTTTTTCAAGCTCTCTTTCAATCTTTTTGGCATAACACGAAAGTTCATCGTTTTGTTTTTCCGGCTTTGCCTCGCCTTTTTCAATAAGCGTAAGAGCATCGATAAGAGCTTCCGCACCAATCGGAGCTATTTTATCGTGAAGCGAACCATATGTTTCCTCATCATCGATAGCAACTTCACGTTTAATAATCATATCTCCCGTATCAAGGCCCTTTTCCATAAACATAATTGTAACGCCCGAAACTTTTTCACCGTCAATAACAGCTCTCTGAATTGGTGCCGCCCCTCTGTATTTCGGCAAAAGAGACGCATGAACATTAACACAGCCAAATTTCGGCATTTTTAAAATTCTCTCGGATAAAATTTGACCATAAGCAACAACAACAAATATATCGGCATTAAATTTTTCCAAAGCCAAAAGACATTCTTCGTCATCTTTTATTTTAATTGGCTGAAAAACTTCAATTCCCGCCTCAAGAGCAACATCTTTAACAGGTGATGCCAACATCTTTTTTCCTCTTCCCTTAGGCTTGTCGGGTTGCGTAACAACAGCCAAAACATCGTGCTTTTCAATAAGCTTTTTTAAAGTCGGAACAGCAAAATCCGGAGTTCCCATAAAAACAACTTTCAAAAAATCACCTCATCGATATAAGTAAAATAAATTTATTCTTCAAATTCTTCGTCATCATCAATAGCTTTATCAATATACAAAATTCCGTCAAGATGCTCCGTTTCGTGACATAACGCAACAGCCAAAACGTCCTCGCCCTCAACAACTATTTTTTCACCATTTCTGTTAAGTGCCTCAACTTTTGTATACTCGGGACGTAAAACTTTCCTTGTTTCTCCTGGAAGGCTCAAACACCCCTCCGTAAAAACTCGTTCTCCTCTTGTTTCAACAACAACAGGATTTATAAGTTCAAGAAGTCCGTTTTCATCGCCAACGTCAATAACAACAACTCTCTTCAACATTCCAACCTGAGGAGCGGCAAGCCCAACACCCTCCGCATCATACATGGTGTCCGCCATATCGTCCAAAAGGGTCAAAATCTTTTCGTTAATTTCCTTAACCTCTCTTGACTTTTTTCTCAAAATCTCATCATCTTTAAGTCTGATAGTTCTTATAGCCATAAAACCGTACTTCCTTTCCAAATATTACATAATATAAACGGGATTTAAAGTTATATTAACGTTGATATTGCCCAAATCCTGACATTCTCTAAGCCTGTCAAGGCAATACAGCACATAATTTTTAAGATTTTTTTCAACAACGCCTTTAACAATAATTTTCCATCTATATTGATTTTTAATTTTCGAAACAACCGCCGGTGACGGTCCAATGTGCTCAAATTGATTGTTTTTGTTAAATTTAAGCATTATATCCAAAAGTTTAAATAAAGCCTTAATAAGCTTTTTTTCATCGGGAGAAGTAAACATAATAAAAAATATGTTTGTAAAAGGCGGATAATTCATTTGATTTCTAACCATTATTTCGTGTTTGTAAAAAGCATCATAATCATTGTTTTTTGCAAATTCAATGCTGTAATGTTCGGGGTTATAAGTTTGAATAAACACTTTCCCTTTAAGATTTGCTCTTCCTGCTCTTCCGGAAACTTGTGTCAACATCTGAAAAGTATTTTCAGCACATTTAAAATCACCTGAATTAAGCGACATATCCGCCGCAATAACTCCAACAACCGAAACATTCGGAAAATCAAGACCCTTTGCAATCATTTGAGTTCCAATTAAAATATCCGCTTCTCCCGTTGCAAATTTTTTCAAAATATTTTCATGACCGTTTTTCCCCGAAGTTGTGTCCATATCCATTCTTAAAATACGAGCTTCAGGAAACATTTTCTTTGTTTCCTCTTCAATTTTCTGAGTTCCCGCACCAAAATATTTTATATATTTAGAACCACATTGAGGACAAGTTTTAGGATTTTGAACAGTTTTCCCGCAATAATGGCAAATAAGCCTGTCTTGGCTCAAATGATATGTATAATTAACGTTGCAATCTTTACATTCCATAACATATCCACATTTTCTGCAAGAAACAAAAGTTGAATATCCTCGCCTGTTCAAAAATAAAATCGTTTGACGTTTGTTAAGAAGATTGTCTTCAACAGCATTAAGCAACGCATTGCTGAAAATAGATTTATTCCCGCTTTCAAGTTCATTTCGCATATCAATAACATTAACATCAGGAAAACTGTTGTTAACCCTGTTTTTAATTGTAACAAGGTCAAATTCTCCCGTTTGAGTTTTGTAATATGTCGAAATGTCCGGCGTTGCACTTCCAAAAACCGTCAAACTTCCAGAAATCTTTCCAATTTCGCAAGCAATTTCCCTTGCATCATATTTAGGTGTCGTCTCCGATTTATAAGTATGCTCGTGCTCCTCGTCAATTATAATAATTCCAAGGTTGGAAAACGGAGTAAACACAGCCGACCTCGGACCAATCATAATTGAAATTTCTCCCTCTCTCGCTTTTTTCCATTGGTCAAATCTTTCACCAACAGAAAGTCTCGAATGCGTAACAGAAACTTGCTTGCCAAATCGGCTCATAAATCTGTTAACGGTTTGAGGAGTTAATGAAATTTCAGGAACAAGAACAATTGCTTGTTTGCCGTTTTTCAAAACTTCGTCAATAATCTGTAAATAAATTTCCGTTTTTCCGCTTCCTGTAACACCATAAATCAAAACAGGCTTTTCGTCTTTTGAATAAAACTTTTGCTTAATAAAATCAATAGCATATTTTTGTTCATCATTCGGAACAAAAGGATTTGTTTTTTTAACATAAGAAAAATCCAAAACTTCACGCTTTATTTCTCTGTCATAAATTTGAACAAGCCCCTTTTTTTCAAGTGCCGAAATCGGTGATAAATTTATTTCAAGAAGCATTTTAATTTCATTAACCGATGTTCCGTCAAATTCAAGCAAAAAATTTAAAACTTTACTTTGCAAATTGTTTTTTTCAACGCATTTTTTAAAAAGTTCATCAAAATTTTCTTTTTTTCTGTTTAAATAAACAAACCTTTGAGTTTTATCCTTAACAACAGAAGGCATAATACATTGCAAACATTCCGAAAGAGTTGTATAATATTTTTCTTTCATAAATTTTGCAAGCTTAATTGTATTTTCAGAAAACATAGGATATTTGTCCATAACCGAAATAATCGATTTCAATTTTTCAAAAGGTATGTCTGTGCTGTCCGAAAATCCAATAACATAACCCTCATAGGTTTTATTTCCCTTTCCAAAAGGAATAAGAACTCTCATTCCAACACATAATATATCTTCTAAATTTTCCGGAACAATATAATTGAAAATTCTGTCAACACTTCTGTGTGTAATGGAAATAATAACCTCTGCAAATTTCATTTACATACCGTCTTTCATAAAATTATAACTATTATTCCTCATCAGCTACATCTTCCGAAGGCTCTTCGTCATCTTCCATATCTGCAATAAATTCATCATCGATTTCTTCGTCAGCCTCTGCATCAATATCTTCCTGTTCTTCTTGCTCTTCTTGCTCTTTTTGATATTCTCTTGTAGCATCTTCAAAATATTCTTCTTCGTTAAAATCTTTTTTAAGATGCAAAACAGTTCCCTGCCCCTCCGGAACAACTTTAATTTTGCTTTCATAAATTTCCTCAACAGCTGTCGACAAAGGCTTGCCTTTTTTTTCTTCAACCATAGGGCTGTCTCCGTCAATAAGCTGTCTTGCTCTTTTTGCCGCAGCAATAACAATAGTATATCTGCTTGTAATTTCAGAAGTTTCCTCCGTATCTTTGTTAAGTACCTCCATTAATTCCGCATAAGATGGTCTAAGCATTTAATTATCTCCTTTCAAAATGTTTTTTAAATTCAAATTTCTCTGAGCTTTCATTTTTTCGGCTCTAACAATGCAATTAATGTCACAAACCGCATCTTCAATAACATTATTAATAACAATATAATCGTATTTATCGATAATGTCAAATTCTTCTTTTGCTCTGTTCATTCTCATTTCAATTTTGTCCAAAGTTTCTGTTCCTCTGCCAACAAGCCTTTTTCTAAGTTCGTCAACATTCGGCGGTGTCAAAAAAATCAAAACTGCTTCCGGATAAATTTCCTTAACTTGTAATGCACCTTGAACTTCAATTTCCAAAATAACTGTTTTGTTGTTATCAATTTGTTGATTAACATAATCTATAGGAGTGCCATAATAATTTCCGCAAAAACAAGCATATTCAAGAAGCTTTTTTTGCTCAATCATTTTTTCAAACTCTTCCTTGGTTTTAAAGAAATAGTGAATTTTGTCTTGTTCGTGCTGTCTCGGTGCTCTCGTTGTTGCCGAAATAGAAAGTGCATAATTTTCGTCTTTTTTAAGTTCCTCAACAACCGTTCCTTTTCCTGCACCGGAAGGTCCTGAAATTATTATAAGAAGCCCTTTTTCATTCATTATGTTCATTCTCCTTAATTGTAATACAAATTTAAAAAATATTTAAAATCATTCAATGATTTCATCATCGATTTCAATTCCGTCACATTCAACAGAACAGCTGTCTTTTGCAACAATTCTGTTGGCAACCGTCTCCGGCTGAATTGACGATAAAATAATATGGTCGCTGTCAGTAACAATAACCGCTCTCGTTCTTCTCCCATATGTGGCATCAATAAGCTTTCCTTGGTCTCTTCCGTCTTGAATAAGACGTTTAATCGGTGCCGATTCGGGGCTGACAATAGCAACAATTCTGTTGGCAGGAACAATGTTTCCAAAACCAATATTAATAAGTTTTATATTTGTCATAAATAAAATCCTTTCAATGGATACTATCATTCAATGTTTTGAATTTGCTCTCTAATTTTTTCAATCTCGCTTTTAAGGTCAACAACAATATTTGTAATTTTCAAATCTGTCGTTTTCGAGCCGATAGTGTTTGTTTCTCTGTTCATCTCCTGAACAAGAAAATCAAGCTTTCGCCCAATAGGCTCATTTTCTTCCAAAATCGATTTCATTTGAACTATATGGCTAAAAAGACGTATAATTTCTTCATCAATACAAGCTTTTTCAGAAAAAACAGCAACTTCCGTCAAAATTCTGTTTTCGTCATATCCCATATTTTCAAGTTCAAGAAGTCTCGTTCTAAGCCTATCCTCATAAGTTTTTTCAACGCTCGGTGCAAGTTCATCAATTCTCTTAACATTTTCGTGAATTAAATCAAGTTTGTTAAAAATGTTTTCTTTAAGAGTTTCGCCCTCCGTCTCTCTCATTTTAATAAACATCGAAAGAGCTGCCTTAACCGCATTAAAAAGAGGTTCTGAAATTTCGTTTTCTTTTCCGCTCTCTCCAATATTTTTTTCAATTGTCAAAACTTCCGGAAATTTAGCAATAAGCCCAACAGAAATATCATCTTTTGCACCATATCTGATTTTAATATTTTCAAGAGCATTAACATAACTGTCAGCAAGAATTTCGTCAAGATTTATTTTAATATCATTTTTGGCATATGTTTCAAAAGACACATAAACATCTGTTTTTCCTCTAAAAACTTGAGTTGCGACAATTTTTTTAACATAATCTTCAAAAGCAATCATAGACTTAGGCATTTTAACATTAATATCGTTATATCTGTGATTAACCGATTTTATTTCAACAATAAATTTGCGGTTATAAAGGGTGCATTCACCTCTGCCATACCCTGTCATACTTCTCATAAAAAAACTCCTTCGCAATAATTTTTTTAAATATTGACTATATACCGTATCTTTTATTATAATATGTAATGAAAATGATTGCAATAAAATTTCAAGTTTACATCAGAAATATTTCAAAAAAATAAATTTCAATCAATTTTTCGGTGTAAAAACCGCAAAATTCCATTTTTAATAATGTTAATGGCAAAAAAACACAAACCCAACATAAAAATTATACCAAAAATTTCATAATATTTTCAAGAAAAACAACAAAAAATTTTCGGAGGTACAACAATGGCGTTCGATGGAATAACAATTTCAAACATAATATATGAATTAAAAACAAAGCTTCTCGGCGGAAGAGTTGATAAAATATACCAACCTGAAACCGATGAAATAATTCTTTCAGTCCGAAGTCTCGGAAAAGCATACAAACTTCTAATGACGGCAAATGCTTCTGCTCCAAGGCTACACCTAACAGAAAAAAACAAAACAAACCCAATGCAACCGCCTCTTTTTTGTATGGTTTTAAGAAAACATCTGACAAGTGGTAAAATAATCGAAATAACCCAACCCAATTTTGAAAGAATAGTAAATATTCATATCGAATCGATAAATGAGCTCGGCGATTATTCAACAAAAAAATTAATAATCGAAATAATGGGGCGACACAGCAATATAATTCTAACAGATGAAAACGATATAATTCTCGACTCGGCAAAACATATAAGCCACGACAAAAGTTCCGTAAGGGAAGTTCTCCCTGGAAAAAAATACACCGTTCCGCCGTCAAAAAACAAGCTAAACACATTAGCTTTAAGCAAAGAAAATTTCTTTTCATCAATAAGCTCAAATCCGCAAATTAAACTTCAAAATTTAATATTTGAGTGCTACAACGGAATAAGCCCGTTATTTGCGTCGGAAATATGCTTTCGTGCAAATCTCGACCCCTCAAACACAGTGTCGCAAACTTCAGAAGAAAACTTAACCAACTTATACAACTCCTTTAAAAATGTTATATCGCAAATTCAAAACAATGCGTTTATGCCCGAAATAATATATTCGGAAAAAAATAAAATTTTAGATTTCTCGCCATTCAAAATGAAACAGTTCAACCATTTAAAAACAGAACAATACGATTCCATATCAAGTTTATTGGAAATTTTCTATTCAAAAAAAGACAGTCTATATCGAATAAATCAAAAATCGCAAGATTTAAAAAAATTAATAAACAACAATATAGAACGTTGTGTAAAAAAGAAAGATATCCAAATAAAAACGTTAAAATCAATTTCAGGACGAGACAAATTAAAATTATACGGTGAACTTATAACAGCAAATATATACTCAATCCCTGAAAATGCACCGTATTTCACAACGCAAAATTTTTACGATGAAAATTTAAAAGATATAACAATCCCGCTCGACCCAACATTAACTCCGGCAGAAAATGCTCAGGCATATTTCAAACGCTACAACAAAGCAAAAAGAACTTTTGTTGCACTCCAAGTCCAAATGAAACAAAACGATGAAGAATTGGAATACCTTGAGGGTATCCTAACTTCCGTTCAAACGTCAACCGATGAGCAAGATATAAGAGAAATTCGCCAAGAATTATACGAACAAGGCTTCATAAAAAAATTAAAACAGCAAAAAGGGAAAAATCGTACAATAAAATCAAGCCCTCTGCATTATCTTTCTTCCGACAACTTCGATATTTATGTCGGAAAAAACAATCATCAAAACGACGAATTAACATTAAAATTTGCCAAAGGAAACGATATATGGCTCCACACAAAACAAATCCCCGGCTCCCATGTATTAATAATAACAAATGGCAAATCCGTTCCAAACACAACATTAAACGAAGCCGCAATGCTTGCCGCATTCTATAGCAAAGCCTCAAATTCAACGCTTGTCCCTGTCGATTATACACAAAAAAAATTTGTCAAAAAACCCGCCGGTGCAAAACCCGGAATGGTAATCTACACAACAAACAAAACCGCTTATATAACTCCAAGCGAAGAAGAAGTTGCAAAAATCAAAAAAATAAACTAAACAACAAACTTTTTGGGGGTTGTCTCAAAAGACACCCCCCAAAAAAAATTAAATCCTATTTCTAATATTTCAAATTTACGTTCAAAATAACTTTCTCAAGTTTTTGCTCAGCTGTTTTTTTCAAATCCTCTTTTCTGCCCCCGTTTTTAATAAGTCCAATTATGTCATCAACAAGTTCATAATCAACCGATAAGCTGATAAACCCGCCCTTTTGCCCAAGTTTGTCCAATTTATCGTCAACATAAATAACGTCGCCAAATTGAGAAATTCTTTCAATATCTTTTTCAATATCGTCAGATTTAAAATCAATATCAACCTCGTTTTTTTCTTCAAAATCGTTGTCAACACCTTTTTTCAATTTAGCAACAGAATTGCTTTTTTCTCGGCTTCCGTCAATCGACCGCCCATAGTTGCTCTCTTCTTTTAAAGCATTGTCATTTTCTTCTCCAAAAACAACGCTCGATTTTTCAACTGAACTGTCATCATAAAAATAAATCTGTTTTCCGCCCAAAACAACACACATAATAACAACAACTCCCGCAGCAATTGTTGTCATCTTCGAAAAGACACCCCGTTTAAAAAAATACTGTCTTTTTTCTTCATTTTCAATTTTTTGCATCATATCCGAATGAAAATTTTGCGGAAGTTCCTTTTCTTCAATACTTCCAACAGCATTTATCATATCTTTAAAAAATAACATTTCTTTTTTACAATCATCGCAACTTTCAAAATGCTTTTCAATTTCCTCCGCCTCCAATTTTTCAAGTTCACCGTCAATATATAAACTTAAATTTTCTCTAACATCAGAACATTTCATCAAAAAACCCTCTTTCATACCACATATAAAACATTTATTTTTTCGCATATCGTTATATAAATAAAACGATTTAATCAGCCTTTTTGTTTCCTTTCCCAAATAATAATTTCTTTAAGTTTTTTCCTTGCCCTGTTAATTCTCGATTTAACCGTTCCAAGAGGCAATTCGCTAATCGCCGAAATTTCATTATATGACAAATCGTTAATATCCCTCAAAACAATAAGCACTCTATGTTCATATGATAATTTTTCAATCCCCTTTTTAATTTCTTCAACGCTTTCCGTCAAAATATATCGTTCTTCAGGACTTTTCGAGCCATCAGAAACAGCATATAATTCTTCAATATCAATTGTGTTCTTTCCTTTTCTTTTTCTAAGTTCATCAATGCAAGTGTTGTAAGTAACTTTGTAAATAAATGTTTTAATTGATGTAATGTTTTTATATCTGTCAAATCCCTTATACAGCTTTATACAAACTTCTTGTGCAACATCTTTTGCGTCTTCTTCATTGCAAAAAATGCGATATGCAACGTTATAAATAAGTTTTTCATAATTTACAATAAATTTTTCAAATTCGTAAAACTGTTCATCTGTCTTCAAAACAAACCGTTCCTCCTTTCAAAAAATCATAGCAAAAAAAATCCAAAATATCCCAACAGCGTCCCAACCAAGAACCCACAAATAACATCAGAAGGATAATGCAATCCTGCAAAAACTCTCGAAACTCCCGTAACAACCGCCAAAAGAAAAACAATCGCTCCAAAAATTTCGTTCAAATAAAAAAACGCCATTGCAATAATCATAGCCGAAGCCGAATGATTGCTCGGAAAAGACCCTCCGCTTTTATGCCAAACAACGCTTTCAATTTTAAATTCATCAAAAGGACGTGTTCTTCCGATAATCTTTCTTAAAATCATATTGAACGCAATCCCAAAACAAACAACAAAAACAAACTTAAAAAATCGCTCATCACGCAAAAAAGCAAGACCAACCGAGCAAATTCCAAATAAAATAAAAAAAACACAAGAAGACGCTCTAACAATAAATTCAACAATCGAATAAGCAATTTTGTGTTTCATCGTAAAATTATAAAGTTTAAAAAAAATATATTTGTCCATTATCAGCCACCGTACAAATTCAAATATAACACCGCCAAACATAAATTCGTGTCGGCGATAATTCGCCAACACGAAAAATAAAATCAAAACAGCATCATATAAATTTTTTTCAACTATTTGTTCCAAACTCCGTCAAAAGAAAATTCAGCCGGTCCTGTCATATAAACGTGTCCGTCTTCCTCGCTCCATGTAATTTGCAAATTTCCTCCAAGAAGCTTAACATCAATATCGTTTCTTCCCGATTTTCCGTTAAGGCTTGTCGCAACAACCGTTGCACAAGTTCCTGTTCCGCAAGCAAGAGTTTCTCCTGTTCCTCTTTCCCAAACACGCATTTTAAGGTGCTTTTCGTCAACAACTTCAACAAACTCAATGTTTGCACGTTTAGGAAAATGTTCATCAACTTCAAGAACAGAACCATATTTGTCAATATCAAAATTATCAACATCATCAACAAAAGTAACAGCGTGCGGATTTCCCATAGACACACAAGTAAATTTAAACTCTTTGTCATATGCTTTAAGAACAAGATTTTTAACCGGATTTTCATCAGAAACAACAGGAATTTCCGATGCTTTCAAAATCGGCTCACCCATATCAACAGTCAAAGAAGTTGTTTCATTTTTGTCGTTTAAAGTAAGTTTAAGAATTTTAATTCCTGCAAGAGTTTCAACAGTAATTGTATCTTTGTCAACAATCCCTCTGTCGTGTGCAAACTTTCCAACACATCTAACACCGTTTCCGCACATTTCCGACTCAGAACCGTCCCAATTAAACATTCTCATTCGGCAATCGGCAACATCGCTCGGCATAATAAGAATAAGTCCGTCAGAACCAATTCCAAAATGTCTGTCGCTAACAGCTTTCGCAAGTTCCACAGGATTTTCAACTTTTTCCTCAAAACAATTTACATAAACATAATCATTTCCGCAGCCCTGCATTTTAGTAAATTTCATAAATAAAAACACCTCTATCCAAAATTTTTATAAAAAGTAAATTCAAAAAAATCTATAAATAATATAGCAAAAAAACATCATAAAATCAACAAAAAAATGAACATTAACATTATTTCTGCATTTTAAATAATTGGTCAAATTTCGTCATAAGAACAAAATTACCTCTAACTTTAATTTGTCCAATCATAAAAGCCTTTTGAATTGTATATTTTCCGTTCAAAATGTCAAGCCAAACATTGCAATCCGAAAAAACGGTAACATCGGGATTTTCGTGAACACCCTCAACATATTCACATTCACTGCCGTAAATTTTAAGATATCCTTCAAATTTTTCGTCACCCTTAACGTTTATCTGAATAACAGCATTAATTCCCCCTGCAAGCTGTGGCTGAAAATAATGGTGCAAACTCTGCGTTCTTTGACGACAACTTTTAATATGCGGAACAACTTCCGAATTAAATCCCATTTCATTATAAACATTGGTAAAATCATTTTTTTGCACAACAACTTTTTCTTTTTCGCTGTTATATTGATTTGTGAGAAATCTCGAAATTTCTTTAATATCCTCTTCCTGACGCTCGTTAAATGAATTATAATCAATTTGTTCAAGAATTTCACTCGACTTAATTTTTTTAGGCTTCGGCTCGTGTCCCAAAACTTTTGCAACATCTTGAGCAAAATCATCTTTTCTCGCCATATTTGAAAAAACAGTCTTTTTCTTTGGAACAAAAAATCGTCTTTCCTGTCTCAAAATTCTATATAAATCTTCCGCATATTTTTCAACAGTTTCCTTAATTGAGGTTTCTCCAATAGCCACCTTTGCATCTTCCGAACAAATTGTCATTCTTCCCGCATCAATTCCCCCAAATTCCGCAATAACGTCCATTATGTAATCGCACGAGCGTTTTTCGCTTCCGTCAGAAGAAACTGAAATACAAAAACACTTTTTGCCGTCAAAAACATTTGAATAAACCCCATAACCAAGGTGTTCAATAAAAGTTTGAAACAATCCGCAAGGCATATTCAAAACAGCTGTCGATTCAATAATAACTCCGTCTGAATTATCGATTCTTCTCAAAATATTTTCAACAGCTTGAGATTTAACACCGTCAAAAAAACGAATATCAAGAAGTGACAAATTAATTTCTTCAACTTCAACACCAAGCTCAAAAAAAGTATTTTTAAAAATTTGTGAAATATTATTCAGCCCCTGTTCAAAAGCGGGCATAGATGCGTGCAACGCAACAACTTTCATAAAAATTCCCTCCGATAAATTTTAAAACTCCGGCAAAACTTCGCTTTCAAGCCATTTTTCAAAAAACTCCTCCGAATTTTCAAAAACAACCTCCGCCGATTTAATCAATTTTTCTTTATCAAGCCCTTGAAAAAGATAAGTCAAATACATATTTTTTATAAAATCCGAAAAATTATCGATTTCCATTTGTTTTGCAAGTGCAAAAAACATAATTTCGCTCTTAACATTTTCAAGATAATGATAATTTTCCTCGTTTTTAAAATTCTCCATAGGCATATCCATTTTTTTAATTTCAAACGAATTTATTTTTTGGTTAAATTCCTGTGCCTTTTTTTCAATAACATATTCAAGCTCGCTTTCCGAATAATTCATAGAATCATTAAAGTATGATGCAAGACCTTCGCAAAGCCAAGCTTCGTTAATTTTGTCCGCACCAAACAAATTATAAATCCATTGTTGAGAAATATAATAGCAAAAATCATCTTCAAATTTGTTGCTTTTTATATATTCCGAATCAACAAAAACAGCTTGAGGATAATTTGTACAAATATCTGAATAAAGCTCAGTTTCAACAAAATTAATTTCATCATAAGGATATGAACCTATATTTTGAGTCAAAAACTCAACACAATCCTTAGCTTTTTCAACAACTTCGTTATAATCAACATTTTGAGAATAATAATAGAAATTAATTTCAACGCCATTTTCTGAAACAACCGACTTGCTTTGATATTCCTTTCCAAAAACAAAAGCAAAATCCCTAACAACATTGCCGTTAAAACTAAAATGTTTAAATTCGCCTTCCTCCAAAACATTAGAACAACCACAACCAATAACGTTATATTCCTTTGGAATTGAAACATCAACAGAATAATTGGAAAATCCGTCATAAAAGGACAAGCCTCTAACAAGTTTAGAACGGTCTTTTGAAAATTCATTTCCAACAGCGTCCAAAACAGGCAAAAAACTTCCCGCCCAGCAAGCTTTTTCATTTCCGCCAATTCGATAGCAAATATTAGGAATTTTTGCCTCAAAATTAATTGCCAAACCAAGCTCCCCACCGGATTTCAAAGGTTCTTTAAGTTTAACGCAAAGCGATGTCTTGTCAACATTAAATTCAAGGTCATCGTCTTCAGAAATAACTTTCAAAATTTCAACTTTACCATAATTTTTCCCATATTTATAAACTTTATCCAAATATTCAGGATAAAATAAAAAAGTTTCGTTTTCACATTCCTCGCTAAGACTGTTCAAATATAAATTAAAATAAACCGAATTAATATCCTTGTTTGTATAATTTTTAAATTTAACTTTTTCAATTCCTTTAATCATATTTCCGTCAGGCTCAACATTAATTGAAACATTATAATTGTTAAGCATAGAATTTTCATTCAAATTATTGTAGCTTTCATAATTATTTTCGTCATTCTCCAAAACATCTGTATCAATATTTGAATTATCGTCTCCACAGCCAACAAATAAACAAATCAAGCACAACATCAAACAAAATTTTTTTATAAAAATCACCTCTGTTAAACGGCAAAAACAAATGTCGCCCAAATCAAAACACTTGCAAACCGTTAAAAGTAAATAAGTTTAAGTTGCAATCAAAAAAAATTTTAATTAAAACAAAATTCACTTCGTCGGTTAAATTCCAATTAAAAAATTGCCAATTTGAAATTTATAATTTAATTATAACACAAGTATAACAATATATGAAGATAAAAGCGATTAAAATTTAATTATAATTTTACAATTTCTATTTCCAAATATAATCTCAAGCCTTTTTTCACAGAAATATTTTCATCGCCAAAATTTTGAAAAAGCTGTTGCAAAACACAACAGCCAAAAATGTTGTAACTTCGGTTAAAACAACCCACACAACCACAATTAACGGTTCAATTTCAAAAACCGATTTTGCAAATCATACAAGCATTGCGTAAAATCAAACCCTTTAATATCTAAAAACATTCAAATTTTTTAACAGGCTGTCGATAAAATCGGCAGCCTGCAAATAAGTCTAACTCTAAAATTATTTTAAATATTCTCTAACAAAATTTTTAATTTCTGTTTTTTCAAGAACAGTTTTGTGAAGAACTTCCCTTTTGTCAATTCCTTTAATAGGCTCAGGAATATCTTCTTTCCAAAGTTCCGAAAGAACATCAAGAGCTTTAAAAGGATCCAAATCGCTATATTTCGAATCTATAGCTGAACAAACATCTTTCGCAAACTTATAAGGGCTCGCTGTCGAAACAACAACATTCTTTGTTTTGTCATTAGTTTCTTTTTCATATTTTTTAAATGAGGCATAAGCAACTGCCGTATGAGTATCCATAACATATCCGGATTTATCATAAACTTCTTTTATTCCGTCAAAAGTTTCCTGCTGTGTTGCAAATTCTCCAATAACATATTCCGAACCAACCTTAAAGTCATATTTCTTATTACTTCCAAGACTTTCCATAAGTGCTTTTGTTGTTTCGCAACTTCCCGAAATATGATACAAAAGTCTCTCAAGATTGCTTGAAATCAAAATATCCATAGACGGAGAAGCAGTAACAAAAAACTCTCTGTTTGTGTCATATGTACCTGTTTTAAAGAAATCATAAAGAACTTTGTTATCATTTGAAGCACAAATAAGCTTGTCAACAGGCAATCCCATTTCTTTTGCATAATATCCGGCTAAAATATCACCAAAATTTCCTGTCGGAACAGTAAAATTAATTTTTTCGCCAAATTTAATCGAACCATTTTTAACCATCTGTGCATAAGCAAAGAAATAATAAACAATTTGAGGTGCAAGACGACCAATATTAATAGAATTTGCCGAAGAAAAAACATAACCTTTTTCTTTAAGCTCCGCACCAAGCTCCTTGTCTGTAAAAATACGTTTAACAGCAGTTTGAGCATCGTCAAAATTTCCCTTTATTCCAACAACACAAGTGTTTTTGCCTTTCTGAGTAACCATCTGCATTTTCTGAACAGGAGAAACACCTTCTTCAGGGAAAAATACAATTATTTTTGTTCCCTCAACATCAGCAAACCCCTCAAGAGCAGCCTTTCCGGTATCTCCGCTTGTAGCCGTAAGAATAACAATTTCTTCATCAACACCGTTTTTCTTTGCAGATGTTTTCAAAAGATATGGAAGAATTGAAAGTGCCATATCTTTAAAAGCAAGAGTTCTCCCGTGGAAAAGTTCAAGAAAATGTTCGCCTGCCGCATCTTTCAAAGGTGCAATAAGTTCTGTATCAAATTTTTCATCATAGGCATTTTCAATACAATATTTAAGTTCTTCTTCTGTAAAGTCAGAAATAATAAGTTTAAGAACTTCATACGCAAGTTCTTTATAGCTCATTTCAAGAATTTTTTCAAGTTCAAAATCAATTTTAGGAATTGAGCAAGGAACATACAATCCCCCGTCATCAGATATACCTTTAACAATGGCTTGACTCGCCGTTATTAAATTTTTATCCCCTCTCGTGCTTTTAAATTGAATAGACATAATAATAAATCACCCTTTTTAAATTAATCAATTTTATATTTATCAAAATCAACAGCTTACAACAATAGTCTTAACAAACAGCCAAAACTATTCCGAAAACTCTCCAAACTTTCTAAATCTGTTATATCTCTCGTTTAAAAGAGTTTCAAGATCTTTTTTGCGAAGATTTGAAATTTCTTTTATAAGTTTTTCTTTAATAATGTTCGAAGTAAATTCAAAATCATTCTGTGCTCCGCCCTCAACTTCGTTTATAACATCATCAACAACACCAAGTTCAAACAAATCGTTTGCCGTAATTTTCATAATTTCTGCCGCTTCTTTGTTTTTTGAAGAATCTTTCCATAAAATGCTTGCAAATCCCTCCGGTGACAAAATTGAATATATCGAATTTTGCAAAATCCAAACTTTGTCGGTAACAGCCAAAGCCAAAGCCCCGCCGCTTCCTCCCTCTCCAATAATAATTGAAATCGAAGGAACTTTAAGCAAACTCATTTCAAACAAATTTTTGGCAATAGCTTCGCCTTGCCCTCTTTCTTCTGCACCAATTCCGCAAAAAGCACCCGCCGTATTTATAAAAGTTACAATCGGTCTGTTAAATTTTTCAGCTTGCTTCATAAGCCTTAAAGCTTTTCTGTATCCCTCTGGGTGAACCGAGCCAAAATTTCTTTCAATGTTTTCCTCAATAGTATGCCCCTTTTGAATACCAATAACAGTGCAAGCAGTTCCGTTCAAAGAAGCAATTCCGCCAACAATCGCTTTATCATCGTGAAAAATCCTGTCGCCGTGAAGTTCAATAAAATCGTCAAAAATATATTCAATATATTCAAGAGCGGAAGGCCTTGATGTTTTTCTTGCAATTTTAACAATATCAAAAGCACTCATTAACATTCACAACCTTTCTCGCAATGAAGCCTCAAAATTTGTGTAAGAACGTCTTTCATATTTTCTCTTTCAACAATCTTATCAACAAAACCATGTTCAAGCAAAAATTCAGCGGTTTGAAATTCGTCCGGCAACTTTTGTTTAATGGTTTGTTCAATAACTCTTCGTCCGGCAAAACCAATTAAAGCTTTCGGCTCAGATAAAATAATGTCCCCAAGCATAGCAAAACTTGCCGTAACTCCGCCTGTTGTCGGGTCTGTAATAACCGTAACATATAAAAGACCTTTTTCCGAATGCTTTGCCGCCGCAGCACTAACTTTTGCCATTTGCATAAGAGATATAATTCCCTCCTGCATTCTTGCACCGCCCGAAGCCGTAAAAATAATAATTGGCAAATCATTTTCCGTTGCATATTCAAAAGCACGAGTAATTTTTTCTCCAACAACCGAGCCCATACTTCCCATAATAAAGCCCGAATCCATAACACATAAAACCGACTCAAATCCGCCAATTTTACATTTACCCGTAACAACCGCATCATTAATTCCCGTTTTCAAGCACATTTTTTTAATTTTTTCTTCATAATCGGGATAATTAAGAGGATTTTTAGCAATCATAGCCGAATTAAATTCAACAAAAGTTTCGTCATCAGCAATAAAATTAACTCTGCATTTAGCTTTCAAACGAAAATATCCGCCACATTCCGGACAAATTCTAAACTCATTAATTTCTTTTTTATAAATTGTTTTTCCGCAATTTGGACATTTAACCCACATTCCGTCAGGAATAGACGGCTGATTTGTATTTGCAAAAGCGTTTTTATTTCCGTTTTCTGCCGTTTCAACATTAACAGCAACATATTTTTTCTTTTTAAATAAATTCACCGAACCAGCCCCCAACAAAGTTTAATCAACTAAATAATTATTCTTCATCTTTCTTTTTTTCAAGAAGTTCGCCAATAAATGATGTATCAAATTCGCCTTTTCTATACATTTCATTATCAAGCAAATCAAGATGAAAGTCAATATTGGTTTTAATTCCTTCAATAACAAATTCGCCCAAAGCTCTTTTCATTTTTTCAATAGCTTCGTTTCGAGTTTTTCCTTTTGTAATAACTTTTGCAATCATAGAATCGTAATACGGTGGAATAGTATATCCCGCATAAACTGCACTGTCAATTCTAAGCCCGTTTCCTCCGCCCGGCAAAAGCAAATAACTGATTTTCCCCGGAGACGGAGCAAAACCGTTGTCCGGGTCTTCTGCGTTAATTCTGCATTCAATGGAATGCCCGTTTATTTCAATATCATTTTGTGAAAAAGACAATTGCTCTCCTGCCGCAATTTTAAGCTGTTCTTTAATAAGGTCAACGTCTGTAACCATTTCCGTAATAGGGTGTTCAACTTGAATACGTGTGTTCATTTCCATAAAATAATATTTTTTGTCTTTCGAATAAAGGAATTCAATCGTTCCCGCATTTTTATAATTTGCCGCTTTTGCCGCACGAACAGCCGCTTCGCCAAGACCTTTTCTTGTTTCATCATCAATGGCAACCGAAGGCGACTCTTCAAGAACTTTCTGGTTTCTTCTTTGAAGAGAACAATCTCTTTCGCCCAAATGAACAACATTTCCATATTCATCAGCAAGAATTTGAACTTCAATGTGCCTTGCGTGTTCAATAAGCTTTTCCATATAAACGCTGTCATCACCAAAATTAACTCTTGCCTCGTTTTTTGCGGTGTTAAAACTTTCTTCAAGTTCTTCGGGCTTTCTAACAATTCTAATGCCCTTGCCCCCACCTCCGGCAGAAGCTTTAATCATAACAGGATAACCAAATTCATCAGCAAGCTCTTTTGCACGCTCAACATTTTCAATAATTCCGTCGCTTCCCGGTGTAACAGGAACTCCCGCCTCAATCATAAGCTTTCTTGCGTTCGATTTGTTTCCCATAAGGTCAATAGTTTTTGCGTCCGGTCCAATAAATTTTATATTACATTCATCACACATAGATGCAAAAACACTGTTTTCGGCCAAAAAACCAAAACCGGGGTGAATAGCCTGTGCGTTTGTCAAACAAGCAGCACTTATAATATTCATCATATTAAGATAACTTCCGGAACTTTTTGCCGGTCCAATACAAACCGCCTCGTCAGCAAGCTGAGTATGCAAAGCATCTCTGTCGGCTTCCGAAAAAACCGCAACAGTTGAAATTCCCATTTCTCTGCAAGCACGAATTATTCTAACAGCAATTTCTCCTCTGTTGGCAATCAAAATTTTGTTAAACATAGGAAATCACTCCAATCATAATTATCCAATCATAAAAGTAAGCTCACCCTCGGCAACCTTTTTGTCACCAACATAAGCAATACCCATTCCAATTCCCGCAACCTTGCGAACTTTTGTAATTTCAACTTCAATTCTCAAAGTATCTCCCGGAACAACTTTGTCTCTAAATTTAGCATTATTTATAGCCCCAAAATAAGCCGTTTTCCCCTTAAATTGTTCAAGAGAGAGAAGAGTAACAGCACCCGCCTGAGCCATAGCCTCAACAATCAAAACTCCCGGCATAACAGGTTCTTGAGGAAAATGCCCAACAAAAAACGGTTCATTCATAGAAACATTTTTTAAAGCTGTAATATTCTTTCCAACTTCCATTTCAACAACTCTGTCAATAAGCAAAAAAGGCGGTCTGTGTGGGATTATAGACATAATCTCATTAATATCCATCATAATAATAAATTTCCTTTCGTAAATACTTTGATAAATTTTCAAACAACATAAACTTGCAAAATCTATAAAAAAATATAATACATTCAATAAAGTCAAAAAGCAAATAAAAATTCACTTACTGACCCAAAATAATATTATAATCTAAATCTTTCCCAAAATCAACCAAAATAAAGCATTTTTTATAATCTCTTAATGAAACATCGCACAAAACCCCATAAAAATAACCCCGTTCAAAATTATTTTCATTTCAAAATTATGCAATATCTACTTAGTAAATTGAAGAATTTCGCCGATTTACCAAGCAAAAAATCAGAAAAATTCTTCAACCTGCTATCATAAAAATTACAAACGGCAAATAAAAATTTTTATCGATTATCTGATTTTAAGCAGTGCATCTAAACATATTTTAAAACAATAAGTATCCTCCCCCGCCAAAAAGGCGGAGGACTACTTAAAATAATTAAACAATTCTGAATAATGGCTGGTCATATTCAACCATATCTTCGTTTCCAACCAAAATTTCAGCAACTTCACCTGTATATGGGCTTTTAATTTCATTCATAATTTTCATCGCCTCAATAATACAAAGCAAATCGCCTTCTTTAACTTTGTCACCAACTTTAACCAAAGGCGGTTTATCGGGGCTACTGCTCTGATAAAATGTTCCAACAATAGGAGCTTTGACAAAATTACCCTCTTTCTGTTCAACTTTTTCCTGAGGAATAATTGTAATCGGCTTTGAAATTTCTTCAGGAATAATTTTTTCTTCTTTTTTTGTTTCAACAGCCGAACTGCTCTGAGAATTTAAAATCGGTGCAGAAGCACCTTTGCTCATCTTAACAAAAAAATCGCCCTGTTTGTATTCAAAATCGGTTAATGATGAACCGTTTATAATGCCAATAAGCTCTTTAACATTGTTATAGTCCATTTTTATTTTCCCTCCCATTTTTTAACACAAATAACAGCATTATGTCCGCCAAATCCCAAAGTATTTGATAAAGCATATTTCATTTCTTTTTCAATCCCCTTGTCTGGAACATAATTCAAATCAAGCCCTTCTTCAGGAACTTTATATCCAATGGTCGGAGGAACAAAATTATTAATAAGTGCCTCAATAGATGCAATAACTTCAACTGCACCCGTTGCTCCAAGAAGATGCCCTGTCATAGATTTTGTCGAACTAACAGGAATATTATAAGCTTGTTCTCCAAATAAATCTTTAATTGCATAAGTTTCAGAGCTATCGTTTGCACCTGTGCTTGTACCATGAGCATTAATATAGGTAATATCGTTTTTATCAACGTTTCCCTCTTCCATAGCCGCCTGCATAGCAAGTCTTGCCCCTTCTCCGTTGCTAAGCGGAGCTGTCATATGGTTAGCATCACAAGTTGAACCATAACCAACAATTTCTCCGTAAATAGTAGCATTTCTTGCAAGAGCGTGTTCAAGTTCTTCAAGAAGAAGAACACCCGCACCCTCTCCCATAACAAAACCGTGTCTTTCGGCATCAAAAGGAATTGATGCACGATTTGGGTCTTCACTTGTTGATAAAGCTTTAAGAGAAGTAAATCCGGCAATACCAATTTTAGTAACTGATGCTTCCGCACCACCCGCAAGAATTATGTCAGAATAACCGTGTTTAATGTTTCTAAACGCCTCACCAATACAGTTTGAACTTGTTGCACAAGCCGTAACCGTTGCCGTACAAGTTCCCCTTGCACCAAATTTAATTGCAACGTGACCTGCCGCCATATTGATAATTGCCATAGGAATAAATAAAGGAGCAACTTTAGAAGGTCCTTTTTCGTTCATTTTTATAACTTGCTCTTCAATAGTTCCAAGTCCACCAATTCCCGAACCAACCATAACACCAAATCTGTGTTTATCAACTTTATCAAGGTCAATTCCGCTCATCTCAATAGCTTCGCAAGCAGCTGCAACAGCATATTGGCTGTATCTGTCCATTCTTTTTACTTCTTTTTTTTCAATAGTCAAAGTTGGGTCAAAATTTTTAACTTCTCCGGCAACTTTAACTTTCATACCTTCTGTATCAAAATTGGTAATAAAATCAATTCCGTTTTTTCCGTTTTTAATGCTGTCCCAAAACTCAGGAACGCTGTTTCCAACAGGAGTAATAGCTCCCATTCCTGTAACAACAACTCTCTTTTCCATAAATCGTGTCCTCCCAAAAGTTACATAACCATACCGCCATCAATATTAATAACCTGACCGGTAATATATTTGTTTTTAGCTAAAAATACTGCAAGTTCAGCAACTTCTTCAGGCTGTCCAAATCTTTTCAAAGGAATCCCCTCAAGAGTGCTTTCTTTTATATTATCAGAAAGAACATCAGTCATAGCTGTTTGAATAAAGCCCGGTGCAATAGCGTTGCAAGTAATTCCTCTTGCCGCAAGTTCTCTCGCTGTGGTTTTTGTAAGTCCAATTATGCCCGCTTTGCTCGCCGCATAATTCGCTTGTCCAATATTCCCCGCAACTCCAACAACACTTGACATATTAATAATCGAACCGCTTCTTTGTTTAAGCATAACTTTGCTTGCGTGTTTAATAGTGTTAAAAGCACTTTTAAGATTAACGTTTATAACTGTGTCAAAATCTTCTTCTTTCATACGCATAAGAAGAGTATCTTTCGTAATTCCCGCATTATTAACAAGAACATCAACCGTTTGAAAATTGGAAACAGCCGCATCAATCAAGCCCAAAGCCTGTTCAAAATCGCTGACATCAGCTTTAAAAGTAACACACTCAACACCCTTCGACTTAATTTCCGAAATCAATTCATCAGGAACCTGACTTCTGTAATTAAGCACAATGTTTGCTCCGTTTTCCGCAAATTTCAACGCAATGGCTTTTCCAATTCCTTTAGCTCCGCCCGTAACAATAACTGTTTTTCCTTTTAACATTCCAAACCAATTCCTTTACAAGTTTTTTCTAATGATTTAATATCTTCAACATTATAAATAGAAACTTCTTTGCTAACTTTCTTAACAAAAGAACTCAAAGTTTTTCCCGGACCAAGTTCAACAAAAGTATCAACACCAAGTTCAATAAATTTGCGAACAGTCTGTTCCCATTTAACCGGATTCATAACTTGTTTTGTAAGTGTATCAACAACGTTTTCTTCCAAAACAACATCACCCGTCAAATTTGTAACAACAGGAAATTCCATTTTATTTACAGTTATATTTTGAAGTTCAACATTAAGTCTGTCAGAAGCCGGTTTAAGCAATGATGTGTGGAAAGGCCCACTAACATTAAGACGAACAGCTCTTTTTGCACCTTTTTCAAGAACAAGTTCTTCTGCCTTTGCAACAGCCGCTGTTTCTCCCGCAATAACAATTTGCCCCGGAGCGTTATAATTTGCAATCATAACTTTTCCAACAGAAGATGCCTCGTTGCAAGCTTCCAAAATTTTTTCCGCATCAAGATTTAAAACAGCACTCATAGCCCCAACACCTGCCGGAACAGCCTCCGTCATAAATCTTCCCCTTTTTCTAACAAGACAGACAGCTTCTTCAAAATCAAAAGCACCGCTTGCAACCAAAGCCGAATACTCTCCAAGACTAAGCCCTGCGGCATAATCCGGTTTAAGCCCTTTTTGTTTCATAAGTTCAAAAACAGCCATACTCATTGTAAGAATTGCCGGCTGAGTAAATTCGGTTTTATTAAGGTCTTCGTTCTCACCAAAACAAAGTTCAGAAATTTTAAAACCCAAAGCATTGTCAGCTCTGTCAAAAACATCTTTACAAACTTCAAAATTGTCATAAAGCTCTTTTCCCATTCCGGAATATTGAGCACCCTGACCACCAAATAAAAAAGCAATTTTCATAAAATCCACCTGTTTTCTAAAATATCTTTATCGATTAAAATTTACAATAACAAATCGTTTAATTTATTATAACACCAAAAGTCAAATTTTTTTGTCAATTTTTGCTTAAATTCAAAAAAATACAAATTAAATCAGGCTTTAATAAGTTTGTCAAAACCTTCAACCAATTCATCGATAATTTCCTTGCAAGTTTGTTCTTTGTCAACCATACCGGCAATCTGCCCCGACATAACCGAACCAAAATCAACGTCGCCTTGAACAACCGCTCTTTGCAAAGCACCTTTTCCAAGTTCTTCAAATTTTGCGTTTGCTGCTTCTTCGTCCGATAAATCTTTTTCAAGCTTTTCAAGTTCTCTTGCAAGTTTGTTTCTTATAACACGAACAGGGTGTCCTGTAAATTGACCTGTAACGGTTGTATCAATATCTTTTGCTTTAAGAATAACATTTTTATAATTTTCGTGAACAGTACATTCCTTTGCAACAAGGAAACGAGTTCCAATCTGAACAGCTTTCGCACCAAGCATAAATGCCGCCGCAACACCTCTCGAATCAGCAATTCCGCCCGCTCCGATAACAGGAATATTAACAGCATCAACAACTTGAGGTAAAAGAGCCATAGTTGTAAGTTTTCCAACGTGTCCGCCGGATTCCATACCTTCCGCAATAATCGCATCTGCCCCATATTTTTCCATTCTCTTTGCCAAAGCAACGCTCGGAACAACCGGAATAAATTTAATATCGTGAGCTTTAAATTTTTCAAGATATTTCCCCGGATTACCCGCTCCCGTAGTAATAACTTTAACGCCTTCCTCACAAACAAGGTCAACAATTTCGTCAACATAAGGAGATAAAAGCATAATATTAACGCCAAAAGGCTTGTTTGTAAGTTCCTTCGCTTTTCTTATTTCTTTTCTAACAAAGTCAGCAGGTGCATTTCCCGCTGCAATAATTCCAAGACCGCCCGCATTGGAAACGGCACTTGCAAGGCTTGCATCAGCAATCCAAGCCATAGCTCCTTGAAAAATAGGATATTCAATCCCCAAAATATTACATAATTCTGATTTCATTTCATCACCCATACCCAATTATTTATTATTTATTTTTAAATTTAAATTATTTTTTCTGTTCTTCAACAAATTTAACTGCATCAGCAACAGTTGAAATTTCTTCTGCATCTTCAATTTTAATGTCAAATTCATCTTCAATATCGTTTATAATTTGAAACAAATCGAGAGAATCCGCTTCAAGGTCGTCCTTAAATGAAGTTTCCATAGTAATTTCGTCAGCTTCTTTTCCAAGCTGTTCCGCAATAATTTCTTTAATTTTTTCAAATATCATAATAAAATCCTCCAAATCAAAAAACTGTTTAACAGCAATTATATTTCAATAATCGAAGAACCCCAAGTAAGTCCTCCTCCAAAGCCTGTAATAATGATTATGTCTTTTTCTTCAAGAAGTCCCTGTTCAAACATTTCGCTAAGTGCAATTGGAATGCTTGCAGCGGAAGTATTTCCATATTTATTCATATTAATAAAAAATCTGTCCATAGGCAATTTAAGTTTTTTTGCAATAATTTCAACAATCCTGCTGTTTGCCTGATGAGGAACAATATATTTAATATCGTCAAGTGAAAGATTTGCCTTTTTAAGAACGTTGTTTATGTTCTCGGGAACTTTCCTTGTTGCAAAATTAAAAATTTCCCGCCCGTCCATTTTAAGCCATTTAAGACCATCATCGGAATTTTTGCAAAAAGCATTGCAAACCGGATTATAAGAAGCGGTAAGCGATTGATATTTTTCTCCGTCGCTGTGCAAATCTTCGGCAATAATCCCTCTTCCGTTTCCTTGTGTAATAACGCAAGCTCCCGCACCGTCGCCAAACAGCACGCAAGTTCCCCTGTCGCTCCAATCAACAGTTTTCGAAAGGGCTTCCCCGCCAATAACAAGAGCATTTTTATACGCTCCCGTTTTAATAAATTTATCAGCGGAAGAAAGAGCAAAAATAAATCCCGAACAAGCCGCACTAACATCAAAAGCAAATGCGTTTTTTGCACCAATAAGCTTTTGAACAACGCAAGCAGCCGAAGGAGTTGCAAAATCCGAAGACATAGTTGCAACAATAATAAGCTCAATATCTTCCGGAGAAAGCCCCGCTTTTAAAATAGCTTTTTCAGCCGCCTTTGCACATAACACCGAAGTATTTTCCGAAAGTGAAATTCTTCTTTCTTTAATTCCCGTTCTCGAAAAAATCCATTCGTCAGACGTTTCAACAATCTTGCTCAAATCGTCATTCGTAACAACGTTTTCAGGAACATATTTGGCAAAAGCCGCTATTTTAGATTCATACATAAGCTTCTCCTCGTTTAAGATTATTGTATTTTTCAACCAAATACTTGCTCAAATTTGTAAGAGCCAAATTAAGGACATTAACTTCCTGCTCGCTCATTCCAATAATAATTTCCTTAATCATATCGGAATGAACTTTTGCATGAAATCTGTAAAGAACTCTGCCCTTTTTTGTAAGAGAAATATTAACAACTCTTCTGTCTTTTGTGCATCTTTCACGTTTAACATAGCCTTTTTTAACAAGGTTATTAATAGAAACGGTAAGCGTTCCAACCGTAATATTAAGGCGTTTTGCAATATCCGACATATTTTTCGGCTCATACATTCCAATAACTTCAACAGTATGTGCCTCCGTAATCGAAATATCATTAAACACTCCGTTCTTTAAAGCTTTTTCTTCGATATTTAAAATATCTTTAAAAACCTCGTCCAAAAGCAGATTAACAGCAGACAAATTTTCCTTCATAAATGTCAGCCTCCGTTAATTCATTTTGATAATCAAATGTTTTGATAATCAAAGTATATTATTTTAACAAAGATTAGTCAATACATTTTATTTTATAATATAAATATAAATTTGTAAACTATTTTTTTAAAATAAAAGCATTTTTCTGAATTTTACAAAAATAATTTCACAATTAATTGCACAAAAATAAAAAAAACTCTTTATGCCAAAAAAACAATATCATAAAAATTCAACCCAAAAATTATCACAGATTTCCAAAAAAGCAAAAATCCTGCCAAAAACTTGACAGGATATACATATAAATAGTATAATGTGACCAATTAGAAAATGATATAAAATTTAAAGCAACAATCGCACAATCAATAAAACAAAGAGAACGCAATTTTTCAAAAATGCTTGCGATGTTGTCAAAAACAAAGGAGGTAATTATCATCAGTAAACATTCTTCATCAAAAAATGAATTTAGTTCAAAAATTGGCTTCATTCTTGCTGCCGCCGGCTCATCAGTTGGATTGGGCAATTTATGGAGGTTTCCATACCTTGCCGCAAAATACGGAGGCGGTTTTTTCTTGCTTGTATATTTGGTTCTTGCCGTAACAATGGGCTTTGCCCTTATGCTAACCGAAATAGCAATCGGAAGAAAAACAGGAAAAAGCGTAATCGGTGCATACACAACCATGAACAAAAAATTCAAACCCCTCGGTTTTATAGCCGCTGCCGTACCAATCTTAATTTTCCCCTATTATTGCGTAATAGGTGGTTGGGTTCTAAAATATATGGCAACATATATTGTCGGTGACGGAAGCATTGCCGCAACGGTTGTAACTTCATCAAACGGCGAAACGGTTTCGTTCTTCGAAAACTTCATAAGCACATTAATGCAACCAACCGTTTTCTTTTCAATTTATGTATTAATAAATTCATTGGTTATATTGCTCGGTGTAAAAAAGGGAATTGAAAAAATAAGCAAAATATTTATGCCCCTTTTGGTCATTCTGATTCTCGCAATCGCCGCATACATAATACTGTTCAACGATTCGGCTGAAGGTCTTTCATATTATCTGTTGCCAAACTTCGAAAACTTCACTTTTTCCGATGGTTTAAAAACCGTTGCCGCAGCAATGGGTCAAATATTCTATTCTATGTCATTGGCAATGGGAATTATGGTAACATATGGTTCATATATGCGTAAAGAAGACTCACTCGAAAATTCAGTAAGACACATCGAATTGTTCGACACCTTAGTTGCTTTTCTTGCAGGAATTATAATCGTTCCGGCTGTGTTCATATTCTCAAACGGTGATGCAAACGCCATCAATGCAGGCCCAAGCCTTATGTTTATAACTTTGCCAAAAGTTTTCAACTCAATGCCTTTCGGCGATATTATAGGTGTTGCATTCTTTGTTTTGGTAGCAATAGCCGCCCTAACCTCATCAATATCACTTATGGAAACAGTTGTTGCAATAATAAGCGAAAAATTCAAATTATCAAGAAAAACAAGCTGTCTAATTGTAACGGTCTTTTCTCTAATCGTTGGTATGTTCTCTGTATTCGGATACAATATATGGTCGGGCGTGGAAATATTGGGAATGCAAATTTTAGATTTCTTCGACTTCATAAGCAATAATATCCTCATGCCAATAGTAGCATTATTAACCTGCATATTGGTCGGATTTGTCGTTGGAACAAAATACGTCACAGATGAAGTTTTGTTAAGTCAAAAGAAATTCAAATCCGAAAAACTCTATAAAGTAATGATTACTTTCATCTGTCCAATTTGTATGCTTATAATACTCATAACACCATTTATAACAACACTTTAAGCTCAAATTGCACTCAATCAATATTCCAATTATAAACTACATAAAAACTCCTATGATTAATTTCACAACAGTAAATTGTGTTAATTAATCATAGGAGTTTTTTTGTGTCCAAAACCTCAAATCAGCACAATTAAATTTAAAAAAACTTAATTATAAAAAATAAGGTTGATTGTATAATCAAATAGGACACTAAAAAAAACAAAAAAATCATAGCAA
>CAZHGC010000019.1:0-44211 GCA_964531385.1 uncultured Lachnospiraceae bacterium | reverse complement strand
CAAAAACAGACAATATTATTTCTGCGGAATTTAAAAAGGCAGGAAGCGTTATTGTTAGACTTTCGGCACCTTATGATGAATTTGATTTGCCTGTTTTTGAAAAACTTATTGCAAATTTTGAAAAGGTTAACGAACTTATTAAAAATAAAAAAATTATTTCTTCTTATACAGTAGGATTTGGCGGTGTTGCGGCTTCTGTTTCGAAAATGGCTTTTGGAAACAAAATTGGTGCGGTTATTAATTCGAAAGATTTATTTGATTATTCTTATGGTTCATTTGTTTTTGAAATGGATTGTTTGGAAGAAGAAGTTTCAAAGTTGTTTGACGGTTTTGATTATGAAATTATCGGAAAAACGACAAACGAGGAAAAATTTGTTGTTGACGGTGTTGAAATTTCAATGGAAGAAGCTTTGGAGGCTTGGGTTAAGCCACTTGAAAAAATATTCCCTACTATGATGTATGATGATGTTAAAGCCGGAGACACTGTTGTTAAAGAATTTAATGTTATTGAGAAAAAAGGAAGTGGAAAAGGAATTGTTAAACCTCGTGTGTTTATTCCTGTTTTTCCAGGAACAAACTGCGAATATGATTCGAAAAAAGCTTTTGAACGTGCGGGAGCGATTGCTGAAACTTTGGTTATTAGCAATTTGAAAACATCATGGCTTGAACAATCTATTGACAAAATGGCAGAGATGATTAAAAATTCTCAAATTATTATGGTTCCGGGCGGATTTAGTGCCGGAGATGAACCGGAGGGTTCGGGCAAGTTTATTGCGGCAGTGTTCAGAAATTCAAAAATTAAAGATGCTGTTATGGATTTGCTTAAAAACAGAGACGGTTTGATGATTGGTATTTGTAACGGTTTTCAAGCTCTTATAAAACTTGGTCTTGTTCCTTACGGAGAAATTAGAGATATGGACGACAACAGCCCAACTCTTACATTTAACACGATTGGTCGACACGTTTCTTGCCTTACTTCAACGAAAATTGTTTCCAATAAATCACCTTGGCTTTGGAACGTTAATGTTGGTGATGTTCACAAAATTGCTGTTTCTCACGGGGAGGGTCGTTTTGTTGCTGATGAGGCGACAATTAGGGCTCTTGCGGAAAACGGACAGATTGCAACACAATATGTTGACGAAAAGGGAAATGCTTCTTATGATATAAAATATAATCCTAACGGTTCGTTGTTTGCTATTGAGGGTATTACAAGCCCTGACGGAAGAGTTCTTGGAAAAATGGGACATTCCGAACGTATTGGAGCAGGTCTTTATAAAAATGTTGACGGAAACAAAAATCAAAAGATTTTTGAATCGGGTGTTGAATATTTTAAATAATATTTTGGGGCTTGTTTTGGGGTTGGAAAATTGAATTTTTCAACCCTAAGCCCAAATTTTGTTTGGCTTGCAAAGTTTGCTTTGCGGATTTTGCAGATTGACAAAAAAAGTTGCGAAATTTGAGTAAATTTTAGCTAAAGTGCACTTGTTTTTTTCTTTGAGAGGTGAATTTATGAAAAAAATTAGCATAATTTTGAGTAGTATTGCTTTTGTATTTAGTACATCAGCCTTTGTTATTTCAATTATAAATTTGGCGAAAAAAGAAAAATGAAAAAATTTGTTAAAAAAATGTTTAATTACGATTGATTTTATGGTATACTGTTTATAAAGGCTGAGTTATATTAAAAAAAGTAAATATTACAGCCTAAGGCGAAAGTTTTTTTCGCTTACAGTCTATTATAAATATATTTTAATAGGAGGAATTTTAAAATGGTAAAAGTAGGTATTAATGGTTTTGGACGTATTGGTCGTCTTGTTTTCAGAGCTTCTGTGGAAAGAGATAACTTGGAAGTTGTTGCAATTAACGACCCATTTATCGATGTTGACTACATGGTTTATATGCTTAAATATGATTCTGTTCATGGCAAATTTAAAGGTGAAGTTTATGCTAAAGACGGCAAACTTGTTGTTAACGGCAAAGAAATTACTGTTTTTGCTTGTATGAACCCTGAAGAAATTGCTTGGAGCAGTGTTGGAGCTGACTATGTTGTTGAATCAACAGGTGTGTTCACTACTACAGAAAAAGCTTCTGCTCACTTCAAAGGCGGTGCTAAGAAGGTTGTTATTTCTGCTCCTTCAAAAGATGCTCCTATGTTTGTTATGGGTGTAAACAACGACAAATATACAACTGATATGAACGTTGTTTCCAATGCGTCTTGTACTACTAACTGTCTTGCTCCTTTGTCTAAAGTTATCAATGACAAATTTGGTATCGTTGAAGGTCTTATGACTACTGTTCATGCTACTACAGCTACTCAGAAAACTGTTGACGGTCCTTCTAAGAAAGACTGGAGAGGCGGACGTGCTGCTGCTGCAAACATTATCCCTTCTTCAACAGGTGCTGCTAAAGCTGTTGGTAAAGTTATCCCTGAATTGAACGGAAAATTAACAGGTATGTCTTTCAGAGTTCCTACTCCTGACGTTTCTGTTGTTGACCTTACTTGCCGTCTTGAAAAAGCTGCAACTTATGAAGAAATTAAAGCTGCTGTTAAAGAAGCTTCTGAAGGTTCTTTGAAAGGTATTTTGGGATACACTGAAGACGATGTTGTTTCAACTGATTTTGTTGATGAATATTGCACATCTGTTTTTGATGCTAAAGCAGGTATTGCTTTGAACGACAATTTTGTAAAATTGATTGCTTGGTATGACAATGAATGGGGTTATTCAAACAAGGTTCTTGATTTGATTGCTCATATGTCTACTGTTGACAAATTTTAATTTGCAGAACTCTTATTTGATTTGAGTTTGAAAAATTAATATATTTATAATTACGAAAAAATGAGGCTGTCTGGAAAAAATTGCAGACAGCTTTGTTTTTTTGAAAAAGAAAAAACGCTTTATAGTATATTTACTAAAAAGTTTGACTATTATAAAGAATTTTGGAAGTTGTGATTTGTTTACAGTGAAAATTTAAGAAATGATTATATATATTAATAAAAGATGTAAAAAATTAAAAAGAATTTGAGAATTTGGATTTATGTTGCCGAAAAAAGCAAATTAAAGATTGTATAACGGCTTTTTTGGGTTAATAATAAATGTTTTTTGATTATTAAAAATAGGATTATGAAAACAGAATATATAGATTTTATTTTTGAAATACAGTTAGCAATTTTAAAAACGGGAATGATGTAATTTTTATGAATATAGCTAAAAGGAAAGGCGAATTTACCAATATCACATTATATGTTGAATAAATTCGCCTAAAAATTATTTATAAGGCTAAAAAGTATTATTTACCAATATGTTTACGTTGTTCTGCCTTTTGGAACAAAAATGGATATATCACAATAATAAATAATGATAGAACAAAATTTGTTATAAAACCGGCATAAGTGCTTGAAATTATCAGTGTAAGAATTGCTTTGAATACGGTAAGGATTAGGAGAATTCCTAATGTGCCAATTGCAAAACGCATACATCTGCAAGGGATTGATTTTGTTTGAACCTCAAATTTTACAAAATGACGTTCCAACACCCAACCAATCATAAATCCTATGCCACTTCCCGCATAAGTGAGACAACCTAAGTTAAGCATTGGCAATATACAGATAAGACAGCCTACTACTGCTACGATAATATCACGATTATTTCCTGCATCTGCCCACTTTAAAACCTTATTTGTTAAGCAAAGTATTAAAATTCCCAATATTGCAGCAAATAATACATCTTGCGGAGTATGTACGCCGAGATAATTTCTTGAAAAAGCAATTAAAACTACGATGCTCCAACAGATTATTCCTAATCCCTTTTTATGTTTTTTTAATAATGCTGTTCCTAAGGTTCCCCAGGTTGCAACGGCTCTTTGTGTATGACCGCTTGGGAAAGAATATCCAGAAGCTGCAGCCAATGCCTCCTGCACCGGTGTTACCCGACTATCCCTTATCCATGGACGTTCAATTTGGCATATGTTTTTAACTACTTGATTCCATGTGCAGGAAATTGCAATATTAAATGCCATTAATGCACCGGTGCGTTTATTTAGACACCAATACACAAATCCGAGCAGTGTAAAAGCAACCAGTGCTTCCGAATAGGTTGTAACTTCAATGAAAAAGGCATCAAAAACGTTACCGAGTGCTTCTCTTAATTTTTGTAAAAATAATAAATATTGAATGTCCATTTTGTGTCCCTTCTTTCGAAATATAATTGTATGGAATGAGAATTCTATATAAATATGTTATCACAATATATGTATTTTCGTCAACAAATAATTAAACATCTTGAAAGAGACACAGGAATAGAAACGTTAATATATTTAAAATAAGCGGAAGAGCAATATTGTGTATTTTTGTTAATATTTCGGGATTGAATTTTTGAACTTTTTTTGATATAATTAATATTTAGGTTGATTTGGAATTTTTATATGATTATTACAACTATGTAAAATATATGTGGTTGTGGTAACTGTATTTAGTGAATATTTTATTATTTTTTTGAGAGGTTATTTAATTATGGAAGAAATTGATTTGTTGGGCATTATTAGAAAAAAACTTCCAAAACTTAGCAAAGGTCAGAAAAGAATTGCAAATTTTTTGCTTGAAGATTATGACAAGGCGGTTTATCTTACTGCCGCTAAACTTGGAGAGGTTACAGGTGTTAGCGAATCGACGGTTGTTAGGTTTGCTATTGAACTTGGTTTTGACGGATATCCAAAATTGCAAAGAGCTTTGGAGGAGCTTGTTAAGATAAAACTTACGGCGGCTCAGAGAATTCAGGTTTCTTCGGACAGAATGGAAAAAAGCGATAAAAGTGTTCTTAAATCTGTTTTGGAGTCGGATTCGGACAGAATTCACAATACGTTAAATGAAATTGATGAGAAAGTTTTTGAAAAATGTGTTGAGAAAATTCTTGAGGCAAAAAAAATTTATGTTTTTGGCGGGAGAAGCTCGGCGTCATTGGCATCGTTTCTTTATTTTTATCTCAATCTTATGATTGATGATGTTGTTTTGGTTAATTCTTATGCATCAACCGAAATTTTTGAACAAATTTACAGAATTGACAAAGGCGACTTGTTTATTGGCATTAGTTTTCCAAGATATTCGCAGAGGACTATCAAAGCCGTTGAATATGCTCACAGCAAGGGTGCGGCAACCATTGCAATTACTGACAGCAAAATTTCACCGTTGGTTAAATTTGCGGATTTTTCTCTTACCGCAAGGAGCGATATGGTTTCTTTTGTTGATTCTTTGGTTGCTCCGTTGAGCGTTATTAATGCTTTACTTGTTGGAATAAGTGTTAGCAAAAAAGATGAACTTATGAAAAATTTGGATAATCTTGAAAGGATTTGGAAAGAATATCAGGTTTATACATCTGATGAACCGAAAAAACATTTATAGGATTGATTATTATGAAAAATGTTATTGTTATTGGCGGGGGACCTGCCGGAATGATTGCGGCGGGAAACGCAGCTTTGAACGGAAACAAAGTTATTCTTATTGAAAAAAATGAGAAGCTTGGGAAAAAACTTTATATTACAGGAAAAGGTCGATGTAATTTAACGAATGCAACTGACCCAGAGGGACTTATTCAAAACACTGTTGGAAATCCGTATTTTATGTATAGCGGGTTTTATTCTTTTGACAGCGGGGCGGTTATGAAATTTTTTGAGGAACTTGGAGTTCCTCTTAAAGTTGAACGAGGAAACAGGGTTTTTCCGAAGTCAGAAAAGTCGAGCGATATTATTAAAGCTTTGGAAAAATTTTTGAGAAAAAATAATGTTGAAGTTAAATTAAAAACGGAAGTTGTCGATATTATTATTAAAGAAGGCAAAATTTCGGGTGTTGTTTTGAAAGACGGCAGTGAAATTTTATGCCAATCTCTTATTATTGCAACAGGTGGACTTTCTTATCCGACAACGGGTTCTACGGGAGACGGTTATAAATTTGCAAAAAAAGCGGGGCATTTTGTTTCGAAATTGTATCCCTCTTTGGTTCCTTTGAAAGTTTCTCAAAAATGGTGTTTGGAACTTCAGGGGCTTAGCCTTAAAAATGTTTCAATTGACGTTTTGATTGGTGGAAAATCGGTTTATAAAAATTTTGGGGAAATGATGTTCACTCATTTTGGTGTTACGGGGCCTCTTATTTTGAGTGCAAGCAGATATATTACCGATAAAATTGGACAAAATCCTGAAATTGTTATCGATGTTAAACCGGCTCTTTCTGAAAAAGAACTCGATTTACGAATTTTGAGAGATTTTGAAAAATTTATTAACAAAAGTTTTAAAAATAGTCTCGATGAATTATTGCCACAAAAGCTAATTCCTGTTATAATTAGGATTACGGGAATTGACCCAGAAAAGAAAGTTAATGAAATTACAAAAGAAGAAAGAAAACGCATTTGTTTTTTGCTTAAAAATCTTAAATTGAATGTTGTTGATACAACCGGTTTTTCGGAAGCGGTTGTTACTTGCGGGGGTGTTTGTGTTGATGAAATTGACCCGAGTAGTATGCAGTCTAAAATTGTTTCTGGTTTGTTTTTTGCCGGAGAAGTTATTGATGTTGATTGTTTTACGGGCGGATTCAATTTGCAAGTTGCATTTTCGACAGGATATTTGGCGGGAACAAACGCATAAGGGAGTGTGAAAGATTTTGGCTTATTGCAGTATTAGAGGTGCTATTACTGTTGAAGAAAACAACAGAGAATGTATTCTTGAAAATACAAAAGTTCTTTTGAACGATATTATTGCTTCCAATGATTTGAGAATTGAAGATATTGTATCTATTATTTTTACGGCAACAAAGGATATTGATGCAGTTTATCCGGCTGTTGCGGCGAGAGATGTTGGGATTGTTCAAGCGGGGCTCATGTGTGTTCAGGAAATGTATGTTTGTGGCAGCCTTGAAATGTGCATTAGAGTTCTTATTAATATTGAGAGCAAAGAAAAAACTCAAAAAGATATGAAACACGTTTATTTGAAAGGTGCTGTCAGACTTAGACCGGATTTGGCCGGAAAAAAGTTTGTTTCGGTTGCAATTGACGGGCCAGCAGGTTCGGGCAAGAGTACGGCAGCGAAAGAGGTTTCTAAAGAACTTGGCTATGTTTATGTTGATACGGGGGCTATGTATAGGGCGGTTGCTCTTTTTTGCATTGAAAACGGTATTGATACAAAAAATTCTGCCGAGGTTGAAAATTCGCTTGAAAAAATTAATATTGAACTTAAATATTTTGACGGAAATCAAAGCATTTACTTGAATGGAAAAGACGTTACTTTGGCAATTCGCACAGCTGAGGTTGCAAAAGGTTCTTCTGACGTTGCGACAATTAAAAAGGTTCGTGAGGTTCTTGTTGAAATGCAAAAGAAGATTGCCGAAAAAAATGACGTTGTTATGGACGGAAGAGACATTGGAACTTGTGTTTTGCCAAATGCTACCGTTAAAATATATATGGACGCCGATGTTATTGAGAGAACGAAAAGGCGTTGTGGTGAGTTTGAACAAAAAGGCATTGAATTTGACTTTGAAAAAGTTAAGCAGGAAATTATTTTGAGAGATGAAAACGACAAAAACAGAGAGTTTTCGCCTTTGAGAAAAGCAGACGATGCTATTGTTTTTAATTCTACGGATAAAAACATTGACGAAGTTAGAGCTGAAATAATTGAAATTATTAAGCAAAAAATTTGATTTTTGGAGATTTGAAAAATGGATATTATTCTTGCAAAATCGGCGGGTTTTTGTTTTGGAGTTAAGAGAGCCATTGAATGTGTTTATGGAATGATTGGCAACGGAAAAATATATACATACGGACCACTTATTCACAACAAGCACGTTATTTCGGATTTGGAGAAAAAAGGCGTTTTTGTTATTGACGATTTTGAAGATGTTGACGGTGTTGTTGTTATACGTTCGCATGGCGTTGCAAAGTCGGTTTATCTTGAAATTGAAAAAAGAAATTTAAAATATGTTGACTGTACTTGCCCATTTGTTAAGAAAATTCACAATATTGTTGCAAAGGCTTATGAAAGCGGAAAAAATGTTATTATTGTGGGAAACGGCGAACACCCCGAAATTATTGGCATTAACGGCTGGGCAGAAAACAGCGGCATTATTATAAATTCGCCTGAGGAGGCGTTAAAAACCGTTATTGAAAAAAATAAAAAATATACTCTTGTTGTTCAAACAACTTATCAAAGAGATATTTTTGAGGAAATTTCAAATATTTTTGCGGATTTTGAAAACATTGAAATTTTTAATACAATTTGTTCGGCAACGGAGGACAGACAAAAAGAAGCTGTTGAGGTTGCAAAAAATGTTGATAAAATGATTGTTATTGGAGATGAAAAAAGTTCCAATACCCGAAAATTATTTGAAATTAGCAAAAAATATTGCAAAAATACATTTTTATGCGAAACAATTTACAATTTACAGTTGAATATTTTGCGAAAAAATGATAAAATTGGAGTAACTGCCGGAGCGAGCACGCCACCGGCGATAATAAAGGAGGCTATTAATAAGATGAGTGAAATTGAAAGCAAACAATCTTTTGAGGAGATGCTTGACGAAAGCTTAGTTACTTTACATACAGGTGATGTTGTTAAAGGTACAGTTATAAGTGTAAGCAATGGTGAAGTGTCGGTTAATCTTGGTTACAAATCGGACGGAATTATTCCTAAAAATGAATTTTCCGAAAATCCTGATCTTGACCCTGCTGATGTTGTTAAAGCAGGCGATGAAATTGAAGTTTTTGTTGTTAGAGTTAATGACGGAGACGGAAATGTTCTTGTTTCTAAAAAGAGACTTGATGCAAACAAAGGTTATGAAGAAATTGAAGAGGCATTTAACAACAAAACTACTCTTAAAGGTAAAATTGTTGACATTGTTAAGGGTGGTCTTATTGCTCTTATCAACAACAAGAGAGTTTTTGTTCCTTCTTCTCAAATTTCAAATAGATTTGTTGAGGATTTGAATGAATTTAAAAACAAAGAATTTGATTTTAATATTCTTGAATTTGACAAAGCAAAACGTCGTATTATTGCGGGAAGAAAAGAACTTGTTTTGAAAGAAATTGCAGAAAAGAGAAAGAAAGTTTTTGATGCTGTTAAGGCAGGAGACAGAATTGATGGAACTGTAAGCCGTATTGTTGATTTTGGTGCTTTTGTTGATATTGGCGGAGTTGACGGACTTATTCATATTTCAGAAATGAGCTGGGGACGTGTTAAAAAAGTTTCTGATGTTTTGGCTGAGGGAGACAAAGTTACTGTTACTGTTTTAGATGTTAATACTGAAAAAGGTAAAATTTCTTTATCTTTGAAAGATATTAACAATGACCCTTGGAAAACTGCTTCCGAAAAATATGCTATTGGAAACGTTGTTGAGGGTAAGGTTGTTAGAATGGTTCCTTTTGGTGCTTTTGTTGAACTTGAAGAAGGCGTTGACGGACTTATTCATATTTCTCAGATTTCTTATAAACACATTGCAAAACCTGAAGATGTTTTGGAAATTGGTCAGACTGTTAAAGCAAAAGTTACTGATTTTGACGAAGAAAACAAAAAAATCAGCCTTAGCATTAAAGAGGTTGACGGAAAGCCTGAAGAAGAAGCTACTGAAAAAGAAGAAACAACAGAGGCTTAATTATTGTTTGGTTTTGCCTAAAAAATTTATTCTTATTTTTTAAGAATTATTGTTGTTATTTTACAGTCATCAATCAAATGGTTTTCGTGTGATTGATGACTGTTTTTATTAAATTTATAAATATTTTTTCGGAGGTATGTTTTATGTTTGATTTGAATGAATTGAATAATGTTGACCCTGAAATTAAAAGTGCTATTGAGCAGGAACTTGCAAGACAAAGAAGCAACATTGAGCTTATCGCTTCTGAAAACTTTGTTTCAAAAGCTGTTATGGCGGCTATGGGTTCGCCTATGACAAACAAATATGCAGAGGGGTATCCGGGAAAGAGATATTACGGCGGTTGTGAAAAAGTTGATATTGCCGAAAGTCTTGCTATTGAGAGAGCTAAAAAACTTTTTGGTGCAGAACATGCAAATGTTCAGCCTCATTCCGGAGCACAAGCTAATATGGCTGTTTTCTTCTCGGTTTTGTCACCGGGGGATACTGTTATGGGAATGAACCTTGCACACGGCGGTCATCTTACTCATGGTAGTCCTGTTAATATGTCTGGAAAATATTTTAACATTGTTCCTTATGGTGTTAAAGAAGAAGACGGACGCATTGACTATGAAGAAGTTAGACGTCTTGCGTTGGAGCACAAACCAAAGCTTATTGTTGCGGGTGCAAGTGCTTATTCTCGTGTTATTGATTTTGAGAAATTTAGTGAAATTGCAAAAGAAGTTGGCGCATATCTTATGGTTGATATGGCTCATATTGCGGGACTTGTTGCGGCAGGTCTTCACCCAAATCCGGTTCCTTTTGCTGATTTTGTTACTACAACAACTCACAAAACATTGAGAGGACCGAGAGGCGGTTTGATTTTGTGCAAAGAAGAATTTGCAAAAATTATTGATAAATCTATTTTCCCAGGTATTCAAGGTGGTCCTTTGATGCACGTTATTGCGGCAAAAGCAGTTTGCTTTAAAGAAGCGTTATCTGACGAATTTAAAGCATATGCAAATCAAGTTGTTAAAAATGCTCAGGCTCTTGCAAAAGGTTTGGTTGACAACGGTTTTAACCTTGTTTCGGGAGGAACTGATAATCATCTTATGCTTGTTGATTTGCAAAGTATGAACATTACAGGAAAAGAAGCAGAAAAGAGACTTGACGAAGTTTGCATTACTTGCAATAAAAATGCAATTCCTTTTGACCCTCAAAAACCTTTTGTTACAAGTGGAATTAGACTTGGTACACCTGCTGTTACAACAAGAGGTATGAAAGAAGAAGATATGACAGAAATTGCAAATGTTATTGCTCTTGTTATAAAAGATTTTGAGACAAACAAAGCTGAAGCTACGGAAAGAGTTGCAAAGCTTGTTGCAAAATATCCTTTATATTAATATTTTATGTAAAAAATAATTTGAGCTTTTTGATACCTGCTGAAGCTCAATTTGCGGATTATATGCGACAGATTGCAAAAATCTGTCGCAATATTTGCCGCAAGCGAAAAATTGATTTTATGTGTGACCGATAAATTTTGTTTTTTCAGTTTTTAAAATTATAATTTTTTCTTTTAGAGCCCTTTTTTTCGTTGCTGAAAAATTTGCGGTTCTGTTTTGCGTTTTGTAAAATAACGTGCATTATTGAGAATATTGCGACTAAAATCAGCAGTATTAAAAATGTTAATGTTGGCATTGTTGATATTTGAGTTTGTGATGAATTTTGTGCAAATGTTTCAGCCGTTTTTTGAAAGTTTATTTTAAAGAACGGACTTAATATGTAGACGATGATTATTGAAAGTATTCCTTGACAGGCTTTTGATAAAATATAGGGCATTATTTTTATTTTTGTTTTTATTAGAAAGCTTATTGCTTGAGCATGGATTGAAAATCCTCCCCACGATATTAAACCTGCACAGAGGGCTATTGTTGTTATTGTTGGAGGAAATTCAGATAGGGCTTTGCAACCGTTTGTTATTTCTAAAATTCCGCTTGTTAGCGGTGAAATTAAGTCGGTGTTGATATTTAGAATGTTGAAAATCGGAGAAAAAATTTTTTTTGAAAAAAGCGAGATGTTTGTTAATTCCGTTATTTTTGAAATTACCGAAAAAAGTATTATGAAACCGCCGATTGCCGTTATTGAATTTACAGAATCGATTATACTTTTGCTTAATATGCTTCCGAATGGCATATTATTTTTTTTTCGTTCGAGTTCTATTTTTTTTAGTGCTGTTTTTATTGAAAATAATTCTCTTTTTGTTTTTGAAGAAGATTTTTTGTAATTTCTTAAAACTATTCCTGTTATTATTGCGGAGAGGTAATGCGAAAGTATTATTAATGTGCCACTTTCGGGAATTTTTAACATTGAAACGGCAACTGTTCCGAGAATGAAAAGAGGGCCTGAGTTATTTGTGAACATTATGAGTTTTTGTGCTTCAATTTCGTTTATTTGCTTTGTTTCATATAATGATGCTGTTATTTTTGCTCCCATTGGATAGCCGGAAATCAGACCCATTGTGAGCGAAAATGCACCACAGCCTGAAATTTTGAACAACCGCTGCATTACCGGTTCTAAAAGAGTTCCGAAAAAGGCTGTGAAACCGGTTTGGACGAGGATATTTGCACCTATCATAAACGGAAGAAGAGACGGAATTACATTATTGAACCAAAGAAGAAGCCCGTTTTTTGACGATAATATTATTTCGCTTGGAAATAATATTATTAATACGTTGAAAATTGCAATTAATATTGGTATAATATATATGGTTATTTTTTTGTTCAATTTTATCGCTCCTTTGAAAATTTGTTTTTACAAATTTGAGTGATTTTTTGATTGTTACAAATTTACTGTTTATATATTTTATTTTTTTTATAAGAAATTATGATTGGAGAGGATTGCTTTTGCAAAGTTCCAATAGGAGAAAAGGCGGTAAAAATATTAGAAGCAAAATTCCGGACAGAAACAGAAAAAATAATTTCAGAATATCCGAAAGAAACAAAAGCTCCGGAAAAAAGAAAGTTGTTAAAAAAAATTATTACGATGAAAAAAGAGAACGTGAACTTTTGGGAGTTGAAGAAAGGCGTAAACTTCGTGCGGAACGCATTAAAAAAATGAATGAACGCCGAGAAAAACGACAGAAGTTTACACAAGGGAAATATTTAATTTATGTCGTTTTTGCTTTTATTATTATATATTTTGCCGGTTATGGAATTAGTTTTTCTTTACGTGAGGACATAGCTTTTGATACTATTCAGATTGGCAGTGTTGATGAGCCTAAATCGGTTAAGGGTATTATTATCAGAGATGAAACAGTTTATAAATCTTCTGCATCGGGTGCTATTGTTTATAATGTTTCAGACAATGAAAAAGTTCGAAATGGCTCGGTTGTTTGCAGTATTAGAGATGAAGAGGCTGTTAAAAATCTTGAGTTGAACCTTAACGATATTAACAAAAGCATTATGACTATGCAAGAGAACAGAGACGATTTATCGTTGTTTTATGAAGATGTTAAAAAAGTTAATTCACAGATTAAAGGGGTTGTTGATGAGGAAATTTATAATTTCAGCACATTTAATATTGGGATTATTAACGATTTTAAATCTTCTGTTCAAAAGAAAATCGATACAAGAAATCAAATGCTTTTGTCGGAAAACAGGGGGAGCCTTACTGAGCTTGCCGAAAAAAAGAAAAATCAAGAAGAACTTATTGCGAAAAATGTTCTTACTATGTCGGCAAAAAACGGGGGCATTGTTTCTTATTATACTGACGGGCTCGAAGAGACGATTAATGTTTCGAATATTGACAAGCTTACAAAAGAACAAACGACTATGGATACGGAGTCGTTTGATATTAAAACGTATGTTTCTTCCGGAGACAAGGTTTTTAAAATTGTCAACAGCAATGATTGGTATATTGCCGCATATATTCCAAATAGCTATATAGAGGGTTGGAAGCCCAATGACTGGGTTACAGTTTACAGCGAAAACGATAAAACCGACGGGAAAATTTCTGCAAATATTTATAAACTTGAAAGCGGTGAGAGCGAATCTTATGTTGTTTTGAAAATTACAAAAGATATGCTTGATTATATTGACAAAAGAAGCATTAATTTTGAAATAAGCAAAAGTGATGTTGGATTTAAAATTCCTTTGAGTGCAGTTGTTCAAAAAACTATTCTTAAAGTTCCGAAAGAATATGTTGATGAAAATGAAAATTCTGTTATCAGAGTTTTGGACGGCGGAACGAAAGAAAATATTATTATTGAAAATTCCGGAAGCGACAGCGAGGGTAAATTTGTTTATACTCTTCAAAATGACGGTGGGCTTAAACTTGGAGACAAACTTCAAAATCCCGAGTCGCTTGAAGACATTTACGAAGTTAAAGAGGTTATTAACATACAGGGTGTTTATATTATAAATTCAGGGATTGCCGAATTTAAAACTTTAAATACCGAGGGCTCTTCCGAAAACAGTACTCATATGATTGTTATGCCGGAAAATAATTCGAAAATACGGCTGTATGACAGAGTTTTGACGGATACGAGCAATGTTGAAGAGGAAGAAAAAGTTTACGAATGATTTAATTTATTGACATAATATTTTATGGATTTATGGAGGCTAATTTTATGGAAAGTATACGTCAAAATCTTGATGAGATATATGCAAAAATTGAGAATGCTGCTCAAATTTCCGGACGAAAAGCTGATGATATTTTGCTTTTGGGTGTTACAAAGACAGTTGAAGTTGAAAGAATTAAAAAACTTATGGAATGCGGAGTTAAAACACTTGGCGAGAACAGAGTTCAAGAACTTATTTCCAAATATGAAGTTATTGGAGACGAGGCACAATGGCATCTTATTGGAAGTTTGCAGACGAACAAAGTTAAATACATTATTGATAAAGTTTCGTTAATTCATTCGGTTGACAGCATTAAGCTTGCAGCGGAAATTGACAGGCAAGCAAAAAAATATAACAAAGTTATGAACATTCTTATTGAAATAAATGTTGGAAGAGAAGAATCGAAGCATGGCATTTTGCCTGAAAATGTTGATAATTTTATTGAAGAAATTGCAAAATTCGACAATGTTTGCGTTAAAGGGCTTATGACTGTGGCACCTTTTGTTGAAAATCCACAAGAAAACAGGAAATATTTTCAGCAAATGCGAAAAATATTTGTTGACATTAGGGATAAAAATGTGGATAATATAGATATGACTTATCTTTCGATGGGTATGACTAATGATTATGAAGTTGCTATTGAAGAAGGTGCTAATATTGTTAGAATTGGTACGGGAATTTTTGGAAAAAGGAACTACAATAATCAATAGCTTGTATTAATTTTATTTTATTGGAAAAGTGTTATTATTGATTTGTTTTAAACATATCAGAAAAAATGTTATTAAGGAGGATTTATATGGCTAATTTACTTGGTAAGATAAAAGGCATGCTTGCTGACAATTATGAAGATGAAGAATATGATTATGACTATGATGAGGAAAGACCGGAAGAAGAGTCTAATGTTAGAAGCATTGACAGTGCAAGAAGCTATTCTCGCAGAAACAACGTAGGTGGTTCAAAAGTAGTTAATATTCATACTAATGTTCAGATGGAGGTTGTTGTTACAGCTCCGGGAAATCTTGAGGAAGCAGGAGAAGTGTGCGATTATCTTAAAGCTAAGAAAACCGTTATTGTTAATCTTGAAAATATTGAACACGAATCGGCTCAGAGGATAAGCGATTTCTTATGCGGGGCATGTTATGCACTTGACGGTTCTATTCAACTTATTTCTGATGACATATTTATTATTGGACCTGTTAATGTTGATATTACAGGACAGTTTAAAGAAGAACTTAAAGCTAACGGTATTAAGTTGCCATATGCCAACATGTGGAGATAGTGAGGGTTTTTAATGGCTTTAATAATTTATGAGTCTTTAAGAGTTTTTGTTGAAATTTTGGATTTTCTTATACTTGCAAGGGTGTTTTTATCTTGGTTTCCTTTTGGAATGGGAAATCCTATTATAAGATTTGTTTATGCTCTTACGGAACCTATTTTGGCTCCTATTAGAAACATGATTAAAAAATCTCCTTTGGGCGGGCCGGGAATGATTCTTGATTTTTCGCCTATTATTGCATTTTTTTTAATTAGAGCGATTTTAAATATTGCCGGATTGATTATATTGAGGTAGAGATTGTGTTTGATAAACAAAGTATTTTAAAAAACGTTTTTAAGCCTGATGAAAAGCTTGTTTTTTCAAAAGCTCTTGACCGGGCTTATTCGTGTATTAAAAATTATGAACCTGCTTTTACAGAATTTCTTGACCCTTATAAAATTTCTTGTATATTGAGTCTTTTGGGCAATAAATATGATTTTAATATACGTGTTTTTGGCGGTTTATTAAATTGTGAAAGGCAGAAAATTGGCTTTTTTCCTGAATTTATGCTTGAAGAGGATTTTATTTTTCCTATTTCGGCGGTTGAAATTGAATATAATTTGAAGTATAGCAAAAGTCTTACACACCGAGATTTTTTGGGGTCGCTTATTGGTCTTGGGATTGTTAGAGAAAAAATAGGAGATATTTTGGTTGAGGACGGAAAAGCTATTGCTTTTGTTGACAGCGATATTGCTGATTTTATAAATTCCAATCTTGAAAAAGTTGGGCATACAAAAGTTAAAACAAATATAATTTCTGTTGATGACATTGAAGCTGATGATGATTTTGAAAACGTTAAAAATGTTACGGTTTCATCACTTAGAATTGATACTGTTTTGAGCGGTGTTTTTAATTTGTCGAGAGGAAAGGTTTCGGAACTTATTAAAGGCGAAAAAGCTTTTGTTAATTGGAGTGTTTGCGAGAGCGTTTCTAAGCTTGTTTCGGAAGGCGACGTTATTACTTTGAGAGGTTTTGGTCGTGTTAAAATTGTTCAATTTCTTGGAAAAACAAAAAAAGATAAATTTTTAATTGGTGTACACAGATTTATGTGATGAGGAGGGGAAGGTGTTATGCTTACACCTGTTGATATAGAGACAGTTGATTTTAAAAAAGTTGCGTTGGGATATTCTCAAGATGAAGTTGATGAGTTTCTTGATAAAGTTATTGTTGAGTTTGAAGTTCTTTACAAAGAAAATGTTAAACTTAACGACAGAGTTGAAGTTCTTGAAGAGGGAATTAAACATTATAAGGAACTTGAAGAAACTTTGAAGAACTCTATTGTTTTGGCTGAAAAAACAGCGGTTGAAACAAAAAACAACGCAAACCAGAGTGCAGAGCAAATTATTAAAGAAGCAGAACTTAAAGCGGCTGAAATTTTGCAAGATGCAAACAAAAAACTTTATGAACTTGAATATAAAGTTTTGGGAATGAAAAACAGGTATGACATATTTAAAGCAAAGCTTAAACTTTTATTGAATACGGAAGCGGAAATTTTGGAAAATAGCGAAAAAGACATTGAGTCGGATTTTCGTGATGAGGCAATGCCTTCCGACGAAGATTATAAAAGTGAGGTTTAAATTTTACATAAAAATAACGCTGACTTTGAAAAGTGATTAAGTTGGCGTTATTTTTTTGTTTATTCTTCTGTGAATTTTTTTAATGCCGAATAAATTTCGGGCGAATGTCTTTTGAAATTTATCAACTGCATATCGGTGTTTACGAAAGCGTGAACCGATTTTCCTGTGTTTACGGGAGAATCAATGTTATTTCTGTATGTTGAATATGAAAATTCTATTTTTGCACCTAATAATTTTGAGACAGTTGTTTTTATCGTTATTGTGTCATCGTAATATGTTGGTGAAATGTAATGTATGTTTAAGTCGATTACGGGAAGCATTACTCCATTTTTTTCTATATTTGAATAAGTGTAGCCTATATCTTTTAAAAGATTTGTTCGAGCTATTTCGTACCAAATTCCATAGTTTGTGTGGTAGACAATTCCCATTTGGTCGGTTTCGGCATATCTGACAGTTAATGTTGTTGTTGAAAACATTTAATTCCTCCTTGTTGTTGAAAGTTATTTGAAACGATTTTCTTGTTTATCGTAAAAATAATTTATTGATTCCATTTTTGAAAGTAAATCTGATTTGTTTACGTTATTTGATGCGACAAAGTCATTTAATGATGAGTAATTGTCACGCAACTGGGTGTTTATGTAGCTTAATAAAATTATTGGGTCTTTTGGAAGAGTCATAAAAAATCTCCTTTTATATTTATTTTGGGCAGAGTTTTGGAAAAGGTTAAAACTGTGAAATTATAAAATTTTTCGAAGTTGTTTTAACTGATATTAATTTGCCCAAACCGTTTATATTTAATGATAATTGTTTTTTTGTTTTTGTCAATATATTTGTTCATTTTTTATGTTTTTAGGACAACAAAATTAAAATTTTGCCATAAAATTTAATTTATATATGTTTTTTTTATAAGAAAAGTTGAATTTTATATTAGGGCTTTTTTTTTAATTTGATTTGTGATATTATATAACATATTAAGTTTAAAAAAATAAATATAATATGTAGACAAATTTTTAGGAGACATTTTGAGATGGATTTTTTGAAAGCTGTTTTCAAGCATATTGGAAACCGTATTTGTATACTTTTTAAATGGGTTGTTTTTTCTGTTGTTACAGCTGTTGTTATTGGCATAATTGGAAGTGTTTTTTATATTCTTGTTCAGAAATCGACCGATTTTAGAATGAATAATGACTTTATTATTGCGTTGTTACCGATTGCGGGACTTTTTGTTGCTTTTATTTATAGAAAGTTTGACGGGGCAGGAAAGCAGGGGACAAATCTTGTTTTGGCTTCAATTCATTCTAACAAAGAAATTCCTTTAAAAATGTTGCCACTTATATTTGTTTCAACTGTTATTACTCATCTTTTTGGCGGTTCTGCGGGCAGAGAAGGTGCTGCTTTGCAAATTGGCGGAAGTATGGGAAATTTTTTTGGAAAAATTTTTAAATTTGATGATAAAGACAGGCACGTTGTTATAATGTGCGGAATGACGGCGGCCTTTACTGCTTTATTTGGAACGCCTATGGCGGCGACGGTTTTTTCTATGGAAGTTATAAGCGTTGGAATTATGCATTATTCGGCTTTGGTTCCTTGTGCTGTTGCTGCTCTTGTAAGTAAATGGATTTCCGGACTTTTTGGAATTTCTGCAGAACAATTCTTTATTGCTGATATTCCGGATTTCTCACTTTTGACAGCATCGGAAACGTTTGTTCTTGCTATGTTGTGTGCCGCTTTAAGTGTTATATTTTGTATTGTTTTGCACAAGACGGAGCATTTATTTAGAAAACGCTTGAGAAACCACTATTTGAGGATTTTTATTGGCGGACTTATTATTGTTATTCTTACATATGTTTTGCAGACAAGAAGCTATAATGGAACGGGAATGGATATTGTTGCGAAGGCCATTTCCGGCGATGTTCAATGGTATGATTTTTTGCTTAAAATGATTTTTACGGCAATTACTATTGGCTCGGGTTTTAGAGGAGGAGAAATTGTTCCGTCGTTTTTTGTTGGAGCGACTTTTGGCTGTTTATTCGGTCATATTTTTGGTTTTTCTCCGTCGCTGTGTTCTGCGGTTGGAATGATTTCTGTTTTTTGCGGTGTTACAAATTGCCCGATAACTTCTCTTTTTATTGGGTTTGAGCTTTTTGATATTAACGGACTTCCATATTATTTGCTGGCTGTTGCTGTTAGCTATATGCTTTCGGGCTATTATGGTTTATATCAAAGTCAGAAAATAGTATATTCAAAATATAAATCAGAGTATGTTAACACTAACATACACAAATAAAGGAGGAAAAAATATTTATGGAGTCATCTTATGATTTTTTATGGATTATTGCTTTAATTCTACTTTCTACTAAAGTTCTTGGGCTTTTTTCAAGGAAAATACATATGCCACAGGTTGTTGGAACTTTGATTGCCGGTCTTGTTCTTGGGCCGTCTTTGCTTAACGTTATTGGAGGAACTTCAGGTTCTGAATTTTTACGTGTTATGTCCAAGCTCGGTGTTATTTTTCTTATGTTTACAGCAGGTCTTGATACAGATATTGAAGAGCTTAAAAAGACGGGAACTGCATCATTTGTCATTGCTTTGATTGGAGTTATTGTTCCGCTTATCGGCGGGTATTTGACTTATGCCGGATTTTTTGGAACAGGCGGAGGAGATTTTAACGAAATTTTAAAAGCTGTTTTCGTTGGTGTTGTTTTGACGGCTACATCGGTTAGTATTACGGTTGAAACCCTTAGGGAAATGGGAAGACTTAAAGGAAAAATGGGTACTGCCATTTTGGGAGCAGCTGTTATTGATGATATTATGGGCATTATTGTTCTTACTGTTATAACAAGCTTTAAAACGCCTAATGTTGAAATTTTTGATATTGTTCTTAAAATTTTACTTTACTTTGTTTTGCTTGCTGTTATTGCTTTTGTTGTTCATATTTTTGCAAATATTATTGACAAAAATAATAATCAACGAAGAATTGCCATTTACAGTATTGCGATTTGTCTTATCCTTGCCTATGTTTCGGAAGCTTATTTTGGTATTGCCGATATTACGGGAGCATATTTTGCGGGTATTATTATTTGTAATCTCGGAATTAGAGATTATGTTGCAAAAAAGACGAATATTATTTCATATATGATATTTTCTCCGATATTTTTTGCAAGTATAGGTTTTGATACAGACCTTAATAAACTTTCATCAGATATTGTTATTTTTGCGGTTGTTTTGCTTGTTGTTGCAATTGTTACAAAAATTATTGGCTGTGGAATTGGAGCGAAGCTTTGCAAATTTTCAAACAGCGATGCTATAGGAATTGGAATTGGTATGGTTTCAAGAGGTGAGGTTGCTCTTATTGTTGCACAAAAGGGTGTTGAAATTGGTCTTTTGGACAATAATATTTTCCCTGCCGTAATCCTTGTTGTTATTGTTACTACGCTTATAACACCTATTATGCTTAAATTGGTGGCTTCTAAAAAATCTTAATTATTTTTTGCTAATGCAAATCGATATTTTTTGTGATTTGCGTTAGCTTTTTTTATTATATTTTACAAAAAAATGGTTTACAAAAAAATAAATTTGCTATTTTTTTCGTATTGTTTAATATTTATGAAAAACATGTTAAACTTTGGTTCAAATTGTCGAAAATTGACCATTAAAAAAAGTTGTGAATTTAGTTGCATTATAACATTTATAACTATTGCAATTTTTTTAAATAATTATTATAATTAAAGTATCTTTAAAAAAGTGAAACTGAGGAGGGGATTTTTATTGAAAAAGATAATTTCTGTGTTGATTTGTTTTGTGATTTGTTTTTGTGGAGTTAATTTTGTTTTTTCCGAAACGGGAAAAGAACATAGAAAGGTTATAAGAGTCCCTGACTACAATATGGAAGGGTTTATTTATGTTGATGAAATTGGTGTGCGTTCGGGTTGTAGCTATGAAGTTTTTCAGGAAATTGCAAAGTATACGGGTTGGACTTACGAATATGTTAAATGCGACAGAAGCCAGTGCATTGATATGCTTGAAAAGGGCGAGCTTGATATTGTTGATACTTGTATATATTCCGAAAAAAGAAAAGAACAGGTTAAATTTTCAAATATAACTGCCGGTTCGGGATATAAAGCAGTTATTGCGAATGCAGGCAACGAAAATATTAATCCGAATGATTTTGAAAATTATAACGGTATTAAAATTGGTATTGTTGATGAGCCGTTTTGGGAAAATTCTATAAACGAAATTTCTAAAGAAAAGGGGTTTGCTCCTCAAGTTGTTAAATTTAAAACTTATTCTGAAAAGTTTTCGGCGTTGAGAAACGGAGAAATTGACGCTGTTTTGACTATGAGTATTCAGAAAACGAAAAAAGACAAAGTGCTTTTCGAATTTGATACGACACCGTATTATTTTGCAGTTAACAAAAACAATTCTCAAATTATGGATCAATTGGACAATGCTATGCAACAAATTTGGACCAATGACAGTGCATATTTTTCGAGAGTTTATAATAAGTATTATGAAAATGCAAGCAACAACGTATTTTTCTTGACAGAAAAAGAAAAAGAATTTGTTAAAAATCACAAAGTTATTAAAGCTATGGCAACGAACAACAGAGCTCCGTTATCTTCTTTTAATGGTGACCAATATGAGGGGATTGTTGCCGATATTATGAACAAAGCCGCAGCAAAGGCTGGATTTCAATTTGAATTTATTAAATCGCCAAGTTATAAAGAGGTTTTTAAAAGCTTGAGGCAGGGTGATGTCAGCGTTGTTTGTAATTTCTTTTATGATTACAGCTGGGCGGAAAAAAACGGCGTTAAGATGACGGACCCGTATCTTGAAATGCAATATACCGCGGTTACAAACAAGGATACTGCAAGCAAACAGGAAAAAGATTTTAAAGTTGCATATGTTAATAATTATTTCTTTAACGAAAAATTTTTGATGCCTAAATTTGATAAATCACAGTTGTGCAAATATGATACGGAAAAGGACTGTATTGAGGCTGTTGACAAAGGAGAAGCTGATATTACTTTTGTTTCGCTTTATGTTGCGGAAAAAATTATAAGAGACAATAATTATTATAATATTTCAACTTCTATTTATCCGGAGTTTAAACATTTTATATGTACTGCGGTTGGAAATAATGAAGATATTGAACTTTTGACTATTTTAAATAAGGCAATTAAAAGTATTGACAGTTCTGAAATTACATATATTGTTAATAATCATACTTTGTTTAAAACAGAAAATATAAGCCTTAAAACGTTTGTTGAGCGAAATTCTTGGTTTATCATTATTGCACTTATAGTTATATTTGTCATTGGAATTGTAATTGTTGTTTGTATTTTTAAAATGAAAAGAAAATATGACCAAAATATTTTTAATTTGGCGTATGTTGACAAAGTTACCGGTATTTGGAATGTTAACAGGTTTATTTCTGAAGCGAAAAAGAAAGTTGAGTCGAATGATTTTAAAAAGACACAATATGTTCTTATATCGTTTGATATTTCAAAATTTAGAATTATAAACGAACATTACGGAAGATTTGCCGGAGACAGAGTTTTGAAATATGTTGCTGATATGGTTACAAAAGAAATGCCTTACGGAAGCATTATTGCGAGAGTTAATGTTGACAATTTCGTTATGCTTGCACCTTTTGATAACAACGACAAAGAAAACGAGTTTTTTAAAAGCATTAGAGAGAAAATAAGATATTATGAAGAGGGTGGAGTTGCTCTTAAACTTAATTTCCAATGTGGTGTTTATATTATTACAAACGGGAATGTTAGCATTGACAAGGCTTTGGATATGGCAGACATTGCAAGAAAAGAAGCAAGAAGCTCAAGAAAAGATAAAATTGTGTTCTTTGACAAAAAAATGGAAGATAAAATTATTCGATATAAGGAAATTGAGGAGCGTATGGAAACTGCACTTGAAGAAAGAGAGTTTGTTGTTTATTATCAGCCGAAAGTTGATATGAAGAACGAACACATAATTGGTGCGGAAGCTCTTGTTCGTTGGATTTCAAAAGAAAAGGGATTTATGAACCCAGGAGAATTTATTCCTATTTTTGAAAAAGAAGGCTTTATAATTGAACTTGATTTTTATGTGCTTGAAGAAGTTTTTAAAATTATTAAAGAATGGATTACAAACGGGAAAAACCCTATACCGATTTCAGTTAATCAATCGAGGGTTCATCTTAGCAATCCTTATTATATAGAGCGTCTTAAAAATCTTATCAGAAAATACAAAGTTCCGACAAAATATATTGAACTTGAACTTACCGAAAGTTTATTTATGGAGATGGATAGTGCACTTGAAACGGTTAATAAAATTAAGGAACTTGGATTTGCGGTTTCAGTTGATGACTTTGGCTCGGGATTTTCTTCTTTGAATATGCTGAAATCTATGCCTATAGATGTTGTTAAAATTGACAGGGAATTTCTTAATGAGTCGGAAAATTCTGAAAAGGCACAGAAAATTATTTGCAAGATTGTTGAAATGGCAAAGGACCTTGATATGAATGTTATTTGCGAAGGCGTTGAAAAGGTTGAGCAAGCGACATTTCTTAAAAGTATTGGCTGTTATTATGCACAGGGATTTTTATATGCAAAGCCTATGCCGGAACCGGAATTTAGAGACAAGGTTAAAAGTGTTATTGAAAAAGACGATGACACAGAGGGTATGATATGATTGCTGTAATTGAATATTTGGAAGAATTTAATATTTTATCTGTGTTTATCAGACTTTTGCTTGCGGTTTTATTTGGCGGAATAATCGGCTTTGAAAGACGTTTAAGAAAAAGGTCTGCCGGACTTAGAACTTTTGCACTTGTTTGCGTTGGCTCGGCTTTGGCTATGGTTACAAATGAATATTTGTTTTTGCATTATCATATGACAGGAGACCCCGGAAGAATGGCTGCACAGGTTATTAGCGGTGTTGGGTTTCTTGGTGCGGGAACGATTATTTTGAACGGAAGAAAGGTTAAGGGGCTTACAACTGCCGCAAGCCTTTGGGCAACAGCTGCAGTTGGAATTGCGGTTGGTGGTGGATTTGTTTTGGGTGCATTTTTTGGATTTTTCATTATAATTACTGCGACTACGATTATGCACAAGTTTGAGGAAAAAATGGATAAAAATAATAAGTTTATTCAAATTTATGTTGAGCTTGAAAGAGAAACGGGAATGACTGAGTTAATTAAATATATTTCCGAAAATGATTTTTCGTTGTATTCCGTTGAAAAGAAAAAGACCAAAGATTTGCCGAAAGATAAAATTGGCGTTTATGTTGAAATTAATTTGAAAAAATATGTTGAGCACAGCGAGGTTATTTCGCAGATAAACTTGCTTGAAAGCATTAGTTATGCAGAAGAAATGAGATGAGTGGTGATTTTATGAATCGAAATTTTTTATTTGTTATTTTTACTGTTCTTGTTTTGGGGCTTGGCGTTTTTTTGGGTTGTACACCTCAAAAAAAATCTTTTGTTTCGAAATTTGAAATTCAGTCGACCGATTTTGCAACAACCGAAGAAGCTTCTTATCAAACCGAAGAGAGCAACGGAGGAAACGGCGTTTCAGCTCATGGAGCTTTGACGGCAATGAACGGAAAAATTGTTGACAAGAATGGGAAGAATGTTGTTTTGAAAGGAATGAGCAGTCATGGGATTGTTTGGTTTCCTCAATTTACAAACAAGCATAGCATTGAGCAAACAAAATTGAAAGGGGCGAACGTTTTTCGTGTTGCAATGTATACCGAGGAATATGGCGGGTATACAACGGGCGAAAACGAAAAGCAAAATTCTAAAAAAATTTTATATGATGCTATTGAAAATGTAATTTCACTTGATATGTATGTTATTGTGGATTGGCATATTTTAAATGATTTTAACCCGCAAAAGCACAAAGCGGAGGCTTTGGCATTTTTTGATGAAATTTCAAAAAAATATGTAAATAACCCTGCGGTTATTTTTGAAATTTGCAACGAGCCTCACAATGTTAGTTGGAAAAACGATATAAAGCCGTATGCTGAGGAAGTTATTGGGCAAATAAGAAAAAATTCGCCAAATTCACTTATAATTGTTGGAACGAATACTTGGAGTCAAGATGTTGATGAGGCGGCAGAAGATATGCTTGCTTTTTCAAACATTGCATATGCGTTTCATTTTTATGCGGGAACTCATAAGCTTGAAAATTTTAAACCGAAAATTGAAAAAGCTCTTGCAAAAGGTGCAACTGTTTTTGTTAGCGAATGGGGAACGACACAGGCAGACGGAAACAATGGAAATTATTTTGACGAGGCGAAAAAATGGCTTGATTATTTTGATGAAAAAGAAATTAGCCGAGTTAATTGGTCGCTTTGCGACAAGAACGAATCTTCCGCTGCTGTTTTGAGCGGTTCTGACAGCGAAAGCTGGAATTTTGAAAATTTGACACAATCGGGAAAATTTGTGTTTGAAAATTTTAAATGATTTTTGACTGTTATTCGGTTGTTGGAGGTATTTTATGAATATTTTATTTTTCCTTACACCAAAGCACGAAGTTGATTTTATTTATGATACTTTTTCTGTTAGGCAGGTTCTTGAAAAAATGGAACAACATAAGTTTTCGGCTGTTCCGATTATAAACGAAAACGGGAAATATATCGGAACGATAACAGAAGGGGATATACTTTGGTACATTAAAGAAAAAAACCGGTTTGATTTAATGCTTAGCGAAAAAATTCAAATTAAAAATATTAAAAGAAAGAGAGATAATTTGCCAGTTAGTGCAAATTCGAACGTTGAGGATTTGATTGAAAAGTCTCTTGAGCAAAATTTTATTCCTGTTGTTGATGATAATGAAATTTTTATTGGGATTGTTAAACGAAAGGATATTATCGAATTTTGTTATGAAAAATATAAAAAATCGGTTAAATGAAAGTTGTTTTTGAAATTTTGAAAAAATATTAAAAAAATGCTTGCATAATGGTGCGTATTGTGTTATAATGCTAAGCGGACTAAAAAAACACACACAAGTTAATATGTTAAGTGGTGCCGAAATCTTCGGTTATTTTAACTTTAAGCTTGTGGAGGAATTAAACCACAGGAGGTACTAAAATGAGTGTTATTTCTATGAAACAATTATTGGAAGCAGGTGTTCATTTCGGACATCAAACAAGAAGATGGAACCCTAAAATGGCTGAATACATCTTCGCTGAAAGAAACGGTATTTATATTATTGACCTTCAGAAAACTGTTAAAAAAGTTGAAGAAGCTTATGAAGCTGTTTCTGAAATTATTAAAGATGGCGGCGAAATTCTTTTTGTTGGAACAAAAAAACAGGCTCAGGATTCAATCAAAGAAGAAGCTTTGAGATGTGGTATGTACTACATTAACGAAAGATGGCTTGGCGGTATGCTTACAAACTTTGAGACAATTAAAACAAGAATTCAGAGACTTAAAGACCTTGAAGCTATGGTTGAAGACGGAACAATGGATTTACTTCCTAAAAAAGAAGTTGCTAATTTAATGCACGAAAAAGAAAAACTTGAAAGAAACATTGGCGGTATTAAGAATATGACAAGAATTCCTGATGTTATGTTCATTGTTGACCCAAGAAAAGAAAGAATTGCTGTTCAGGAAGCTCACAATCTTAATATTCCTATTGTTGCTATTGTTGATACAAACTGTGACCCTGAAGAAATTGATTATGTAATTCCGGGTAATGACGATGCAATTCGTGCTGTTAAACTTATTGCAGGCAAAATTGCTGATGCTGTTATTGAATCAAGACAGGGCGAAATGGAAGTTGCTGAAGAAAGCGAATCTGAAGTTGTTGCTGAATAATTTTTGAAAACGGAGGCTTCAGCCTTAATTGTTATTAACGGTTGAAGCCTTTTTATCGATATTGATTTTATTTTGGAGGTATAGAAAATGGCTGTTACTGCTGCTATGATTAAAGAACTTAGAGAAATGACAGGTGTTGGAATGAGCACTTGTAAAGAAGCTTTGGTTGAAGCTGACGGCAATATTGAAAAAGCTGTTGAGATTTTGAGAGAAAAAGGTCTTGCCGCTGCTGCTAAAAAAGCAGGTCGTATTGCTGCGGAAGGTTTGAGCTATGCTTATATAACAGACGATAATAAAGTTGGTGTTGTTGTTGAAGTTAACAGCGAGACAGACTTTGTTGCTAAAAATGCAGAATTCCAAAAATTTGTTGATACTGTTGCAAAACAGGTTGTTAAATCTGATGCAAAAAATATGGACGAACTTTTTGAAGAAAAATGGATTGAAGACGAAAGCATCACAGTTAAAGAAGCTTTAAATCAGAAAATTGCTGTTATTGGTGAGAACCTTAACATCAGACGTTTTGAAAAGTTTGTTAACGATGAAAACGGTTTCTTGGTTTCTTACTTGCACGCAGGCGGAAAGGTTGCTGTTTTACTTCAGTTCTCAACTGATGTTAAAGCTGATGCTTTGGTTGAAGCCGGCAAAAACATTGCAATGCAGATTGCTGCAATGAATCCTGAATTTGTTGATAAAAATGATGTTCCTGCTGATTATATTCAGAAAGAAACTGAAATTTTGACTCAGCAAGCTAAGAACGACCCTAAAAATGCAGGAAAACCTGACAATGTAATTGAAAAAATGATTGCAGGTCGTCTTAACAAAGAATTGAAAGAAAAATGCCTTGTTGAACAGGAATATGTTAAAGCTGAAAACAAAGAAACTGTTAAACAGTATGTTGAAGCTGTTGCTAAAGAAATTGGCGGTTCTGTTTCTGTTAAAGCGTTTGTTCGTTTTGAAACAGGCGAAGGTATTGAAAAGAAAGAAGAAAATTTTGCTGAGGAAGTTAATAAAGCAATGCAAGGCTAATTGCTTGATTAATTTAAAATAAATATTTTTGAAAATTATAAGGCATCATTGTCTATAGCAATATAGATTGTGGTGTCTTTTTTGCGTGGCGGAAGCAGAGACGGAGAAGATTATGTTTATCATTTTGAAAGGTGGAAAGTTGAATTTTTTTTGTTGTAAAATTGGTTGAAATATGGTAATATAAAGATGAGGCATTTTTATTAATTTATAAATGTTTTAAAATTTATTTTTTTGATTTTTTATAAACTGAGCTGTGTGCCGAATATTTTAGATTATTTTAAAAGTTTATTTTTAATATATTTTATAAAATTGATTTTGACAACGATTATGCTTTGGTTTATATATTTTTTTGGAGGTGAGTATATTGCTTTTTGATAAACTCAGACAAGTTTTTAAAGGACGAGATGACGAAAAAAATGTTGCGGAAAGTTTAATTGAAGAGAACAAAGAAGGGTTGCAAGAAAATACTGTGTATCCGGAAAATGTTCAAGAGCCTTTGCAAAATGGGGGCGATGGGGAGATTGACCCAGACGCAGCATATGCTCCGCATCTTGAAAAAAGCAATTCTTCAAGTGTAAGTGAAACTATTGATGAAGAATTTAATTTGCTTAATGCAAAGGATATGGAAAAAGCTCCGGAACTTGAAACAACGGAAACGCACATTGATTATGACAAAGAAATTGAGGCTCTTTTGAGGCAAGATGCATCTATAGAACTTAATGATTCGGATTATGAATATGTTAATGATGTTTCGGTTTATGATACCGTTAGAAATGAAAAAGAAGAAATACTTAAAGAAATTGACAACGAACTTAAAGAAGCAAGCGAAGCGGCGTTAAACGATGAAGACGGAAGCTCAAAAGAGGGAATTAACAAGCTTTATGTTGTTTTGATTGGAATTATTTCGGTTCTTATAATTGGTGTTATTTTTGTTATAATTGTTTTTGCATCTATGGTTGGAAGCAAAAGCCAGCCTGTTTCAAAATCGAAACAAACGGTTGACCTTGCACCATATAAATCTAACAAAGCTAATTATATATATGTTTCTCAAAAAGCTGAATTTGACAATCAGCAACTTGAGCTTACAAAAATGCTTGTTGATTCGGAAGCGACGTTATTTTATTTTAACAACAAAATTGATGTTCAGAAATATAACATTATTTTAAGTGATAATTATGACGTTATATATGGAATGGATTTGTCATTTATTCAAAATTTGTCGCAATCTGAGGAAGAAGAAAAAGAGACAGTTTTGCGATTTGAACCGCTTAATTTGAATGCAAAAAGCATAAAACTTTCTTTATATAATATAGAAACAGGCGAAAGAGTTAATTTTGATTTTGATTTTAATATGCCACTTGAGGCAACTTCTGTTAAATATGTTTTTGATGAAACTACTGAGGTGGCAAAAGATGACGTTAAAATAAAAATTGACAATGCTGTTTTTTCAAGTGCGGGTTCTATAATTAATTATACAATTCAATCTTCGGGGAATGGTTTTTCTATTGTTCAGGATAAGGGTAAAAACAGCAGTACGGTTGTTTTGGAAGAAAATGCTTCAACTATAAAGAAAACAAAGAAATATCCGTCAACGTATACTTTTAACAACGGTAATACTGTTCTTGGAAGAATGGATTTTGGCAGTGTTGAGGATTTGAACAGCAATATTTACATAAGTTTCAATAATCTTTTTAAGAGTTATGTTGTTAACAGGGATATTTCGTCAACGGCTCTTTATAATTCAAATTCGGAAAATCCTGTTTATATTGATGCCGGAAATTATCGTGTTATTTTTGAAGGGCTTGGAACCTTTGATGACAAAGTTGTTCTTGTTTTCCATGGTGAGGACAAAAACAAAAAATTTGATTCTAAAAATCCTAACGGCAACAGGGTTGAGGTTAGGCTTGATGCAGAAATTACTTCTTCAAGTGCTTCTGGAATGGAAGTTGTTTTGAACGGTGTTTGCCAATCTGCAAGTTATGGAACGGATATGGTATTTCCTCTTAACGAAAGCAACAAAGAGTTGTTCTATGGACTTGGAACGGGAAAATTGAATATACGAGTTAATTCGGTTCTTGTTAAATCTGATGATGTTAAACTTGAATTTGATTTGAGCAAAGCAAGCACAGAAAATGATAATACTCGTGAGAAGGCCTGTAACGATATTATTGATATTTTTAAAGGCAGACTTGCATATAAATCCGGCGAAAAAAGCAAGGAATCGGTTATGGGATTTGGCAAAGAGGTTATGAAAAACGGTGATGTATTGGCTGAATATGCACCGGAGAAAACAACGGAAAAACCGCAATATTCGGCACAAATTATAAGTTCTGCTGTTCAGGGAGACAAATGTTATGCTGTTGTTCAAGAAGTTTGGAAAGGCGTAAACGGAATTAAAGAAATTCATTTTTACAGAACTCACAAAGTTGTTGCACAAAAAGGTGATTATTTCTGGACTGTAATTGAAGACAATGTTATAAAATGATTTTGGGCGATGCCTTTATAATTGATATTTGTTTTAAAGAGTGTTGAAAATGAGAAATTGTTTTTGACACTCTTTTTTTGTTTTGTAAAAGTTGTTGAAAAATTTGAAATTGTATTTTTGTTATATAAGAAAATTAATAATTTGAGCAATATTTCATAATATATTATAGAATTTGGCGGAAAAATTGTGCACAACGCAATAGATAAATCGATTTTTGTTATTTAATTAACAAAGTTTATAGTCAATTTAACCTAAACTAACTAAGATAGCCAAGTCTAATTTTGTGCAAAAAAATAAGGCGATATACTTGATGTATGTTTTTTGCCTTGTTTAAAGATTTATTTAAATATTAATGTTGTAAATGTTTTTGATATTATTTTTTTGATATGTTATTTGAAAAAAGCTTGAATATTTAATGTTTTTTGATTGGAAAATGGATTAGCTAAAGCTAACTATTTTTATAATATCATTTATTCGGATTTATGTCAATACAAATTTGAAAAATTTTCATATACAAAATTTTTAGCTTTTATATTTACAAGTACATTTTAAAGTGATATTATATTACTGTAAACAAAAAAAATTAAATCTGTTGTTTTACGATTTTTCTGTTAAAATATTGACAACAAGGGTTTGATTTTAAACAACTATTTTATACTATAATGTGGAGGTATGTTATAATGCAACAGTATGACGCATGGAATGGTTTTTCCGGCAGACTTTGGAAAGAAGAAATCAATGTTCGTGATTTCATTCAAAATAATTATACACAATATGACGGAGATTCGAGCTTTTTGGAACCTGCTACAGAAGCAACCGACAAGCTTTGGGGCAAACTTCAAGTTTTGCAGAAAGAGGAACGTGCAAAAGGCGGCGTTCTTGATATGGATACGGAAATTGTATCTTCTTTGACATCTCACAAAGCCGGATATCTTGACAAAGATTTGGAAAAAATTGTTGGATTGCAAACAGATAAACCTTTAAAAAGAGCTTTTATGCCATACGGCGGTATAAAAATGGCCGAGCAATCATGTGAAATGTATGGATATAAGCCAAGCGAGGAACTCCATAAAATTTTTACGGAATATCACAAAACTCACAATCAGGCTGTTTTTGATGTGTATACTCCGGAGATGAAAAACGCAAGACACAGCAAACTTATTACCGGACTTCCCGACACATACGGAAGAGGTCGTATTGTTGGCGATTATCGCCGAGTTGCTCTTTATGGAATTGACCACCTTATTGCTATGAAAGAGCTTGACCTTGCAAACTGTGGAAGCGGAAGTATGGTTGAGGACATAATTAGACAAAGAGAAGAACTTGCAGAGCAAATTCGTGCCTTAAAGGGTATGAAAGCTATGGCTGAAATTTATGGCTATGATATTTCAAAGCCTGCTCAAAACGCTAAAGAAGCTGTTCAATGGCTTTATTTTGGGTATTTATCTGCTATTAAAACTCAAAATGGTGCGGCTATGAGCGTTGGTCGTGTTTCTACTTTCCTTGATATTTATATTGAAAGAGATTTACAAAACGGAAGTTTGACAGAAAAAGAAGCTCAAGAATTGATTGACCATTTTGTTTTGAAATGCCGAATGGTTAAATTTGCAAGAATTGAGTCATATAATCAACTTTTCTCGGGAGACCCTGTTTGGGCAACTTTGGAAGTTGGCGGAATTGGTCAAGACGGTCGCTCTATGGTTACTAAAAACGATTTCCGTTTTATTCACACTCTTGAAAATATGGGACCTGCACCGGAGCCTAACTTGACAGTTTTATATTCATCGAGACTTCCGGAAAGCTTCAAAAAATATGTTGCCGAAATTTCAATTAAGACAAGTTCAATTCAATATGAAAATGATGATGTTATGCGTCCAGAATGGGGCGATGATTATTCGATTTGCTGTTGTGTTTCTGCAACGCAGACAGGAAAAGAAATGCAATTTTTTGGAGCAAGGGCAAATCTTGCAAAATGTTTGAACTATGCTATTAACGGCGGAATTGACGAAAAGAATTTTCATCAGGTTGGTCCGAATTACAGACCTATTACTTCAGAATATCTTAATTATGACGAAGTTATGGAGAAATATGATAAAATGCTTGACTGGCTTGCCGATTTATATGTTAATACACTTAATTTAATTCAGTATATGCACGATAAGTATTATTATGAGGCTGCGGAAATGGCGTTGATTGATACAGATGTTCGCCGTACGTTTGCAACAGGTATTGCCGGATTTTCTCACGTTGTTGATTCACTTTCGGCAATTAAATATGCAAAGGTTAAAACAATTAGAAACGAAGACGGTATAGTTATCGATTATGAAGTTGAGGGAGATTTCCCGAGATATGGAAACGATGATGACAGAGCTGACGATATAGCTGTTTGGCTTCTTAAAACTTTCCTTGAAAAGCTTAAAAAACATCATACTTATCGCAATTCTGAGCCAACTACTTCTATTCTTACAATTACTTCAAACGTTGTTTATGGAAAGGCAACAGGTTCTCTTCCTGACGGAAGAAAGGGCGGCGAGCCTTTGTCACCGGGTGCAAATCCAAGTTATGGTGCGGAGACTAACGGGCTTTTGGCATCACTTAATTCTGTTGCTAAGTTGCCATATGAATGGGCTTTGGACGGAATTTCCAATACTCAAACTATAAATCCGGACGCACTTGGTCACAGCGACGAAGAAAGAACCAAAAATATGGTTCAAGTTCTTGACGGATATTTTAATCAAGGTGCTCATCATCTTAATGTTAACGTATTTGGAACAGAAAAACTCATTGACGCTATGGAACACCCTGAAAAAGAGGAATATGCAAACTTTACAATCAGAGTTTCCGGATATGCTGTTAAATTTATTGACCTTACAAAAGAACAGCAACTTGACGTTATTTCAAGAACTTGCCACAAGGCTATGTAAACTATGGAAAACAAAGGTTTCGTTCATTCGATTGAAACATTTGGTCTTGTTGATGGGCCGGGAGTTAGATTTATTATCTTTCTTTCCGGCTGTGCAATGAGATGCAATTTTTGTCATAATCCGGATACTTGGAATATGTCTTCGGGAACGTTGATGAGTGTTGATGAGCTTATTAAAAAAGCACTTAGATATAAAAGCTATTGGGGAAAAGACGGCGGAATTACCGTTAGTGGCGGTGAGCCTCTTTTGCAAATTGATTTTTTGATTGAACTTTTTAGAGAAGCCAAAGAAAAGGGTATTCATACAACTTTGGATACTTCCGGAAATCCTTTTAAAAGAGACGAAGTTTTTATTCAAAAATTTGATGAGCTTTTGAAATATACTGACCTTATACTTTTGGATATAAAGCATATTGAAAATGGTGAACATTTGAAAATTACAAAGCAATCAAACGAAAATATTCTTGATATGGCAAAATATTTGTCTGAGGTTAAAAAGCCTGTTTGGATAAGACACGTTTTGGTTCCGGAATATAGCGATAATGATGTGTATCTTAAAAAGCTTTATGAATTTATTAAAAGTTTGGAAAATGTTGAGAAAGTTGAAGTTTTGCCATATCATAATTTGGGAATGGCGAAATATGAAAAGTTGGGTATTGATTATGAGCTTAAAGAAATTAAGCCACCAACTGAAGAAAGGATTGCGAATGCAAATGCAATTCTTCATACTGGAAAATAGTTATATTTATTGATAAAATTCCCCTTTTTATCGATTTTTAAAATTTGAAATTATTTTGAAAAAAGCATCTCCCACAACTTAAAAGAGTTTGGGAGGTGCTTTTGTTATTTTCCTTTTTTATTTCCTTGAAAAGATAAATTGATTTATTTAATGTTATAAGCTTTTGTAATTGGCTTCATATCTAAAATTGAATTCCATACAAAAATTGAATTGGCTTCGAAGTTTTCGAAAGTAACGTTGTTGTTGGTTACATCTAAAGTTTTCATATCAACGAATTTTCCGTTATTATATTTAACGGCAATAACGATGCCTTCGTTTATGTTTTCAAGCGTAACAACTGTGTTTCCGTTTTCAACTTTTGCTGTGACAGCGGGTTCTTTATTAGTGTTGTTTGGATTAACTTTATATGTTATATTAACATTTTTAATGCTGAATGTATCGGCACTGTTTAAATAAATTGCAAAATTAAGTTTACCTTTTTCAAAGTTTGTTGGGAACCCTGCAAACTTATATTCTCTTAAAGCATTTGAACCGTTTGCCTTAACTGTCATAGTTTTTGTATTATAGTTGAGTGTAACAGTAATGTGGCTTGTTGTTGAATAATCAAAATTACCTGCTATATTAAGCCATTGATTTTCGGAATTTGTTACACCACTGAAACCGTTAGTACAGTCAACCATATCAAGTTGATTCCAGTTGCTATAAAGTCTGAATAACGCAAATCTTGCATTATCAGCACCTGTGTTACAGCTTGCTGTAGGAGTTTTTGAAGTTAATTCAAAATAAGATGTACCATTTTTTAACGCTCCGCTTACATCAAAGTCAAAATCAACGGTGATAACATTTGATTTTTCGATTTCATCATCAGCACCATTTGCTTTTGCAAGAGCAATTAAATCATAATTTGTAAATTCTGCTGTACCTTCTTTAAATTCAGCACCTGTTTTTATAACTTTATCAACAACTTTTTTTGCTGAAACGGCAACCGGTACACTTTCAGTTCCTATGATACCTGTAACGGTTGTTTTTCCGTCTTTAGGAGTTGAAATATTGAAATATTCACTTAAAGAGATAATTTCAATATCATAGGAAGTGCCTTTTTCGCTTGCAGGCAATCCGGAAATAACATCGGTTGCTGTTTTTTGACCTGCTGACATAGTAATTGTTTTAGTTTTTATAATTTCATTGTCTTTTTTTACATTAACCAAGAATTGAGCATCATTGGTATCAACGTCAGTTGCATTTATAGTAACAGGAATATTGAAAAATACGACTTTTTTAACTGAAACAACGATAGGTGCATCAGTGTCTTTAATACCTATAACGGTTGTTTTTCCGTCAGCAGGAGTTACAATATTGAAATATTCGCTTAAAGAAACAATTTCAACATCGTAAGTAATTCCTGTTTTGCTTGCAGGCAAGTCATAAAGTGTGTCAGTTGCTGTTTTTTGACCTGCAGGCATAGTAATTTTTTGAGTTTTAATAACTGAGTTGCCTTTTTTTACGTCGATTTGATATTCTGTATCAACGTCAACGGCATTGTCAGCATTTATAGTAACAGGAATGTTAAATGCGTTTTCATCATCATCAGTTAATAAAACATCTTTATAAGAAACTTTAATGTTTTTTACACTGAAAGTATCAGCACCGGCAGGGTAGATTGTTAAATTAAGTTTACCTTTTTCGCAATTGGTTGGAAATCCGCCAAATGTATATTCTTTTAATTTTTGGTAATTTCCAGAACCGTCTGCTGTAATTGACATAACTTTTGTTTTATAGTTTATAGTTACGGAAACGTGGCTTGTTGTTTTATAATCAAATTTACCAACTACGTTAAGGAATTGATTTTCACTGTCTTTTGTTCCGCTGAGGCTTGTTGTACAGTCAACCATATCAAGCTGATTCCAGTTTTTATAAACTCTGAACAATGCAAATCTTGAACTATCAGCTTTTGTATTACATTTTGAACCGGGGTCTTTTGAGGTTAAATCCATATAAGTACCTTCATTTTTAAGTGCTTCACTTAAATCAAGGTCAAAATCAACTGTAATAATATCGGATTTTTCAACCTGGTCGCTTGCACCATTTGCTTTAGCAAGTGCAATTAAATCAAAATTTGTAACGTCTGCAGTTCCCTCTTTAAATTCTGCACCCGTATCGAATGAAACATCAAATGTTTTACTTGCAACAATTTTAAGAGGTACATCAGTATCAGGATAACCAATAACTTTGGTAACTCCGTTTTTAGGGGTTGTAACGGCAAAATCAGGATTTAAAGAAGCAACCTCAACGTCATATTCTGCACCGAGTTCACTTGCAGGAATGCCGGAAACAACGCCTGTTGTAGTTTTTTCGCCGGCAGGCATAGTAATTTTTTGAGTTTTAATTACTTTTGAATTTTTTATAATGTTAATTTGATATTCTGAATCAATTTCAGCTACATCGGAAGCTTCTATAGTGACAGGTATGCTGAATTTACTGTCGTTATCTTCTGAAACAACTTCTTTATAAGTTACACTTATATTGTTGATACTAAATGTATCTGCTGATGCAGGATAAACGGCGAGATTAATTTTACCTTTTTCATAATCTGTTGGGAAGCCCGCAAAAGTATATTCTTTTACGCTTTGGCTTTTTCCGCTACCTGTTCCTTTTGCTGTAATAGTTTTTGTTTTGTAGTTGATTGTTATAGAAACGTGGTTTGGTGTTGAGTAATCAAACTTACCAACCACATTGAGCCATTGATTTTCTGTGTTTGAAACTCCGCTGAAACCTGTTACACAGTCTACTGAGTCAAGCTGAGTCCAACTTGAATTAAGTCTGAATAAAGTAAATCTTGAATTTTCTCCTCCTGTAGAGCAATTTGAAGTAGGAGTTTTTGAAGTTAAATCAATATAAGATGTACTTTTAAGGGCAGAGCTGATATTAAGGTCAAAATCAACGGTAACAATATCAGATGTATCAATCTGGTCGCTTGCACCCATTTCTTTTGCAAGAGAAATCAAGTCATAGCTTGCAAAACTTGCTGTTCCCTCTTTAAAGTTTGCTTTTGTTGTAACTGTTTCGTCAATAATTTTTTGAGCGATGATTTCAAGGTTGACGTTATTTCCTTTTACTCCTGTTATTATTGTTTTTCCTTCGGCAGGTCTGATAACAGTAAATTCATCACTTTCGGAAACGACTTGCACGTTATACTCGATACCTTTTTCGTTAGCAGGTACGTTTTCTATTGTAGCAGTTGCTGAAGTAGCATTAGCAGGAACTGTTACTCTTTGAGATTTAATTAAAGCATCTTCTTTAGTGATAGTGATATCATAGTTTGTATCAACATCGGTTGCAATAGATGTTTTAACTGTAACAGGAATGTTAAATACATCGGTTGTATTTGTTGTTGCATTTATAGTTACAGGAATAACCTTTTTATCACCAAAACCGGTTGTTTTATCTTTTGCATAAAGAGTGATAGTTGTTTCGATTGCTTTTTCTCCAACAGCAGGTCTAACAACAGTTACATTTTTTCCGTCTTCAGAAACAACTGCGTTTGTTGAAGAACTTAAATATTTAAATTCAATATTGCTGTCAGATGATTGAGGTAAAGAAATAACCGTTTCTTCGCCTGCAGGGATATTGAGATTAACGGCATCAAGCTGTTTATCAATTTCTGTAAGATTTGAAGCAAAGCCCATAGGGTCCCAGTTTTCGTCAAAGCCTAATTTATTGTTTGAATATTTTCTTGCTTTAAAATAATTTCTTGGGTTAAACTCAAGAATTTGCCAATCATCAAGGACAGTACCCATACCGGCAAGAGTATTTACAACACGTTTTGAAAAATCAACAGCTTTTCCTGAATTATTTGTAGTTCCATATTCATAGAAACGAGCTTCATCTTTTTTTACGCTCATATCGGTCCAACCGCCCTCATTGAGTTTGAAAGGTGATTTACCGATAATTCCTTTGTCATCAATAACGGTTTTGTAGAAAGTGATTTGTGCATTCGCTCCCCAAGGGCGACCGTAATTTGATACACCGGCATTTTCTCTTACGTTGTAGATTTGGCAATTATAGAACAAATATCCATATGGGTTATCAAAATCTGTATTTGCGGCAGTTATAGGACCGCCATATTCTTTATCAGACATACCCTCAAAACCTAATTTACAATTATTAAATACGGCGGCGGCATTACCATATATATAGTCAGTACCACCGATTAAGTTACAATTTTCAAAATAAATTCTACCTGTACTTATGTAAACAGAGTCTTGATTTCCTCTTGCATAAACGTTTCGACAAATAATTCTGTCACCGTTTAAAGAGAGTGCGTGACCACGTTCATTATATTTAGAACTTCTTACGATATAAGCACTTTGACCGGCATTATATTCTGTTGTTTGGTCAATATTTTTAACTACAATTTCGGGGGTATCTTCATCGCAAATAGCAAGATTATCACGTGCGGGAATAGCAGCACCGACACCATTAAGACCGTTAGGGGTAATGTGTGCATCTTTTTCACCTTGGGTTACCATAACGGGAACGCTGTTTACAACGTGTAAATCTTCGATAGTAATATCGGTTGAACCGTTTTGTGCTATAACGGCAGCCATTGCATCAAGATTAAAATTTCCACCTAAAGTTTGCGTGCCTCTAACAGTTACGGTTTGTTTTTCATTATTTTTATCGTAATAAGAGATTGTACCACTTACATTATTTCCGATTTTGTAGACAGGAAAATCTTCTTGACTGTTTCCGATAACATTTCCATTTTCGTCAACGTCATCATAACCATACCAAGTACCAGGGTTATACCAGTCAACATTAGGATTGTAGTTACCGCTTAAATCACAATTTGAATAAGCATAACCTGTACAATAATACCAGCTTAATCTGACAAGTCCCTCTGTATCAGGGGTTTGACGAAGTGTAATATATTTCATACCTTTCGTAAACTTGACCTGTTCTTCATAAACGCCCGGGTCAACATTGATGTAAATTCTTTCGCTTTCTTTTGTTGGCATAGGAATTGTACCATCTTTGATTTTGTACAAAGCGTCATTAATTGTTTTATAGTCTTTGTCGGTTCCGACCTGCAAAACTGTCGGAGTATTTTCATCAGCAAAAATAAAATTTGCCGGAATTGCTGTTGTAATCATCATAACGCAAGATAATAACAACGCAATTGTTTTTTTTAGTTTCATATAAAATCAGCCTCCTTAAAAAATGTTACTGCGAATGTAAATACTCACTTGAGGCAATTATAAAGCAAAGGATAAATTAATTAAAGTGCCAATAATGCAAAAAAACAAAATGCCAGTTCGCTTTTTTATAAAAAATTAATAAAAATATAAATTTGAGCATAAAAAATATGTGATTTAAACACAAGATAAAAAAATAAATTTAAAACGTTTTTTAGGAATATAAACAAAAACCGCCTCGACAAAATAAGTCGAAGCGGTTAGCTTTTTTAATTTAAATATTTTTCCCAAACAGAAGCAAGCAAATTTATTCCGTCACGAATTTGGGTATTTGTCAATTCACCATAGCCGATATTATATGTGTTTGGAGGTAGGGTTGCTCTTGTTTTGTCTTCGATACAGGTTGTAAGACTGCTTATTTTTATACCGTTTTTCAGACATATTTTTCTTGCTTCGTCCTCTGTGAGAGAAATGTCAAATGACATATTGCAATACATTCCTGCGGTATATCCGCTTATTTTTGTTTTTTCGCCGAGAACAGATTTTTTTACAGCGTCTATAACAACTTTTGTTTTTTCTTTATATATATTGCACATATACTTTATATGCTTTTCATAATATCCGAGGTCAATAAATTTTGACAACGTAACTTGTTCAATACGAGAAACTCTGTTTGAATAAAAAGTTTTTTTCTTAAACCACAGTTTTACAAATTCTTCGGGTGCAACAATATAGCCTATCTTCATAGACGGAGCAATCGTCATAGAAAAATTGCCGAGATAAATAACATTTTTTCCTCCCGAAAGCTCCCAAAGGGTCTTTTCGTTTGTTCCATATTGAAAATCATTGTCGCTTGCATCTTCGATTATATAACTATTTTTGCGTGAATTTACCCAATTGATAAGTGCTTTTCTTTTTTCAAGCGATAAAGTAACTGCCATAGGCAAATCGTGGGTAGGCTCTTGATATAATATTCCGTCATCAAATTGATTTAATTCATCAATAGAAAGACCTGTTTTATCATTTGTCAAATATTTTAAATTACTTCCGGAATATATAGCTGCTTCTCTCGCCCTGTAGTTATAATAATTGTTCATTATGACATTTTTTTCTCTTCCAAAAAGATTGAAAATTTCACGTAATAAATCTTCAAAACCGGGTCCGATTATAATTTGTTCGGTTTTACATTTTATTCCTTGTGTTCTGAACAAAAGTCGGCGGATACTTTTTCTGAGCGACCATTCTCCCGCTTTATCACCGTGTTGAAAAAGTCCTTTGTCTTCTTTTATTGTGTTTCGTAAAAGTTTTGACCAAGTTTGAAAAGGTAATTTTGATGTTTCAACACCGTTTGTACTAAAATTATAAATTCTTGTTTTTATAACCTGATATTCTTCGTCCCAAAATCTATCGGTTGCTACATAATAGCCACTACCGACTTTTGAAAATATATAACCGTCAGCAACCAATTTTTGATATGCATTTTCGACCGATTGGGAAGAAACCGAAAGTTTTTCGCTTAGTTTTCTTCTTGACAACAGTCTATCTCCCGAAATAAGATAGCCGTCTTTTATTTCATTGATTATATTGTCGTAAATTTGTAAATAAATTGGTTTTTCAGAAGTTTTGTCAATTTCCATTTCTCCACCTCCCAATTTGAGTATAATATATTTCCAAAAAACAAGCAATATAAAAATAAGGGTATGAAAAAGATTCATACCCTTGGGAATATTCTGTTGAAAAATAGTTAAAATATCGATTATAAAATATTTTGGACATCAACTGCAATCTGTTCAGCTGTAAGATGATTTTCTTTTAAAACTTCAGTAACATTATATCTGTCAATAAATTCTTTTTTAAGACCAAAGTTAAGAACTTTGATATCTGAGTTTCCATAAAAAGCAGAAATTTTTTGACCAAAGCCACCGTCAAGAATACCATCTTCAATTGTGACAACAACTTTATGTGATTTTTTTAATTCTTCAAGAAGATTTTTATCAATTCCGGTTATATATCTGGGATTGATAAGTGTTGAATTAATTCCTGTTTTTGCTTTGATTTCTTTAACGGCTTTTTCGCCGAGCTGATAAAAGTCACCAAGAGCGATAACGGCAATATCTTCGCCATTTTTTGTGATTTCATATTTATTAATTTCGCTGTAATCTTTTAAAACATCTTTATTTGTGGAAATAACTTCGTTTGCGGGAACACGAATAGCGACAGGGTGCTCATTTTGTTCAATTGCCCAATCAAGCATTGCAAGATATTCTTCTTTACAGGTTGGGGCAAGGTAAACAAGGTTAGGTATATTAGACATAAACGGAATATCAAAAATACCGATATGTGTTATGTCTGACATACCATAAACAGAAGCGGCAAAAACAGGCATAACGATTGGATTTTTATTTATACATAAATCTTGAGAAAGTTGGTCATAACTTCTTTGGATAAATGTGCTATAAACACCATATACAGGTTTACCGCCATTTTTTGCAATTCCGGAAGCAAGAGCAACAGCGTGTTCTTCAGCAATGCCAACATCAACAAATTGTTTTCCTGCTTCTTTTCTTCTATTTTCGTAAAAACCAAATACAGCGGGAGTTCCAGAAGTTATTGCAACAACTGTTTTATCTTTTTTCATTTTTTCAAGAAGATATTCTGCTGTTAAATCAGCATAATCTTTACCATTAAATTTAATTTTAGATTCTCCTGTTTCGATATCGAAAGGCATACACCAATGCCAGTTTTCTTTATTCTTTTCCGCAAGAGTATAACCTTTTCCTTTTTTTGTAACTATATGAACAACAACAGGTTTTTTTGAATCTTTGACACTTTCAAAAGCTTTTATAAGTTCTGAAATGTCATTACCATTTTTTACAAAAATATAGTCAAGATTCATAGCTTTGAATAAGTTACATTCAGCTTTTCCCTCAGTTTCTCTCAAAAGTTTAAGATTTTTATATATTCCGCCGTGATTTTCAGCAATAGACATATCGTTATCATTTACGACAATAATAAAGTTTCCGTCAAATTCTCCGGCAAAATCAAGAGCTTCAAGAGCCTCACCACCGCTTAAAGAACCGTCACCGATTACAGCAATAACGTTACCTTTTTCTCCTGTTAAATCTCTGCCTTTTGCAAGACCGCTCGCAAGGCTGACAGAAGTTGAAGTATGACCGATTTTGAAGAAATCGTGTTCGCTTTCATCAGGGTTTGAATAACCGGAAACATTGTCATATTTTTCTTCATACAAAAAAGCATCTTTTCTTCCTGTTAAAATTTTGTGGCAATAGCTTTGATGTGAAACATCATAAACTATTTTATCAATAGGTGAGTTAAAAACGTAGTGAAGAGCGATAGTTGGCTCGACAAAGCCTAAGTTTGGACCAAAATGTCCACCACGTTTGCTTAATTTTTTAATAAGAACTTCCCTCATTTCGGAAGCAAGAGAGGTCATTTCATTGACAGTGAATTTTTTTAAATCCTTGGGTGAATTGATTTTTTCTATATACATAATTTTCCTCTGTATTTTTTATGAGTTTGTTAAGCAGATGTTTATACGTACAATTTTTATTTATTTTATAATACAAAAAGATTATATTTGTTGAAGTGGGTGTGAATAGTTATTAAAACTTTCTGATTTTTTCATTATAATATATTTGAAAAAAATAAGCAATATAGAATTGTTTGGTTTTGTGCAAAAAAGGGTGTGCATGAAAAATCATACACACCCTTATATATTATAGGTTAATTGGAGATTTACGAAAAGATTTTTAATTATTATTTTTGAACTAAGTGAATTGCAAAACCACCGAAATCTTCATTTAAGTAGATTGCTTTGATGTTACCTTTATCATCTTTTGCAACACCCTTTTCCATATTGAATGTTCCACCCATTGATTCGATGTATGCCATTGCTCTTTCCATATAGTTTGTTTTAATTGCAATATGACCATTTTTGCCAAGGAAATTTTGTTTTCTGACTTCAACACCTGAAGATGCGAAAACAGCACTGTTTCCGTCTTTGATTGGGAAGTTGAACAATTTGTTGAAGAGAGCCGCAACTTTTTTTGCTTCTTCTTCATTTTCGCTGTTTATTCCAACGTGTGCAACTTCGAAACCAAGCATCTTTGCAACAGCTTCTTTACAAAGTTCTGTGATTTTATCGAATTCGCCTGCTTTGATGAGGTCATCTTTAACCATCCAGCTTCCGCCACAGCAGATAATTTTGTTAAATGATAAATAGTTATTAAGGTTATCTGCATTAATTCCGCCTGTAGGCATAAATTTCATTTTTGTGTAAGGAGCAGCCATTGATTTAATCATTTTTATTCCGCCTGCTGCTTCTGCAGGGAAGAATTTTACAACATCAAGACCGAGTTCGATTGCAACTTCAACGTCACTTGGGTTTGATGTTCCCGGAGTTATAAGATAGCCTTTATCTATACAATGTTTAACAACTTTAGGGTTGAGACCGGGGCTTACAAGGAATTTTGAACCGGCTGCCATTGCTCTGTCAGCTTGTTCTGTTGTGAGAATAGTTCCTGCACCAACAAGCATTTCGGGAACTTCTTTAGCCATTCTTCTGATAGCTTCTTCAGCTTGTTCTGTTCTGAAAGTTACTTCTGCACAAGGAATTCCGCCGGCAACCAAAGCTTTTGCCAAAGGAACTGCTTTTTCAACATCATCAATTTTAATTACCGGAACAATGCCGATAGCACTAAGTTTTTTGAGAACATCGTTCATTTAAAATACACCTCATTTTTTAAAATATACATTATATAAAATATAATCTTTTATTTATTTTATCACTTAAAAATGTACAAGTCAATATAAAAAAATTTTTTTGATGATATTAAAGTAATTTGGTTGATTGTATAATCAAATAGGACACTAAAAAAAACAAAAAAATCATAG
>CAZHGC010000018.1:0-45344 GCA_964531385.1 uncultured Lachnospiraceae bacterium | reverse complement strand
GGTTGTACTTTTTGGCGCAAAAAGTACCAAAAACGTGGGGGATTTCGATTTCCCCTTGGTTGCATAGGCGAGCAGTAAAGCGAAGCTTTACGACCAGCCCTTAGCACCCCGAGGGTTGGGAGTTTGGGGGAAAGAGGGGTCTTTCGGAAAGCTGTAGTTTTCTTTGGGGGTCAAGGGGAGGCGTTGGAAGTCTGTATTTTTGAGGGGCGAAAGGGAGCCTTTCGGAAATCTCTATTTGGGGGGTTGTACTTTTTGGCGCAAAAAGTACCAAAAACGTGGGGGATTTCGATTTCCCCTTGGTTGCATAGGCGAGCAGTAAAGCGAAGCTTTACGACCAGCCCTTAACCCCTTGAAACGAGCAGGGGGTACCCCTGCACCCCCGAGGGTTGGGAGTTTGGGGGGAAAAGAAAAAAGGGGAATACGGAAGAAAGTGTGGCGGAGGGGGGAGTGAGGAAAAGCGGGAGGGAATGCGGAAAAGGCGAGGGGGGAGAGGGGGGAGAGGGGGAGGAAAGGGAGTGCGGGAAAGAGGGGAAAGTGCGGAGGGGGAGAGAGGAATGCAAGGTAGGGGGGAAGTGGTGGAAATGGGGAAAAGGAGAGAGGGGAAAAAGGGAAGTTAGGGTTAAATTGACAAAAAATACGGCTGAATTATTGGCTAATTTGTACAAAAATACTTTTTGTTCAAAATTTAGTTTCGATTTAGGTGTAAATTATATTGACTTATTTAAAAATTATATGTATAATACTAATATACTCACTATGGGTGTGGGTGTGAAAAAATTAATATGTAAGAAGGAGGAAAAAAGATGAAGAAGGATTTAAAAACCGTTATAAGTAAAGTTCTTGCCGGAACTATGCTTGTAACAAGCTCTTTCGCCGGTGTTGTTACTGCTAATGCAGAAGATATGCAGGAAGTTTTCAAATATGATTTTGAAAGCTACAGCGTTGGCGACGAAATTAGCCAAGACTCTTCACAAGCTATTTACGGCGGTCCTGTTTTAGCAGGTAACGACGCTAAATATGAGTACAAAATTGAAGACGACGGCGGAAATAAGGTTCTTCGCCTTAAAGACGATAAGGACACAAAAAATGGCGACCTTGCCGGAGGAAAAGTTCCGGAAGTGTTCTTTGCAGTTCCAAATGCACCAATAACTTCAAAATATGTTATTTCAGGTGACATTAAAGTTGAAAAAGCGAAATCTGCAAAAGATTACGTAAACATCGTGAACAGCGAAGGAACACAGATTCTCAGACTTGGAACAGGAAAAACTACTGACGGAAGTAGTACTGCTTGGGGTCTTAGAGTTGGAAGCAACAAAAATATTGCTGCTGTTAAAGCAACAGGTGAATGTGCAACTTTGACTGTTGGTAGTTGGTATACATATCAGTTTACTGTTGACCCAACTGCAGGAACTATTGAAGCTGCTGTTAAAGAAAAAGGTGCAGCAGATTTTACTGTTATTACAATAACTGATGTTGTTGCAGGTGGCGGAAAAGTTATTGATTTGGTTGGCGGTGGTACAAATGCCATTGCTACAGGAACAGATTTGAGCCTTGGAAAACTTACTATTGCGACAGGTGGTTCGAGTGATGTAAGTGGTGTTGATTCATGGCACGACAATATTGCTCTTTATGCTGTTGCAGGAGGAAGCACAGGCGAAGACGAACCTACAACACCTCCGGCTGTTGACCCAACTCCAACAGCTACAGCTCCTGCGTTCAGCTATGACGGAGGAACAAACGGTGTTAGCATCAGCGTTACTGCTGATGGAACTGTTACTGCAAGCGGTTCAGCTGTTGAAAGTTATGATGCAGAGAGCAAAACACTTACTCTTACAGCAGATTCTGACGTAACTGTTGCAAGTCTTATTAAAGACATGATTGACGCTAATCTTGACGGCGTTACTGTTGCAAGCGGTGCTGACGGAATTGTTGTTACAAGCAAAACAGACGAAAGCGTTACAATTTCAATTAAAGTTGTTAAAGCTACAAAAGATCCAGTTGGCGAAGAAAGCACAGACCCAGTTGGCGAAGAAAGCACAGACCCAGCCGGTGAAGAAAGCACAGACCCAGCCGGTGAAGAAAGCACAGACCCAGTTGGCGAAGAAAGCACAGACCCAGTTGGCGAAGAAAGCACAGATCCAGCCGGTGGCGGTTCAACAGGTTCTGACGAACCGGACACAGTTGACAAAACATATGCTATTGACGGAACAGACGCTATTGGAACAGATGATACACAAGAACTTTATGTTGATACCGGAGCAACTGCTACTAAGACAGGAAACGGTTCTATCAATGTTTCAGGTGCAGGAAAAATGTTTGTTAAATTCCCTAAAGCATACACTAAAGGAACAGTTACATTCTCAAGCGATGTAATTCTTTCAGCAGGATATGCAACATCTTCAACTGCTATTTTTGAAGTTTGGGGAACTAACACTGCAGGTGTTGAACAAGATTATTTTGGTGTTAAATCAAACAACGGAAAATATCAGCTTAAAAACAACACAGGTGCAGGTTCAAACGTTGACACAGATGTTGCTGTTAAGACAGGAGAAAAAGTTAATTTGAAACTTGTTGTTGATCTTGACAACGATGTTGTTTCATTATATGTTGACGGAGTTAAGATTGCAACTGATGCAGGCGTTGTTTTGAACGCTGGTGTTGATACACTTACTTCAGTTGATAAAGCTGCATACTTTGTTAAAGCAGCAAACAGTGCTTCTCAGGAAGTTTCTAACATTAAATTGAACGTTGCAGAAAGCACAACAGGCGGAGATACTCCATCTTCAAGCTCATCAACTACAACTACAACAGAAGCTCCTGTTGCAGGTGCTGTTGAAGCTGAAAAAGTTGCTGTTGGCGATGCTGACCTTGCTAACCTTAAAGTTGGCGACGAAATTGACGTTATTTATAAACTTAACGGCGTTACAGGAATTAACAACTACACATTCTATGTTGATTTTAACCCTGCTGTTTTGGAAGCTGTTGGACCACAGACAGTTGCAGATGCAGACGCTGTTACTTATACACTTGACGGTGTTGGAACAATGAAACTTGTTCCTGAAGATCTTATTACACAGCAGATGGCTGATGTTCCTAAGACAGGAGACACAGAATATGACAACGCTTTGGGCGGAAAAGCAGACGGCGTTAAAACAGCTGCTCAGCTTGGACGTATTAAACTTGCAGGTGTTGCAGGTTTGTCAAACAGCTCAACTGCTACTACAAACACAGACGGTAAATTATTTGTAATTAGATTTAAAGTTCTTGCAGGCGGTTCTACTAACGTTGCTCTTAGCCCTGTTGGCGGAGCAGGAAGCAAGACTGACATCTTCTATGCAACTCCTCAATCAGGAACAGGTGCAGACGTTGTTGAAATCAGCGGAACACTTCCTTCTGAAGAAATTACAGTTCCTACAACTGTTAATGCTCCTGAATTTACTTATGATGCAAACGGAGTTAAGATTGTTATTACTTCTGACGGAAGCTTGACTGTTACAGGTTCTAACGTTAAATCTTTTGATACTGCAACTAACACTATTACTCTTAACAGCGATTCTACTGTTGAAGTTGCTGACCTTATTGCTGCGGTTGCTGCTGCAGGTACTGACAAAGCTACTGTTACTGCTACTGCTACAGGATTTACTGTTGCTGATGCTACTGATGCTACTAAGGCTGTTACATTTACAGTTGTTAAGGCTGAAGGCGAGGATATTAATCCTCCTGTTGTAGGTGACGTTACAGTTAAAGTTCTTGGCAGTGACTTGAAAGTTGCTAAGGGAACTAAAGGACTTACAGTTACAACAAGTAATTCAAAAATTACAGGTGTTGAAACTGCAACAGGTGCTATTGCTCCAGTTCCAGTTATGGCTGCAAACTTGAAAGGTATTACAGCTGCAGATTTTGTTGCAACAGGTGCTACTGTTAAATCATATGATGCAGATTCATTTACTCTTGTTATTACTATTGACAGTGTAGATTATAACATTGAATTGATAAGCTATGGTGATGTTGACTTCAACGGTTATGCAAACGTTGACGATGCACTTGCTCTTATTGACTATGGTAATAAGACAGCCACATTTACAGATAAACAAGTTATGGCGGGAGATGTTGATGGAAATACTTTTGCAAACATCGACGATGCACTTGCTGTTATTGATTATGGTAACAAAGTTATCAGCGTATTTAAAATTTTTGAATAATTTTTAAATATGTTTTAAAGCAAAAGTCGTGGAAAGTGAGAAATCATTTTTCACGGTTTTTGTTTTGTATAAATTTTGATTTTAGGAAAATTAAATTTAATAAATTTTCAAAATTTATTGAATTTAACAAATTATAGGAATATTTATTTTGACGTATATTAAAAAATTGTTACAAAGTATTGCAAATGGATTGACTTTTTTAATAGAAGGTTGTATAATTTAATAGTAAAGTAATCTGTTTTGTATTTCTGAAGCAGATTAAATTTAATTAAATAAAAAAGGAGGAATTTAGGTGTTTAAGAACGCAAAAAAATGTGTAAGCTTCGCAGTTGCATCAACTATGTTGTTTACCTCTGTTTTTTCAACATCTACAATGGGTGCGGTAGTATCGGTTGATTCTTCTGCTAAATGCACAGAAGTTACAGCGGCTGATATTACAAGTGATGCTATGGCTATTACTGTTGAGCCAAGCAAAAGTTCGGATTTAAGTGCAGGGGAAGAGTTTTATGTTGATTTTAAAATCAAAAATAACCCCGGTATGGCAGGCTATTCGCTTGCTGTAACTTATGATCCTGCTGTTGTTAAACCTGTTCAAAGTACTGTTGCTAAGATGAATGCGGCGGTTGAGGTTAAATACGACAAAACTGACGAAGAAACAGGCGAACCTAAAGCTACCGCAGCTATTTCTGCTGCAACTGTAAGAAGTGCTATTGCAAAAGCTGAAAATGGTAAATTCGAGTTTAATGGAGCTTGCCTTGACGGTTCTGTTAAAGCAAAAGCTGATGGAGATGGAGTTCTTTTTAGAGTTTACTTTGAGGCTGTTGCAGATGGCGAAACTGAAATTGGACTTAGAAGTTATAACGGTGCATTTATAAGTGCATTTACAGGTGGTGTTGCACCAGGATTTGTAACAGACGGAAAAGTTAAAGTTGGAAATTCAACAATTAAACCTCTTGATCCAACTATGGTTTATATTGACACAAGTGCTACAGCTACAGAGGTTACATCTATTCCTAATGATGGAACTCCTGTTGTAACTGTTACTCCTTCTAATCCTACTCCTGCAGTTGACGAAGAATTTTACGTTGACTTTGTACTTGAAAATAACCCAGGTATTGCAGGATATTCACTTGGCATTGAATACGATGCAACAATGGTTAAACCTGTTCAGAGTACAGTTGCTCTTATGAATGCTCCTATCCAAGTTAAATATGACAAAACTGACGAAGAAACAGGCGAACCTAAAGCTACTGCAGCTATTTCTGCTGCAACTGTAAGAAGTGCTATTGCAAAAGCTGAAAATGGTAAATTCGAGTTTAACGGAGCTTGCCTTGACGGTTCTGTTAAAGCAAAAGCTACAGGAGATGGCGTTCTTCTTAGAGTTTACTTCCAGGCTGTTGGGGAAGGTGCTTCATTGATTAAACTTAGAAGTTATAATGGTGCATTCTTGAGTGCTTACACAGGCGGTGTAATGGCAACTTATGTTAAAGACGGTGCTGTAACTGTTGGCGGTGCGGCTGAAACTACAAGCGAAAGCACAAGCGAAAGCACTACAGAAGCTACTACTACAACAGAAGCTACTACAACTACAGAAGCTACTACAACTACAGAAGCTACAACAACAGCTCCTACAACTGATGCTACAACAGAAGCTACAACAACAGCTCCTACTACTGTAGCTCCTACAACAACAGCTCCTACTACTGTAGCTCCTACAACTGATGCTACTACTGAAACTACTACTAAGAGAAGAAGTAGTGGCGGTGGCGGTGGTTCTTCAAGAAGAGACAACGCTGTTGTAACTACTACTAAGAAAGAAACTACTACTGAAACTACTACTGAGGAAGACACAGAAGCTACAACTTCTGAAAAAACTACTCAGAAAGCAGATAAAGACAACACTACAAATGTTTCAGCTGTTTCATTTGTAACAAAAGGTGGCGTTAAAGTTAATGTTCCTGTTACAAATGCAAGCAACGTTAAAAACTTTGTAGATGTTAAACCTCTTACTCCTTGGGCTGAAAGTGCTATTAACAAATTGTCTTCAGCAGGCATTATCAACGGAGTTAGTGCAACTAAATTCAACCCTAAAGGAAACACAACAAGAGGCGACTTTATGGTAATTATCGCTAAATTGTTGGGTCTTGAAGGAACTCCTTCAAGCAACTTCGCTGATGTTGCTCCTAACAAATACTACTACAATGCTGTTGGTTTGACTAAACAGATTGGTATTGCTGCAGGCGTTGGCAACAACAAGTTTGACCCTGAAGCTACTATTACAAGACAAGAAGTTATGGCTATTACTGCAAGAGTTCTTGAATTAGTTGGTGCAATGGATAAATCTGATGTTTCTGTTCTTAACAAATTCGTTGACAAAGACGACGTTGCAAGCTATGCTAAACAGAGCGTTGCTAACTTAGTTGGTATGAAGATTGTTAGCGGAGACACTAACAACAGACTTAATCCTACTGCTAACATTACAAGAGCAGAAACTGCTGTTATCATGAGCGCTGTTTATGACATTGTTCTTGATGCTGCTAAAGATGCTTCTAAAGCTACAACAACTACTACAGAAGCTACTACTGAAGCTACAACTTCTGATGATGACAGCACAGAATCTACATCTGCTGAAGCTGTTGAAGAAAACAGCGATGTTGATGCTGCTGTTGCTGAATATGAAGATGTAATGGAATACATTGCTGCATTTAAAGCATATGCTCTTGACGATTCTGATGATCAAGGCAAAACTTTGAAAGAAGATTTTGTTGAAGATTATGAAGACGACTACAAAGACGTATATGACGCAATGGAAGAATATCTTGACAAATATGCTGATGCTGACAAAGTTGATTTAGACAAATTTGTTGAAGACACAAAGGATTTCTTTGAAGTTCTTAAAGAATTTGGCGACAAAGTAGACTTTGCTGTTACTGCAGATGATTCAAAAGATGCTATTAAAGACGCAAAAGATGACATTGATGATGCTGTTGAAGCTATCAAAGATGCTATCGAAGCTGGTCTTAAATAATTAGGATTTTTTTGGACCCCCTCGGAAGAGGGGGTCTTTTTTTGCGTGTTGGAGGGGAGGGAGCGGGGAGGAAGAAAAAATTGATTTGGAGAGGGAGAAAAGGAAAAAAAGTAGTAAAAGGAAAGGGGATTTGAGGAGGGTGGAGGGAGTTGGAAAAAGGGGAGGAGAAAATTGAGATGACAAAGGGAAGAAAGAGAGGGGGAAAGGGGAAGTTTTGGGAATGAGAGAGAGAAGAGGGAGGTTAGGTGTTGAGGGTTGGAAAGGTGTTGAGAGGTTGAGAGGAGAGGGAGTTGGAAAAGGGAATTTTGATGAGAGAGGAATTGAGAGGAAAAGGGAGAGCGGGTAGGAGGATTTTAGGGGAAGAGGGGGGAAAGGAGGGGAGGGTAAGAAAGAGGGAAATGGGGATTTGAGAATAAAAAATATGAGAATTTAAGAAAAAAAGATGATGGCGGTGGTTGGAAATTGAGAAAAGTGGAAATGTTGGGCATTTTTGAACAAAAAAAGGACTGTAAAAACGAAACCATTTTTACAGCCTTTTGACGGAGAGTTAGGGATTCGAACCCTAGGTCCTTTATTAGAAGAACACGAAATTTCGAGTTTCGCACCTTAAGCCACTCGGTCAACTCTCCAAAACGACGAGAAGAAAATATCTCTCATAACAACTATTATAACACACATTTAATATAAATTTCAAGCATTATTTTTTAAAATCAATAAAATTTTGGGACCGACAAAAAAAGAGTGTCGGCCTTTGGAATTTATATTGTTACGTTGAGATTTTCGATTGTCATAGGTTCGGAAGAAGTAATATTATTGTTATCGTTTGGCAATTTGATATTTTCTTTTAGACGATGTTCTTTCCTTTTTTTCTTTAATTCAGCGGAAATTTCTTTTGCAGAGGTTTCATCGCCTTTTATTTCAGCTTCTCTTTTTTCTTGCTCAAGTTTTTCCTCTTTTTGGAGGTTTATAATTTTTTTATCACCATTTTGGATAATTTTTTTGACTTTTTTTATCATTGCGGAGTCATCGGAACCTTGAAGAGAAGCCAATTCTCCACGTAATTTTGATACATATATTGAAGCTTCGAGAGATGTTTTTGCGGAGGATAGGCTTGCAATTAACATCTTTATTTTTGTATAATCTTTTTTTGTTGTTTTTGATACGGTTCCGGATTTTGCGAAAGTTTTTGTGTATGATGAAATGCCGGTTATGTTGGTTTGCATATGAATTCCCCCTTTCTTTGATACTTCTTTATTATATTAATCGGCATAAAAGGGGGATTTGTTTATAAAAATTTTTTGAGAGGGAAAAAAAGAGGTGGCGGGAATTTTTTTGAGGGGAGATGAAAAGAGGGAAAATTTGATAGGAAAAGGAGGAGGGGGGAGAGGGAAAAAGGAAAAAATTTTTTGAGAGGGGCGGAGATGAAAGAAAAAGTGGATATTGAGAGGGAGGAGAGGGAAAAGGGTGAGTTTTTGAGGAGAGAGGGAAAATTGCAACGGAATATGAATTGGGGATTTGGCAGAGTTAGGTTGTCATGGTGTCGAAAAGGGAGAGAATTAAAATTCCCAGCAAAGTGATTAGGGCGAGGAGGCAATATTTCTTGTTAGTTAAGTATGTTGGTGAAATTTTTCGCAATGAAAATTTTATTGCAATTATTCCGACAGTGAAACACATTGGGATTAAAAATGCTGTTTGGAGAAGATAGAGTTTTGCGGCAAAGATAATTCCGATGCTTCCTGTTGATGCAACTATGAAAGAAGATGTGAAACCGATGCTTATTCCTTTCAGGAACAAAGCGAAGATTATGCCAAAAGCACCGAATTTGAAAAATCCACAAAGCCATATTACGGCGATAAGTTTTCCATATTTTATGATACTTTCAAATATATTCGGTTTTGATGTTGTTTCTAAAAATTTGCTCCACGATGAAAAAATTTCAGAAAAGTTATCGTTTGAAATATTATTTAAAATTATTGAGCCGACAATTATTCCGAGTAAAAAAAACAATGCCATTGTTATGATTGTTATATTATTAAAATTTGTTACATAGCTTTTGAAACGGGATTTTTGCTTTTTTGCACGAGACAGTCGCATTTTTTTACACCTTCTTTTTTATACAAGCTTCTTTTATACAAGTATATTTCGGAAGTTTAATTATTATTCAAGAAAATTAAATTTCAGTATTATTTTACCTATATACATATTTTAAATAATAATGTATAATAAATATAGCGATTTTTTAAATTTAATTTAGGCAGGGTCGGTGATTATGAAAATTTATAAAGATGTGCTTGTTTCAGAAAAAAAGCTTGTTGATGTTATTTGCAATATGTGTGGAGAAAAGGTTGGAAAAAGTGATAACGGCGTTATTCATGATTATATTCACGCAGAAAAAGAATGGGGATATTTTTCTGATATGGACGGCGAAAATCATTCTTTTGATTTATGCCAAAATTGCTATAAAAAAGTTATTGGACAATTTAAAATTTTGCCGAACGAAAATGACAAAAATCGAGGCGATTGTTATTAATAATTTTAATTTGCAGACACAGGCTTTGAAAAAAGCTTTGGTATTTATTCATTCTTTGTTTTGGGGCTTGTGAAACACTTCATTACAGTTGAAATTGTGTGAAGTGTTTTTTTGCTTATATTTGCTTTGGAAAATTTTTTTCTATTTGGAAAAATAAGCAGGTTTGTTTGATTATGATTGGCAGTTTTTGAAATTTTTATATCTTTAATTTGTCATTTAGCTATAAAAATTTTTTTGATTTATGACGATATATATTATATTGACAGATTTAGCGGTTTATCCGAATTTTTATAAATTAGCACTTTGCGAAGGAGATTAATATGTTAGATAACAAGAATATTCTTATTACGGGCGGAACGGGGTCTTTTGGCAAAAAGTTTATTGAAATGACTTTTAAAAAATATAATCCAAATAAAGTTATTGTTTATTCGAGAGACGAATTTAAACAAGACCTTCTTAAAAAGGACATTGCTATGAAAATGCCTGAAATTCTTGGAAATGTTAGGTTCTTTATTGGCGATGTCAGAGACAAGGAGCGTCTTTATCGTGCGTTTAAAAATGTTGATTATGTAATTCACGCAGCGGCTATGAAGCAAGTTCCTGCGTGCGAGTATAATCCTTTTGAGGCGATTAAAACAAACATTCACGGTGCTCAAAACATTGTTGATGCGGCTCTTGACTGCGGAATTAAGAAAGTTGTTGCTCTTTCAACGGACAAGGCAGTTAATCCGATTAACTTATATGGCGGAACGAAGCTTGTTTCGGACAAACTTTTTATTTCGGCAAATTCATATTCGGGCAAAAACGGAACTGTTTTTTCGATTGTTCGTTATGGCAACGTTGCGGGAAGCAGAGGGTCAGTTATTCCTTTCTTTAAAACCCTTATTGATGACGGTGTTACGGAGATGCCTATAACTGATTTTGGTATGACAAGATTTTGGATTACTCTTGACCAAGGCGTTGAGCTTGTTTATAAGGCTTTGGCTGAGTCGGTTGGCGGGGAAACTTATATTTCAAAAATTCCGAGCTTTAAAATTACAGACCTTGCAAAAGCTATGCTTCCAAGTTGTTCATTGAAAGAGGTTGGAATTCGTGAGGGAGAAAAAATTCATGAAGTTATGGTTACAAAAGACGATTCGAGGTATACTCTTGAATTTGACAAACATTTTGTTATTATGCCTCATTTTAACTGGTGGAACTCACTTAAAAACAATCTTTGCGGAGGAAAAGCCGTTCCTGACGGTTTTGAATATACTTCCGGCGGGAACACTGAATGGCTTGATATTGATGCTCTTAGAGCGGAACTTTTGAAAAATAATTTTATTTAAATATTTATGTTGATATTGTGAATTAATGTGGATAAGTTTGTGGATAATGTGGAAAACGGAGGGGTTTAATTATGAAAACTATTTCTTACGGACGGCAGTGTATTGAGCAAGACGACATTGATGCAGTTGTTGAAGCCCTTAAATCGGATTATTTAACTCAAGGTCCTAAAGTTGTTGAATTTGAAAAAAATTTATGTGACTATTGCGGTTGCAAATATGCGGTTGTTTTTTCGAACGGAACGGCGGCTTTGCACGCTGCTTATTTTGCGAGCGGAATTGGCCCGAATGATGAATTTATTACAACTCCGATTACTTTTGCGGCATCGGCAAACGGCGGACTTTATATGGGAGCAACTCCTGTTTTCTGCGATATTGACCCTAATTCTTACAATATTGATGTTGACAAGATTTTTGATTTGATTAACGAAAAAACGAAAGTTGTTACTCCTGTTTCTTATGCGGGAAATCCTGTTTGTCTTGAAAAAATTTATTCGAGGCTTAAAGAAAAAGGGATTGTTGTTATTCACGATGCGGCACACGCTCTTGGTGCTTTGAGAGACGGTTATGGAATTGTTGATTTTTGCGATATGGCCATGGTTTCTTTTCACCCCGTTAAGCATATTACAACGGGAGAGGGTGGGGTTATTCTTACAAACAACGAATATTTTTATGAACGACTTAAACTTTTTAGAAACCACGGCATAACCAAAGATGCAGACAAACTTAAACTTTCTCACGAACCTTGGTATTATGAAATGCAGGAACTTGGATACAATTATCGAATTACTGACATTCAATGTGCTTTGGGAATTAGCCAACTTAAAAAAGCAGACGGATTTGTTAAACGAAGAAACGAAATTGCGAATATTTATTATAATGAATTTAAAAATTCGGACAAATTTAAAGTTTTTGAAAATTATACAGACAAAAAAACTGTTCACGCTTTTCACTTATATCCTGTTTTACTTCAAGACGAAGAGACAAGAAGACGATTTTTTGACTATATGAGGGACAACAATATTTGGGTTCAGGTTCACTATATACCGGTTCATTTGTTACCTTATTATCGTGATAATTTTGGATTTAAAGAGGGCGATTTTCCTATTGCCGAGAATTTTTATTCGAGGGAAGTCAGTGTTCCTATGTTTCCTTCGATTACTGATGAAGAGCTTGAATATGTTATTGATAAAATGAAAAAATTTTGACGAGAGGGGTTGATTGCTTGAAATTGGAAGACGGACTTGAAAATTTTGGCAATAATGTTTTTTTTGAACGAAGAGATTATTCTCATGTTGAATTTGAAAAATGCAAAAGCGGTAGTTTTACATTTAAAATTGAGAAAGACGGAAGAAACGTTTATGTTCACAGCAAATATAATCCGGAGAGAGAAGCTCAAAAGTTTGCGGAAGAAACGAAATTTGAACGAGATACGATTTTTGTTATTTTTGGCTTTGGCCTTGGACACCATATAAGGGCTTTGCTTAAAAAGGGCAGTTCGAGAAACTTTTTTGTTATTTATGAACCGAATTCGGACGTTTTTATGAAAATTATTGAAGAGGGTTATTGCAACGATATTTTTGAAAACGAGCACGTGTTTGTTGTTTCTTCGGAAAACGAGCAAAATTTCCAGTTTTTTATTTATGAAGCAATTGGACCCGATATGTATATGAGATGCAAAACGCTTGCGTTACCTGTTTATGCGGACCTTTACAGCGAGAAATACAAGGAATTTCTTGAAAGTACGAAAAATATGATGGAGACAAACATAATTGCAAGAAACACTGTTTGGGCAAATCAAGAAACGTGGATTAGAAATCCTTTTGAAAATACAGAAAATATTTTAAGTTCTTATTCGACATCTCAGATGTATAATCTTTTTGAGGGGGGAACGGCGGTTATTGTTTCGGCGGGACCGTCACTTAAAAAGAACCTTCATTTGCTTAAAGAAATTAAAGGAAAGATGCCGATTATTTGTGTTTTTGTTGCGGCGAAAATTTTGCTTGAAAACGACATTGTTCCTGATTTTATTTATGCTATCGATGCTCTTCAAACAGGTATGAAAGAGGGTATGTATGACGATATTCCTCTTGTTTTTGACTCACGTATTAAGAGAAGTTTTATTGATAGTCACAAAGGAATTAACATTAACAGCGATTGCGGTACAAATGATTATACACGCATTTTGCTTAACCAATATGATAAAGTGTATTATTCTCTTGAGGGCGGCGGTTCGGTTGCCTGTGATTCTACTGGATTTGCGAGAATTTTGGGCTGTAAAAACATTATTCTTATTGGGCAGGACCTTGCTTACACCGAAAACAAATGTCACGTTGACGGAACGGAGCATTTGCAAAAAACGGCAGACGAAATTGACAGAGAAAAAATTGAAATTCCGGCTATTGGCGGGGGAACGGTTTTTACAGATGCGGTTTTTAAATATTACATTGAATGGTTTGAAAGCTTTGCTTTGAGGCACAAGAATACGCTTAATCTTGTTGATGCAACGGAGGGCGGAGCAGTTATTAAAAATACCGAAATTATTACGTTTAGAGAGGCTATTGACAAATATGGCGTTGATATGAACGTTGAAAAAACGTTGAATGATTTTTTTGCAAAGGGACCTGTTTTTACACCGGAGGAAAAGAAAAAAGTTTACAAAGACATTGATGCCGAATTTGAAAGAATTGAGGGTATTATTAAGATTATCGATGAGGAAAAAGAGCTTTTTGATAAATACATTAAATCTTTGAAATTCAGTTCGAACATTAAAAGCATTATGCGAATTGAAAGACAGCTTGATGAATATGACAAAAAAATTGAAAAAGAAAAAACAAAAATTCCAATTCTTCTTAATCTTTCACAATGTATTAAAGTTGCAAACGAATATTTATCGAGTGATATTAGAAGAGTTTGCGAGGACGATGAATTTTTGGAAGGTGCTATGCGACGTAAAACCTGGCTTATGGAGTTTGAAAATGCAATTAAATCTATTTTGTTTTTAAAGAAGGAGGATAAAAATGGCTGAGGATTTTTTGAAAGAGAAAATTGATATGATGGGCGAGGGGCTTGAATATATGGACAGAATTCTTACAAACATCGATGAAGTTTGTTTGAACCTTAGAAAAAACGAGAAACTTGAGTTAGTTCCTCAAATTTCGGAGGGGCTTGTTGCCATTGTTCAAGTTGTTAATTATACTCATGACCTTAACAAAATTGATTTTGACGAAAAAGAAGTTTATATGTTTATTTCGGAAATGGTTGAGGGTATGGAAAACGGCGACATTAATCTTGTTGCGGATATTCTTGAATATGAGATTAAGCCTATGTATCAATATTGGGCAGACAGTTTTGCCGACGTTATTGAACAATATGTTTAAAATTTTTTCGCAAGAGCATTTTAAACAATGTGCCGATATTTTTTTTGATGTTTACAAAAATGAGCCCTTTTGTTATTCTTGGCTTGAGTACAATTCGGTTTGTCGATATTTTTCCGATATTTTGAAAACTCCGAATTTTTACGGTTTTGTTCTTGAAAATAACGGTTGTGTTATTGGTGCGTGTTTTGGCATTTTATCTGACTATTTTAAAGTTAGAAAATATCGCATTTCAGAAATTTTTATTGACAGGAAATATCAAAAAAAAGGGCTTGGAACAAAATTTATTTCAGAGATTGAAGAATATTTTAAAAAAGCCGGTGTTCACGCTGTTGAAATTTCAACCGACCGAAAAAAGCCGGCTTTTGATTTTTATTCCGACAACGGTTATAATGTTATGTTTGCGAACGTTAATATGATTAAAATTTTATGATTTTTTAAAGTATTTTTTTTATTATGCGGTTAAGAATTGACGTTTTTTTACCGATATAATTATTATAAAGAGCCTTTGTGCTTTGAAACAGTTCTTTTTTTAGTAATCGATTTATTTGACTTTATTTAATTTTTAAAAAAGTTCTGCGGAGAGTATAATTGTGTTTTTAATTTTGATAAGGAGGAATGATTATCATGTATACAAATACTACACGTATTACAGGGTTATCAGGTTCGGGTATTGATACTGATGCTTTGGTTGAGAAAATGATGTTTGCGGAAAGTTCGAAACTTTTTAGATATCAGAGAAATTTACAATGGAAAACTTGGCAACAAGAAGCTTACAGAAATATTATTAAAAAGTTTCAAGATTTTCAAGACAAGTGGTTTGGAATTGGGAAAAGCACAAGCTTGAAATATTCTACCGCATTTACAACTTTTAAAAGTTCTGTTAAATCTTCTAACGGTGGGGAGTCGGACGCTATTACAGTTAACAAATCGACTTCTTCTCAGAAATATGAAATTGCTGTTAAACAGCTTGCTCAAAACGACACTTATGTTGGAAGTTCTTCAAAAGGAAAAGAAATTAAAGGCAATGCGAATGTTTCTGACCTTGTTGCAAAATTGAATTCAGGAAAAGATTTTTCAATGAACGTTTCTCTTGACGGAGCATCAAAAACTGTTACTCTTTCAAGTTCTGAATTTAATGCTGCAAGCGGAAGCACTGATGCAGAGAAGCTTCAGAACGCTTTAAACACAAAGCTTACAAGTGCTTTTGGAACAGAGGGCGGAAAAAGCAAAATCAGTATGACAATTAACGATGACGGTTCTTACTCTATGGAAACCATTTTGGGACATACGATTTCTGCGGGTTCTTCTGGCAACAGCGGTGAGAACATTTATGTTTCTTCCGGAGCGGCTGACAAGACAGCTACAGGTACTTTTAAACTTTCTTTTGAGGGAGAAACTTACACTGTTAATGTTCAGGACGATGCAGAGGGAAAAGACCTTACTTTGGCCGAAAAAATTAATGCGGCTTTGAAAACTGCTGTTAAGGATTCGGATTCGACTACTGCAGACATTAGCGGAAAGCTTATTGCTTCTGTTTCGGAAGAAGACGGAACTCTTAAACTTGTTTCGAACGCAGGAAGCGATATGACTATTTCCGGCAGTTCTCTTAGTGATGTTTCCAACACAACTTTAAAAACTTCAAATGATTTTTACAATTATTTTGGTTCAGCAAGCGGAACAAACGCTGTTTCCAAAACAACAACTCTTGAGGAAATTTTTGATAGTTCTGTTTGGGACGCAGACGGAAAAGCTTCCATTACTTTGAACGGAAAATCTGTTTCTTTCTCTAAAGACACAAACCTTGCAACATTTATGGAAAACATAAATTCAAGCGAAGCCGGCGTTACTGTTAGTTACAACTATACAGGTCAGAAATTTACCATAGCTTCGACTGAGTCGGGTTCTGTCAACAAAGTTGATTTTGGAACAGACAGCGGAACAGTTAGCGTTTTACAATCTATGGGATTTAGCTACAGCGGTGGTGTTGTTGACGAATCTCAGCACACAAAAGTTGCTCAGGACGCTATTTTAACTATTGACGGTGTTGAAACAACTCGTACATCTAACACAATTGACCTTGACGGTCTTAACATAACTTTGAACAAAACAACGGCTGCGGGCGAAACTCTTACTATTGAAAACCAAACAGACGTTGATGCAATTTATGATACTATTTCTAAATTTGTTGAAGAATATAACACTCTTAGTGCAGAACTTAATTTGTCGATTAAGGAAACAAGGGCAAGAAGCGACAGCTACAGTTATTATGAACCTTTGACAGACCAAGAAAAGAAAGAAATGGACGACGACGAAATTGAACTTTGGGAGAAGAAAGCAAAAACAGGTCTTCTTTACAGAGATAGTTCAATTTCAAACGTTGTTACAAAAATGAGAAACACTTTATATAATTCTCTTACAAAAGTTGACGGAACGAAAATTTCGTTATATCAATTTGGTATTACGACTTCTTCGGAATATACCGACAACGGAAAGCTTATTATTGACGAAGAAAAGCTTAAAGAGGCTATTAAAACAAACGGTGATGATATTCAATCTCTTTTCACAGGTGCGGGAACTGTTGAGGGAGTTGGTCTTGCGGACCAGCTTGAGGACATTATTGAAGGAGCTGTTGGAAAAAACGGTACACTTCGTGCAAAAGCCGGTATTGAGGGAACATCTTCTGTTGACGAAAACATTTTGAGCAAACAAATTAAAGAGATTAACGAACAAATCAGTGCTGAAAAAACAAGACTTACAGCGAAAGAAGAAAAATACTATTCTATGTTTTCAAGTATGGAATCTTCAATTACGAATTCGAACAGTCAGATTGACTATTTGTATTCAATGATGGGTTCTTGATAATAAATTTATTTTTTAAATGTTTTTGTAAAAGTAATTATTTTATGCTATAATTATTCTACAACTGATTTAACCGATTAAGTGATTTTCCGTCATTTTTTTGGCGGGGAATTACTTATACAAGGAGCGGTTATGATTTGATTGTTTTTATTTGCAAATTCAGGGAGACTTGCTATGAACGATGATGAGAAAAAAACTCTTTTAAAGCTTTTGCAGAATAAGAAAGAATGTCTTCAAAAAATTCTTGATATGACCGAAGAGCGAAAGTTTGAGGTTGTTGAAGATGACGTTGAAAGATTTTACAATTTTTTTCAGAAGCGAGAGGTTTTATTTCAAAAATGCCGAAGTCTTGATGAGAGAATTGGAAAATTTGATATTTTAGGTGAGGACAGAAATTCTCTTTTTTACAAGGACGTTGAAAAGATTAATCTGGACATCAAAGATATTGCAAAAAAAATTATTTTTATTGACGAAAAGAATAAATCCGTTATGAAAGAGCTTATGGAGCTTGTTAAAAGAAATATGCGAAATTTGCAGAGGTCGAAGCAAGTTCGAAAAGGGTATGGAGAGTTCCCTTATTTTGACAGTTATGGCGGATTTGACAGCAAGAAGTAAGTTTTTTAGGTTGATAGTTTTATAAAAGGGGGTCTATTAAAATGGATTTTGATAGTCTTAATGCTTTAAGCAACAATAATGTTCAAAAAAATTTGTCGTTGGATTTTACGAGCAAAGTTGTTGAGCCAAAGCAAAAAAATGATGATGTTAAAGTTAGCGAAACAGCGACAAAGACAAAAGTTTCTTATGACGAAATTTCCAACGGAGATATTTCCGAATCGGAGGGAATTTTTAAAGGTAATTACAAAGAGGATATGGAGAAAGCTGTTGAACTTGCAAACGAAAAGCTTAAAGTCGCAAATTCTACAAAGCAATTTTCTTATTCTATTCACGAAGCTACAAAGCAATTTGTTATTACAATTAAAGATTCTGTTTCGGGCGAAGTTATTAAAGAAGTTCCTTCGAAAGAAAGTCTTGATTTCTTTGCTAAGCTTCAAGAACTTTCGGGAATATTGGTTGACGAAAAAATGTAATTAATTTTACTTTAGGAGGGTGGTTATGGCTATTAATAACCCATATGCTAAATACAAATCGAATGCTATTAACACAGCTACACCTGAAGAACTTACTCTTATGCTGTTTGATGGTGCATTGAAGTTTTGCAATCAAGCCATGGTTGCTCTTGAAAAAAAGGATTATGTTAAAACGAACAAACTCATTCAGAGAGTTGAGGACATAATTAGAGAATTTCAAATTACTCTTAAAATGGAATATGAGATTTCACAACAGCTCAACGATTTATACGAGTATATTTATAATCGTCTTGTTAGGGCGAACATTACAAAAGATATGGATTTACTTGTTGAGGCGACCAATCTTATTAGAAATATGAGGGACACTTGGAAAGAGGCTATGAAAATTGCCAAACAGCAACAAGGATAAGATATTGGTTGAGTTGGAATTGTGAGAATGTGAATGTTGGAAACTGCGAAAAATCTGTGATTTTTCGCAGTTTTTTTGTTGTTTAGGGGGAGGGTGAGAAAGGTATGTATGATTTTAGGAGGTATTGGAGGATATTAAAAGGGAGAGGGCGATTTGGTTGGGGTTGTCCTTTTGCAATACAGTGAAACGAATGCGGAAATTGAATATTATGTGAGATATAATATAAATTAAGATACTTTATGCTCAGTTATTATCTGATGACAAAATGTGCTTGACACCGCATACGACACCACCTATAATATAAATAGGAGGTATTCAAAATGTCAAGATGGGATAAACTATTAACAAAGATATGTGCTTTATCAAAAGACCTCCGGTTTGATGAATTGCGTAAGGTACTGGAAAGTTATGGATATGTGATGAATGCGCCGAAAGGTGGCAGCAGTCATTACACATTTAGGAAAGCAGGTTGTCAGCCGATTACAATACCAAAGCATGAACCAATTAAAAAGGTGTATGTTGAGATGGTAAAGCAGATTGTGGAAAGTGAGGCGATGAATGATGAAAACGCTGAATGATTATATGGCAATGAATTACCGCATGGAAGTTTTAGAGGATAAAGATGAGGGTGGTTTTGTAGTTTCATTTCCCGAACTTCCGGGTTGTATTACTTGCGGTGAAACTGTAGAAACAGCAATTGCAAATGCGTTGGACGCTAAGAAAACATGGCTTGAAGCAGCAATGGAGGAGGGTATTGAAATTCATGAGCCGGATAGTTTAGAGGATTATTCGGGACAATTTAAGCTTAGGATTCCTCGAAGTTTGCATCGTTCTCTTTCGGAGCATTCTAAGAGAGAGGGAATCAGTATGAATCAGTATTGTGTATATCTTCTGTCAAAAAATGATGCTGTTTATTCAAAATAGTGTTTAAGGGTAAGAATAACGGAGCAGAGTTGAAATTGTTGGAATGTTGGAAACTGCGAAAAATCTATGATTTTTCGCAGTTTTTTTGTTGTTTAGGGGGAGGAGGTGAGTTTTTGGGGGAAGAAGAGGGGAGATAGGTGAGGGGAGAGGAACTTTTTTTGAGGGAAAGGGAAGAACGGGGGGAATGTGGAGAGCTTTTGGGGGGAGTGTGAAAAAAGGGTGAGGGTGAGAGTTTTTTTGGGGTGAGGAGAGAGGGGAATTTTTTTTTGAGGGGGAGAGGAGAGGGGAATTTTTTTGAGGAAAGTGGAAGAACGGAGAGAGGTTTGGAGGGGTTGAGATGTTTTTGGGGAAAGGGTGGAAGGCGGTTGTTTTTATTTTTTTTAAAATATACTTTATACTGTTAATTTATTATTAGAAAAAGCCGATATATATTATGTAAAGAAATTTATAGCAATTGGCGATGAGTTCCCGTTGAACTTATTGTATTGAACATTGTTTTTTTGATTAAAAGGAGGTAATCGCAATGTCAGTAAATTCAGTTGAATACACAAATTATTCAAAAACATACGATGCTACTCAGGTTAGCACAGTTAAAACCAAAGAAGCTGTTACAGACAAAGTTGAAAAAAATGCGGATTCTTATGAAAAAGGACAAAGCACAACTTTTGACCGCACAGGTGCAGAAAACGCTGTTAAAGCTGCGGAAGCTGCAAAGGCTGAGTGTATGCAAACTCTTTTTACGAGTATGCTTAAAACTCAATATTCAAAATATGTTCAAGCTATGCCAAATTCCAATTTGGGGCAATATTTTTCAAATCTTCAAGTTGACGAAGCAACAAGACTTCAAGCTCAAAAAGATATTGCTGATGATGGTTATTGGGGCGTTGAACAAACTGCAGGCAGAATTTTGGATTTTGCAAAAGCTCTTGCCGGCGATGATTTGGACAAATTGAACGAAATGAAAGAGGCAGTTGAAAAAGGATTTAAAATTGCCGAGGATTTATGGGGAGGAAAACTTCCTGATATTTCCGGAAGAACTTATGACAGAGTTATGCAAGGTTTTGACGAATGGGAAAAAAGTCTAAATAAAACTGTTGCAAGCGAACAAATTTAATTTTATACTTTTGGTTATTGAGAGAGTTGTCGATTACGATGACTCTCTTTTTTTGTGTTTGAGGGGGGAGGAAAAAGGGGAAGATTGGCGGGGAAAAAGTGCGAGAAGAGGGGAAAGAGGGAGAGTTTTGGGGGGTGGAAAGGGAAGGGAAGGGGGAAGAGGAGTTATGAGAAGAGGGGGGAGGAGGAAAGAAAAAGAGAGAGGGAAAAAAAGGGAAGATTGACAGCGGAGGGGGGAGGGAAAGACACAGGGGATTGGAGGAAAGAGGAGAAAAAAGGGGAAAGAAAGTTTTTAGGGGGGAGAGGAGGGAGAGAGAAAAAGGGATTGAGCGGTTTGGAGCAAAAAAGCGGAGTGAAAAATAAATTTTACTCCGCTTTTATAAGATTTTATACTAATTTTAAACGATGGAAAGATTTTTTGCCCTTTTGAATCAGAACTTCGTTATCGGTTAAAACATCTTCGGTTATAACGTAATCAATTGTTTCAATTTTTTTGTCGGCAACTTTTATTCCGCCTTGTTGGATTAATCTTCGGGATTCACCTCTTGACGGGCTTAATTTTGTTTTTTCTAAAACTTCAATAATTCCTATTCCGCTACCGAAGTCATCTTTTGTGATTTCTGTTGTTGGAACAGAACCACCGGAGCCGGAACCGCCAAAAAGCGAGCGTGCGGCGGTTTGAGCTTTTTGGGCTTCTTCTTCGCCATGAACAATTTTTGTTAATTCAAATGCAAGAACTTCTTTTGCATGGTTGATTTTGTTGTCTTTTAATGCGGAAAGTTCTCGAACTTCGTCCATTGGAAGGAAAGTTAAAAGTCCTAAGCATTTTCCTACATCGCTATCGTCTATGTTTCTCCAATATTGATAGAATTCATATGGTGAAGTTTTATTTGGATCAAGCCAAACTGCACCTTTTTGAGTTTTTCCCATTTTTCTACCGTCACTTGTTGTTAAAAGTTTGAACGTTAAGCCATAGGCATCTTTGTTTTCCATACGTCTGATGAGGTCGACCCCGCCCAATATATTTGACCATTGATCGTTTCCTCCAAGCTCAAGCTTACAGTTGTAACGTCTGTTTAATTCCAAAAAGTCATAGCTTTGCATAAGCATATAATTAAATTCGAAGAAAGAAAGACCTTTTTCCATTCTTGTTTTGAAGCAATCGGCAGTTAACATTCTATTTACGGAAAAATGGACACCGACTTCTCTTATGAAATCTATATAATTGAGTTTTCTAAGCCAGTCGGCATTGTTTACGATTATTGCTTTATCATCGGTGAAGTCGATGAATTTTGAAAGTTGTGCTTTGAAACAATCTACATTGTGTTGAATTTCTTCGTTATTCATCATTCTTCGCATATCGGTTCTGTCAGTTGGGTCTCCGACCATTCCTGTTCCGCCTCCGACAAGGGCTATAGGTCTGTGGCCGGCTTTTTGCATATGGCTCATAGCCATAACTGTTAAAAAGTGGCCAACGGTTAAACTATCTGCGGTTGGGTCAAAACCGATATAAAAAGTGACTTTTTCTTTCCCCAACAATTCTCGGATTTCTTCTTCGTGTGTTGTTTGTTCAACAAATCCACGTTCTTTTAAAATATCAAATACATTTTCAGACATTTTTTATCTCCTTTAATTTATTTTTTAAAAATTTATTTTTATAATAAAAAAGACTTGTTCAATCCTGTTAAGGACGAACAAATCTGCCGTGGTACCACCTTAGTTTGCAAAATTAAGATTATTGGCAACCGAAAGCAATTGGGTTACTTTTTGGAAGCTGTTTTAATAATCGAAAAATTACCTTTAATCGTTTAACGCACGAAAACGCCCGAAAGGGGAGCTCATTGGGTGTATTAACCTTATGTTCTGCAAAGCTTTCACCGAACCGCCTTACTCTCTGATTTTGTAACCACAAAGTCTTTTTTCCAAATCATTGCTTTTAAAATTTTTATTCATTATATCATTAAAAATAATTTATTGCAACACTTTTTTTGAAAATGCAAGCATTACAATTTTGGTTATTTTTTTGCGGGGTATGAATTTATTTTTACATAAGGACTACGGATTTGGAAAAGTTTTATGTTACTTTATGTTATTTTATGTTATGGACAAAATAATTTTACTAAAGTATAATAATTATAACTTATTTTTTTCAATCTTGAAATATCGCAGAATGTCAGCCGGTGACATTTTGAAACAAATTGGTAATTGAAAGGAGATATTTTATGGTTAGAATTATTAAAAAAGACGGGACTCTTGAAGAATTTGATGAAAGAAAAATTGCGTGTGCTGTTACAAAATCGGCAAATCGTGTTATGTATAAATTTAAAACGAACGAAATTGAAAAAATATGCGACTATGTTAAAAGCGAGATAACGAAGAATTCGTTAAAGGATATACCTATTCAGACGATGCACAATCTTGTTGAAAGTGCTCTTGAAGCGGTTGAGCCGAGGGTTGCAAAAAGTTATAAAGACTATCGAAATTATAAAAAAGATTTTGTTCATATGCTTGACGACGTATATCAAAAAGCTCAATCGATTATGTACATTGGAGACAAGGAGAACAGCAACACCGACAGTGCTTTGGTTGCGACGAAGAGAAGTTTAATTTACAACCAATTGAACAAAGAATTGTATCAAAAATTCTTTTTGACGACCGAAGAATTGCAAGCCTGCAAGGAGGGTTACATATACATTCATGATATGGCTTCAAGGCGTGACACGATGAACTGTTGTTTATTTGATATGGAGAATGTTTTAAAGGGCGGATTTGAAATGGGCAATCTTTGGTATAACGAGCCCAAAACGCTTGCTGTTGCTTTTGACGTTATTGGTGACATTGTTCTTTCGACAGCCGCACAGCAATATGGTGGATTTACTGTTCCCGAAATTGACAAAATTCTTGAGCCTTATGCTGAAAGAAGCTATAAAAAGCATTATGATGAAATTATTGAAATTTTAAAGCATTGCAAAAATTATATGCTTACAGATGACGATTATGAATATGCCGACAAAAAAGCGATTATGAAAGTTAAGAGAGAGTTTGAGCAAGGTTTTCAAGGGATTGAATATAAATTGAACTCTGTTGGTTCATCGAGAGGGGATTATCCTTTTGTTACGATAACTCTTGGACTTGGAACGGGGCGTTTTGCAAAAATGGCATCTATAACGGCTCTTGAAGTTCACAAAAACGGTCAGGGCAAAAACGATTGCAAAAAGCCGGTTTTATTTCCCAAAATTGTATTTTTATATGACGAAAAGCTTCATGGTGACGGTTGCGAGCTTGAAGATGTTTTTGATGCGGGAATTGAATGTTCGAGTAAAACGATGTATCCGGACTGGTTAAGTCTTTCGGGCGACAGTTATGTTGCGAGAGCCTATCAAAAATATGGTGTTGTTATAAGCCCTATGGGGTGTAGGGCATTTTTATCGCTTTGGTTTGAAAAAGGCGGAATGGAGCCGGCTGATGAAAATGACAAGCCTATTATTGTTGGAAGGTGGAACGCTGGTGCAATTTCTCTTCATTTACCCATGATTTTGGCGAAAGCGAGAGCCGAAAGCAAAGATTTTTACGAAGTTTTGGATTTTTATCTTGATATGATTAGAAAACTTCACATACGAACTCTTGAATATCTTGGAGAGATGAAAGCTTCGACAAATCCTTTGGCTTATTGCGAGGGTGGTTTTTATGGCGGGCATTTGAAGCCGAACGAAAAAATTAAACCTTTAATAAAATATGCAACAGCTTCTTTTGGAATAACGGCATTGAACGAACTTCAACAGCTTTACAACCGAAAATCCATTGCTCAAGACGGGCAATTTGCACTTGAAGTTATGGAATATATAAACAAGAAGACAGAAGAATTTAAAAAAGAGGACAACATTTTATATGCAATTTACGGAACGCCGGCGGAAAGTCTTTGCGGACTTCAAGTTACACAATTTAGAAAAAAATATGGTATAATCGAGAACGTTTCGGACAGGGAATATGTTAGCAATTCTTTTCATTGTCACGTTAGCGAAGAAATATCTCCGATTAGAAAGCAAGACCTTGAAAAAAGGTTTTGGGACCTTTTGAACGGTGGAAAAATACAATATGTTAAATATCCTATAAGCTATAACAAAACGGCGATTAAGACACTAATTCGCAGAGCGATGCAAATGGGCTTTTATGAGGGAGTTAATTTATCTTTGGCATATTGCGACAATTGTGGGCACGAAGAATTGTCTATGGACGTTTGTCCGAAATGCGGAAGCACGAATTTGACTAAAATTGAGAGAATGAACGGTTATTTAAGTTATTCAAGAGTTCACGGTGATACAAGGTTAAATTCTGCGAAAATGGCAGAGATTTCTGACAGAAAGAGTATGTGATGTGGTTTACAAAATTATGAAAGGAACAGGAAATAAATGAAATATCACAATATTACAAAAGATGATATGTTAAACGGTTGTGGTCTTAGGGTTGTTTTGTGGGTTTCGGGGTGCGAGCATCATTGTGAGGGGTGTCAAAATCCGATAACCTGGAACCCTGATGACGGAGTTGAATTTAATTCTGACGCCGAAGCTGAGATTTTTTGCGAGCTTGAAAAAGATTATGTTGACGGAATAACATTCAGCGGAGGAGACCCACTTTTTCCAAAAAGCAGAGACTGCATTGGCGAACTGATTGAAAGGATAAAGCGGAAATATCCTCAAAAAACCATTTGGCTTTACACAGGTTATTTATGGGAAAACATCAATACAATTCCTTTTATTCACAATGTTGATGTGATAGTTGACGGTAAATTTATGGAGAAATTTAAGGACAACTCGTTACATTGGCGGGGGTCTGCAAATCAACGTGTTATTGATGTTAAGAAAAGTTTTGAAAAATCGGAGGTTGTGCTGTTTAGAGGGTTGTAGAGATTTACTTTTTGGGGCAGAAGGGTAGCTTTTTGGAAATCTTTATTTGTGGGAGGTTCAAGGGTAGCCCTTGGAAATTTCTATTTTGGGGTTGTACTTTTTGGTGCAAAAAGTACCAAAAACGTGGGGGATTTTGATTTTCCCTTGGTTGCATAGGCGAGCAGTAAAGCGACGCTTTACGACCAGCCCTACACCCCTTGAAACGAGCAGGGGACACCCCTGTACCCCCCCGAGGGTTGGAAGTTCTGGGGGGAGTTTTTGCGAGCAAGAGGTTGAAAGTTTTAGAGGGATTAATGGGAGTTCTTGGAAGTCTCTTTTTTATGGGCAAAAGGGGAGTTTTTGGGAAGTTGTAGTTTTGTGTGGCGAAAGGTAGAAAAGAGGGATTAAGCAAACAAAGAGGTTGTGAAAGTGGATTATTCACAACCTCTTCTGAAAGTATAGATTATTTTAAATAATATTACAAATGTAATTCTAAGTGATATTTTATTGAGGTTGACAAATTTGTTATTTTTGATTATGCCATACTTACTATTTTTAGATTTTTTTCATAGGCAAGGTCGATAACCGTTCCATCTGTTACCGCAACGATTGGGCGGGAAAGGAAGTTTTGATTTATGAACACAACTTGTGCCGTTTTATTGTTTGACAAGCGAACGTATGAACTTATGTAGGTATATGCTATATTTTTTGTGAATTGGAGCAAAGTTTTTGTGTCGAGGCGACCTATATTCATTGATTCGAAGTCATTTATTATTTCAAACGGGCAAAGTTTTTTTATTGAAACGAGGTTATCGTATGTGTCACATACGGCAACAATTTTGCTTGCCATATTTAAATCTTTGCCTTTTATGCCTTTTGGATAGCCTGAGCCGTCTATTCTTTCGTGATGCGTCAGAACGGCTTGTTTTATATCGTCATCTAAATCTTGGAACAAAAGAATTTCATAACCCATTTCGGGGTGTTTTCTGTATTTTAGCAATTTTTCGTTGGTTATGTTGTCCTCGTTTAATATTTCATTGGTTGAAAGTTCGAGTGCTGATTTTCCTATGTCGTGGAGCAAGCCGGCAACGGTTGCTTTTTCGATTTCGTATTTATCAAGGTGGAGCCACGTTGCACATATATGCGACAAAATTGCAACATTTATGCTGTGGGCATAAGTGTAATCGTCCATTTTATTTAGATAGCTTATATAATGGACCAAATCACTTGCACAATTTGCTGTGTTTATTATACTGTCTACAATTCCGTATAACTCATCTTGATGAGTTTCTTCGCCTTGAGTTAATGCCGTTACACAATTTTTTAATTCATCGATTTTTTTGTCATATGTTTCCTGAAAACGCTTGAATTCGGGCTTTTCCAAAACAGGGTTTCCTTGCTCGGACGATATTGGTTGTTTTTTTTCGTCTATATCGGAAAAAGGTTTGTGTCGTTTATCAATTGAATAGCCCCAAACATTTACAGTTGATATATCTTCTTTTTCTTCGAGTTTTTTGTAGTTTACGGAATCGAGCCTTGTGTTTTTTGCAAGGATTACAACTCCGTTTTTTGATACGGCATCTTCGGCAAGAATCATATTTGGGCGTAGGTTGGACAATTCTATTGTTAATATCTCTTGTGGTATATTCAAATATATCACTCCTTTTACTCAAAATTATGGTGAGAATTTGGTATATTTATAATACGAAAGTTATATTAAAAATTTTATAGTTAAAGCAACAACTGTATAATTATAATTTTGCGGTTGTTGTTGGTTTTTATTATGCTGATATTGAAAAAATTTGCAATTAATGATGATTGAAACACATTTCAGATTATAATTTTAGATTATTCGAAAGCAATTCATTTTTGACAGTAAATTTTTGAAAACTGCTTTTTTAGTTAAAATTTTACAATAAACGCATAATGTGACACATTTTAAGGCAATGCTGTTATAATTTTACGGAAAGAATTTTTGTAAAATGATAAACATATTGTTAGAAATGTAAAATTATTACTGTATGGCGTTGCCGTAACATTTAGTTAATCATAATTATTATATACTTTTTTTTAATAAATGGCAAATTATTTTTTTTATTTTTGGTACATTTGTATTAATTTATTTTTTTGGGGGTAAAACGGTGGGAGATTTGATGTTTTTTGTTAAATTAGCTTTGGAACTGCGGTTGTTTTTACTTATTTTTTTTAAAAGGTTTGTGCAAAATTTACAGACATTTAATTCACACTTTTTTTTATTTTGAATAGTATATAGATATATTCGTTTTGGAGGGCAACGTTTTGGGAGAATATATTATTTCCGGTCATAGAAAGTTAAAGGGTTCGGTTTGTATTAACGGGAGCAAAAATGCGGTTTTGCCCATTCTTGCGGCAACGGTTTTGAACGGCAGTATAAGTATTCTTGAAAATTGCCCGCAAATTTCCGATGTAAAGACCGCAATTTCGATTTTGCGACATATTGGCTGTTCAGTTGATTTTGATGACAAAACTTTAATTGTTAATTCTGCGAACGTTTCAAAAACGGAAATTCCCGAGGTGCTTGTTAAAAAAATGAGGTCGTCCATAATTTTTATGGGGCCTATGCTTTCCAAATTTAAGAAAGTTTCGATTTCTTACCCCGGCGGTTGCGAACTTGGGAAAAGGCCGATTGATTTGCATCTTTCGGCTTTTGAAAAAATGGGGGCGGAGATTGTTGAGGAGGGCGACAGGATAACTTGTTTTTGCGAAAAACTCAGAGGGTGCGAGATTTATTTGGATTTTCCGAGCGTTGGGGCAACCCAGAATGTTATTCTTGCGGCTGTTTTTGCAGAGGGAAAAACAACGATTTTTAATGCTGCAAAAGAGCCGGAAGTTGTTGATTTATGCAAGTTTTTGAATAAATGCGGGGCAAAAGTTATTGGCGGGGGAACGGGAGAAATTTCTGTTATTGGGGTTGAAAAGCTTATGCCGGTTAAACATTTTATTATTCCCGACAGGATTGAGGCGGCAACTTATTTGATTTGTTCTGCGGCAACAGGTGGAGTTGTTACTGTTGAGAATGTTTTTGTTTCGCACATTGATTCAATTCTTGATGTTCTTTCAAAAATGGGCTGTAGAATTAAGAAAAAGACGAATTCGGTTACTTTGAAATCTTCGGGAAGGCTTATTAACGTTCCTTTTATTCAAACGCAACCATATCCTGAAATTCCGACAGACGTTCAGCCACAGCTCACATCGCTTGCAACACTGGCGAAAGGAATTTGTCATTTTGAAGAAAATATTTTTGAAAACAGAACGGCTCACATTTATGAACTTTTGAAGATGGGGGCGGATATTGTTGTTAGAAACAACAGAGAGTTTTCTGTTAGAGGTGTTGGGAGACTTAACGGGGCGGAAGTTTTTGCGAAAGATTTGAGAGGGGGAGCATCGCTTATAATTGCCGGACTTGCGGCATATGGAACGACAGTTGTTAAAAATTCTTGTTTTGTTGAGAGAGGTTATGAAAATATTGTTGAAAATTTATCGGCTTTGGGTGCAAATATTACTTTAAAAAATTGACGATTTGGTGTATAATATTTTTGAAAATAAAAATGTTTGAATTTTTGCGAAATCTTGTGTCAAGCTTTTTTGTTTGGCACTTGATTTTGTTTTTGTTTGAATTTTTTTGGGGCGGAATGTTTATGAAAAAAATATATTTTAAAATTTTTATTGGAGTTGGCGTTGTTTCTGTCATACTTATTGGAATTTTGCTTTGTCCTTATTTTTATATAAAAAATGTTGATGTCACCGGAAACGGAATTGTTCCTCGTGAGGATATTTTGGAAGTTCTTGAACTTAATTCGGGAAATACGAATTTATATGCGTTTAATTCTTTTTCCGGAGAAAGCAAGCTTTTGGAAAATCCTTATATAAAGTCGGTTGAGTTTTTTAGAGTTTTTCCGGATACTCTTGAGGTTAAAATTGTTGAAAGAAAGCCTTGCGGATATATTCCGTATATGAATACATTTTTATTTATGGACGACGAGGGGCGTATTCTTGATGCAAAATCTTCTTATACTCAGCCACTTCCTGTTGTTTACGGGTTGAATTTTAATTCTTTTACTTTGGGCGAAAAATTAAACGTTGAGCCGGAAGAAAAGCTTCAAATTGTTGTTGAACTTTCCAAACTTATGGACAGATATAAAATTATTGAAAACGTTGTTAAAGTTGATGTTTCGAAAACAGAGGATATTCATTTGTATGTTAATAAAATTGATGTTGTTTTGGGAGAGTTTAACGATGTTAATTGGAAGATTGGGGCTTTGAGCGAAATTATTAAAAAGCTTTCGCCTGATGACAAAGGCATTTTGGACATAAGCTCATCGAAGAAAACTCCCGCATTTACATATTTGACTTGATTTTGGACTGTTGATTTTTGTGAAAGCGTTTTGTATATTTTTCTTAAATATTACATTAATATTATACTGATTTGAAAAAATTGTTGAATTTTTGCGGTTTTGCTTTTTAATTTTAGCTTGACAAAAATTATTTTTTTCTGTAATATTAGATATTATGGAGACATTTATACAGATGTTTACTTTTTGGAGTTTATGAATTTACTCAAATTGTTTATATATTAATCTTTTTGCTGTATAAGAGGAAAGTTTTGTTTGTTTCTTTTAATTTCTTATGATAATTTATAAATTTTGGAGGGATAGCGGTGTTGGATATAAGCAACGATGATTTTGGCGATGCAAAAATTTTAGTGGTCGGCGTTGGCGGAGGCGGAAACAATGCTGTTGACAGAATGATTTCCGATAATGTTACAAATGTTGATTTTATTTCTGTTAACACAGATAACAAAGTTCTTTCAAAGAGCCTTGCTAATATTAAAATTCAAATTGGTGTTAAATCTACCAAAGGTCTTGGTGCAGGCGGACACCCAGAGGTTGGAAAGGAAGCGGCTCAGGAGTCGAAAGAAGAAATTGCTGCGGCTCTTTCCGACTATGATATGGTTTTTGTTACGGCAGGTATGGGCGGAGGAACCGGAACGGGAGCTGCTCCGATTATTGCCGGAATTGCCAAAGAAAAAGGAATTTTGACGGTTGGTGTTGTTACAAAGCCTTTTATGTTTGAGGGCAGAGTTAGAATGAAAAACGCTTTGAGCGGAATTGATGAACTTAAAAAATGCGTTGACACATTAATTGTTATTCCTAATCAAAAGCTTATGGAGATTGCCGACAAGGATACTTCTATGATGCAGGCGTTTAAAATGGCCGATGATGTTCTTAAACAAGGTGTTACGGGAATTTCCGACCTTATTGCAAATCCCGGAATTATTAACGTTGACTTTGCCGACGTTCGTTCGATTATGGCTGATAAAGGTTTGGCACATTTTGGTGTTGGTCATTCCAAAGGAAAGGACAAAGTTAGAACGGCCGCAGAGCTTGCTATTAAATCACCTCTTCTTGAAACATCTATTGATGGTGCGAAGAGCGTTATTATAAACGTTACGGGTGGTATGGATTTGGGTATGCTTGAAACAAACAATGCTGCTGAATTTATTAGCTCACTTATTGACCCAGAAGCTGAAATTATTTTTGGTACATCTTTTAACGAGTCACTTAATGATGAAGTTATTGTTACTGTTGTTGCAACGGGGTTGTCTTCTCAAGAACCTGCGGGGGTAATTCAGAGACCTTTACAGCGTTTGCAGGAGCAACAGCCACAACAGGCTGTGCAACAAGCCGAATATCAACAACAAAGCAATTTTAACTCGGAAGTTAGAACAGTTGCACCTTCAAATGAAATTAAGGAAGCTAATTTGAGAGATATTAGAGAGTCGGTTCGTGAAAGAGGAGATTCTATTGACATTCCTGATTTTCTTAAAAGAAACAGATAAAATTTTTTAATAGTTTTTAAATGGGCAGTTATTATTACTGCCCATTAAAATAAATATGCGTTAGCTTTGGCTAATTTGGGGCTTTGTGTTTTTTTAAAATTGGGGTTACGTTTGAATGCAAGTTAGTTTTGACTAATTTGTGAGCAACTTTGATTTGAAACGATGAGGTTTTTACAAACTTTATTGGTTGGGAATATTTTTTAAAATGTGAACGAACTTTAACACTGAGTTAGCCATAGCTAATGTTCAAAAATTTTTTAAGGGGGTCTTATTTTGAAGACAAAAAAACAAAACGAATTATCGAGACTTATGGAGGAGGCGGGAAAGCATAAATATATGTCATATTTATCGTGTGTTTTTGCTTTTGTCAGTGCTTGGATTGGGCTTGTTCCGTTTTATGATGTTTGGTGCATTATAAAAGAGCTTTTGGAAGTTATGCCGAATTTTGAAAACGCTGTACATATTACCGAATATGGTTGGCACGCTGTTGGTTTTGCCCTTCTTTATATGATTGTTTACAATGGTGGGCTTATTTTTTCTCATAAGGCGGCATTTCGTGTTGCGGTTAATTTGAGGACAAAGATGATGGAGCATATTATTAAACTTCCTCTTGGATATATTGAGCAAGAGGGAAGCGGAAAAATCCGCAAAACTGTTTTTGAGGCGAGTTCGGCAATGGAAACATATCTTGCTCATAATCTTCCAGACAAATTTGTTTCGATTGCGACGCCGATTGGTCTTTTGATTTTGATGTTTACATTTGATTGGCGACTTGGGATTTTTAGCTTAATTCCGGCAGGTTTGGCTTTTTTGCTTATGGCAACTTTGAGAGGAAAGGGAATGGCGGAGGCTATGGGAAACTATCAGAGTTCTCTTGAAGCGATGTCTTCGGAGGCTGTTGAATATGTTAGGGGAATTCCTGTTGTTAAAACTTTTGGACAGACCGTTTTTTCTTTTAAGAGGTTTAAAAATGCGATTGATGCTTATGAAAAATGGGTTATTAATTATACTAAAAAATTGCGTTTGCCTATGATTATTTTTACTGTTGCCACAAACGGAATTTTTGCCATGCTGATTTTTGCGACGTTTATATTTGCCGGAGATGAACTTACTGTTGATTTTGTTTTGAACATTCTTTTTTATGTTATTATTACATCTGTTTTGACTGTTACGCTTATGAAGCTTGCTTATGCGGGTGAGTCGAAAATGGTTGTTTGTGATGCTTTGAAAAGAATTGATGATATTCTTGCTGTTCAGCCCCTTTTGGAAAACAAAAACGGAAAAACTCCACAAAATATGTCGGTTTCCTTAAATGACGTGACTTTTAGTTATGATAAATCTAAGGGGAACGCTGTTGATGGAATTAGTTTGGAGATTGGAGAGGGGCAACACGTTGCTTTTGTTGGACCTTCGGGAGGAGGAAAGACAACCCTTGCATCGTTGATTGCTCGATTTTGGGACGTTGAAAGCGGTTCGATTAAAATTGGTGGGATTGACGTTAGAGACATTGACAACAAAAAACTTATGGATTTGGTTTCGTATGTTTTTCAAGACAGCAAGCTTTTGAAAACGAGTATTTTTGAAAATGTTAGAATGGGAAAGCCGAACGCTTCACGAGAAGAGGTTTTGCAAGCTTTGAAAGATGCTCAATGTGATGACATTATTGCAAAGTTTCCAAACGGGATTGATACGGTTGTTGGAACGAAAGGCATTTTTGTTTCCGGAGGCGAGGCTCAAAGATTATCTGTTGCAAGGGCTTTTTTGAAAAATGCTCCTGTTTTAATTTTGGACGAGGCAACGGCTTTTGCCGACCCAGACAACGAACATCTTATGCAAAAGGCTTTTGAAAATTTGGCAAAAAACAAAACCGTTATTATGATTGCACACAGATTGTCAACGGTTGTTGATGCAGACGCAATTTATGTTTTGAAAAATGGGAAGGTTGCCGAAAGCGGTTCTCACAATGAATTGATTTTGCAAGGCGGAATTTACAAAAATATGTGGAACGAATATAACAAATCAATTGAATGGAAAGTTGGGGGATTGAAATGATTGATAAAATTAAAAACAGATATGCGTTGTCTGACAAGGGTGCAAGAAATATGCTTTTGGCAATTTTTGCCGTTACAATTGCAAATTTGGCTCTTATGCTTCCGGTTGGACTTCTTTACAGATTATCTTCTTTTTTGCTTTTGGGGGAGCTTCCAAAAGAGGAATTACCGTTTTTTGTTATTGGAACAATTGTTGTTTTGTTATCGATTGCGATTACGACACGTTTTCAATATAATTCAACTTTTCTTTCGACCTATGTTGAAAGCGGTGTTAGAAGAAGAACTTTGGCGGAAAAGCTTAGAAAAATTCCGCTTTCGTTTTTTGGGAAAAGAGATTTGTCGGATTTGACAAATACGATTATGTCGGACTGTGCATTGCTTGAAACGGCGGGTTCGCACTGGATTCCCGAACTTATCGGTTCGTTTTTTTCAACGACAATAATTGTTGTTGCTTTATTGTTCTTTGATTGGAGAATGGCGTTGGCGGCAGTTTGGGTTTTGCCGGTTGCTTTTATTATTGTTGCTTCTTCCAAAAAAGTTTTATCGAAAGTTCACGAAAAAAACGTTGGTTATAAACTTAATTGTATTGACGGAATTCAGGAGGGGCTTGAAACGCTTAGAGATTTGAGGGCGAACAATATGACTCAAACATATATGGAGGGGCTTCGAAAAAAGATAAATGACGTTGAAAAAAACACTTTTGTTTCGGAACTTGGCAACGCAATTTTTGTTTGCTCGGCAAAAATGATTTTGAAGTTTGGAATTGGAACGGTTGCTGTTGTTGGGGGAAACCTTATTGTTGATGGCGAAATTGACGTTATTACATTTTTTATGTTTTTGCTTGTTGTTACAAGAATGTATGAACCGCTTCAGGTTGCTCTCGAAAATTTGTCGGCTATGATACTTATTGACACAAACTGCAAACGTATGAACGAGATTCTTTTATGCAAAGAACAGACAGGGAAAGAGAAACTTGACAACAAAGGTTATGATATATGTTTTGACCACGTTGGCTTTTCTTATGAGAACGGAAAGCAAATTCTTTCGGACGTTAGCTTTGTTGCAAAGCAGGGCGAGGTTACGGCACTTATTGGACCTTCGGGAGGAGGAAAAACAACCGTTTCGAGACTTGCTGCAAGATTTTGGGACAGCGACAAAGGAACTGTCAGCGTTGGCGGTATGAACGTTTTGGAGGCGGATCCGGAAAAGCTTTTATCTTTTTATTCGATTGTTTTTCAAGATGTTGTTCTTTTTAACAACACAGTTATGGAAAATATTAGAATTGGGAAAAAAGATGCAACTGACGAGGAGGTTATGAGAGCGGCAAAGCTTGCAAACTGCGATGAATTTATTGAGAAACTTCCTCAAAAGCAAAATACGATGATTGGCGAGAACGGTTCGGAACTTTCGGGAGGAGAAAGGCAGAGGATTTCTCTTGCAAGGGCTTTTTTGAAAGATGCTCCTATTATTCTTATGGACGAAGCTACGGCTTCGCTTGATGTTGATAACGAATCGCTTATTCAGGAATCGATTTCGAAGCTTATTGAGGGAAAGACGGTTTTGATTATTGCTCACAGAATGAGAACAGTTGACGGTGCGGATAAAATTGTTGTTCTTAAAGACGGCGTTGTTGCGGAAACAGGCAAGCCTTCAGAGCTTAAAGAAAAGGGCGGAATTTATAAGCATATGTTTGATATGCAGGTTGAGGCGGAAGATTGGAAGTTTGAAAAAGGTTGAAATTTTGATTTTTTGAAAAAGGAATTTTGGGGTTTGGGTTGAAATTTTTTTTGGGAGAGGAGTATAACTAAAAAAACAGCACTTTTTTGTTTAGAGTGCTATTTTTTTTATACTTTTGAAAAAAATTTGAAAAAAAACTTTACATAACAGTGGTAAACCTTGTATAATAAATTTAAGTATGCACACATAAAAGGAGGTCTTTGCTGTGTACGACAAAGTGACAACAAACTTAGACTTTGTTGAGAGAGAAAAAGAAATTTTGGCGTTTTGGAAAAAGAACAATATATTTTCCAAAAGTATAGAGGAAAGAGAAGGCTGTCCGCTTTTTACTTTTTATGACGGCCCTCCGACCGCAAACGGAAAGCCTCATATTGGACACATTATTACTCGTGTTGTTAAAGATATTATTCCACGTTACAAGACTATGAAAGGTTTTAAAGTTTTGAGAAAGGCCGGCTGGGATACTCACGGACTTCCTGTTGAACTTGAAATTGAAAAGCAACTTGGAATTAGCGGAAAACCTCAAATTGAAGAATATGGCGTTGAACCTTTTATTAAAAAATGTAAGGAAAGCGTTTTTAAATATGCCGAAGAATGGCGAGAAATGAGTGACAGAGTTGGATACTGGGTTGATATGGACCACCCTTATGTTACTTATCACAACGATTACATCGAGTCGGTTTGGTGGGCTTTGAAAAAAATTTGGGACAAAGGACTTTTATATAAAGGTCATAAAATTGTTCCTTATTGCCCGAGATGCGGAACGGCTCTTTCAAGCCACGAAGTTGCTCAGGGATATAAAGACGTTAAGGAAGTTTCTGCTATTGCGAAATTTAAAATTAAAGGAAAAGACAACGAGTATTTCCTTGCTTGGACAACTACTCCTTGGACTTTGCCTTCTAACGTTGCACTTTGTGTTAATGCTGTTGAAGATTATGTTAAAGTTAAATGCGACGGAGAAGTTTATATACTTGCTGATGCACTTACTTCAACTGTTCTTTCTGACAAGGAATTTGAAGTTATTGAAACTATGAAAGGCAGTGACCTTGAACACACAGAATATGAGCCACTTTTTGATTTTGTTACACCGGATAAAAAGGCTTATTTTGTTACTTGCGATTCCTATGTAACTTTGACAGACGGTACGGGTATTGTTCATATTGCACCTGCTTTTGGTGAGGACGATGCCAAAGTTGGTCAGAAATATGATTTGCCTTTTGTTCAGCTTGTTGATGAACAGGGTAAATTTATTGATTGTGTTACTCCTTGGAAAGGTATGTTTGTTAAAGACGCAGACAAGCTTGTTATTGAAAATCTTAAAGAAAGCGGAAAGCTTTTTGCTGCACTTCCTTTTGAACACAGTTATCCTTTCTGCTGGAGATGCGACACACCTCTTTTATATTATGCGAGAGATACATGGTTTATTAAAATGACAGAAGTTCGTGACAGACTTGTTGCAAACAACGAAACTGTTAATTGGCTTCCGGACAACATTAAACACGGTCGTTTTGGCAATTTCCTTGAAAATGTTATCGATTGGGGTTTGAGCCGAGAAAGATATTGGGGAACACCTTTGCCTATTTGGGAATGTGAATGCGGACACAGACACGCCATTGGAAGCATTGAAGAGCTTAAAGCTATGAGCGATGATTGTCCTGATGACATTGAACTTCACAAGCCTTATATTGACAATGTTTTCCTCAACTGTCCTGAGTGCGGAGGAAAGATGAAACGTGTTTCGGAAGTTATCGATTGTTGGTTTGACTCCGGTTCTATGCCTTTTGCTCAACTTCATTATCCTTTTGAAAACAAGGAAGAATTTGAACAGAATTTCCCTGCAAACTTTATTTCGGAAGCTGTTGACCAAACAAGAGGTTGGTTTTACACACTTATGGCAATTTCAACTTTGCTTTTTGACAAGGCTCCTTATGAAAACGTTGTTGTTCTTGGTCACGTTCAGGACAAAGACGGACAGAAGATGAGCAAGCACAAAGGCAACGTTGTTGACCCTTGGTCTGTTCTTAACAAACAGGGGGCTGATGCTGTTCGCTGGTATTTCTATACTAACAGTGCACCTTGGCTTCCGAGTCGTTTTTATGAAGAGGCTGTTAATGAGGGACAGAGAAAATTTATGGGTACGTTCTGGAACACATATGCGTTCTTTGTTCTTTACGCAAATATTGATAAATTTAATCCTAACGATTATAAACTTGAATATGACAAGCTTCCGCCTATGGATAAATGGGTTCTTTCGAAGCTTAACTCACTTATTAAATATGTTGATGAGTGTCTTGATTGTTATAAACTTACAGAATCTTCAAGAGCTATGAGCGATTTTGTTGATGAACTTAGTAACTGGTATGTTCGCCGTTCTCGTGAGAGATTTTGGGGAAAAGATATGCCACAGGACAAAATTAACGCATATATGACTTTGTATACTGTTTTGACCGAACTTACAAAGCTTGCTGCTCCTTTTGTTCCTTTTATGGCAGAGAGCATTTATCAAAATCTTGTTGTTAAAATTGACAAAGATGCTCCGGAAAGCGTTCATTTATGCAAGTTCCCTGAATATCACGAAGAATTTGTTAATTCTGAACTTGAAGAAAATATGGAACTTGTTCTTAACGTTGTTGTTGCAGGTCGTGCTGCAAGAAATACTTCCGGAATTAAAAATCGTCAGCCTATTGGAAAGATGTTTGTTAAGGCTTCAAACGAACTTCACGATATGTATTGTGACATTATTACTGAAGAGCTTAACGTTAAGGCTTTGGAATTTACAGATGATGTTTCTTCGTTTACAAGTTATTCATTTAAGCCTCAACTTCGTACTTTGGGCAAAAAATATGGAAAGCTTGTTCCGAAAATTGGAGAATATCTTAAAAATTCGGACGGCTCGGCTTTGATGAACGAACTTAAAGAAAACGGAGTAATTAAGTTTGATATTGACGGAGAGGCTGTTGAGCTTGCCGAAGAAGATGTTTTAATTGACACTGCAAAAACTGAAGGTTTTGTTGCGGAAAGCTACAAGAACGTTACTGTTGTTCTTGATACGGTTTTGAGCGACGAACTTATTGAAGAGGGTTTTGTTCGTGAGATTATAAGCAAAATTCAAACTATGCGTAAGGACGCCGGTTTTGAAGTTCTTGACAGGATTTTTGTTTCTCATTCGGGAAATGACAAGATTGCGGAAATTTTTGCGACAAACGGCGAGTCGATTATGGCTGATGTTTTGGCTGATGAAATTAAAACAGGTGTTGGCGAATTTAGCAAAAAATGGAATATTAACGGAGAAAAGGTTACTTTGTCTGTTGAAAAGGTTGGTAAATGATTTTTTTGGGGGTGTGAAATTTTAATTTCACACCCCCTTTTCGTCGAAAACAGGTTTTCGACGAGGGAAATAAAGAGGGAAGAAAGCCCGTTTCTTCGCACAAGGCTTAAAAGCCCTTGAAACGGGCATTCTCCTCGGACGGGCAAAGCCCGCCCTGCGGAAAAAAGTCTGCGATGCTATTGTTAATGGAGTTATTGGTTGAAAGATAGTTTTTTTGATGAGAGAGGGGGCGGGATTTTTATGATTTGGGTTAAAACGATTGTTTTATTACAGAAATATTTCAAAAAATATTTATTTTTAAAAAGGTGTTGACAAGGTGTCTGGGGATATGGTACTATAGTAAAGGCGATAAACGTCTTTTTTTTATGGTTAAATTGAAATTAATGCAAAAGAGGTGGAAGTTTTGAGAACTAAAATTACTTTGGCGTGTACGGATTGTAAACAAAGAAACTATAACACTATGAAAGACAAGAAAGTACATCCCGATAGAATGGAAACAAAGAAGTATTGCAAGTTCTGCAATAAACACACATTGCACAGAGAAACAAAATAATTCTTTGTGAAAGGGGTAGTTATTAGCATGGAAGAAAACACTACAAACGAAAATGTTTCAAAGGAAACAACAAAACCTGTTAAAGAAAGCAAAAAGAACAGCAAAAAAGATGAAAACAAAGGTCCCGGATTTTTTGCAAGGCACAAAGCCGAATTTAAAAAAATTAAATGGCCTTCTCGTGAAGAGCTTCTTAAAGAGACTGTTATTGTAATTATTATATCTTTAGCTGTTGGTGCAATTATTTTTGGTATGGACACTGTATTCAAATTTGGATTTAATAAGCTTGTTGAGTTGATTATTCTTTGATATGGTATTGTGAGGATTGATTATATGTCTGAACAGGAAAACGCAAGATGGTATGTTGTGCATACTTATTCGGGTTATGAAAACAAAGTTAAAGCTAATATTGAAAAGTTGGTTGATAACAGAAATATGCACGACAGAATTCAGGAGGTTATTGTTCCTCTTGAAGATGAAGTTGAAATTAAAGACGGCAAAAAGAAAGTTGTTCAAAGGAAAGTTTTCCCCGGTTATGTTTTGTTGAAAATGATTATGGACGACGATACTTGGTATGTTGTTAGAAACACAAGAGGTGTTACAAGTTTTGTTGGTCCGGGTTCTAAGCCTGTTGCTCTTACTGATGATGAAGTTCGTGATATGGGTATTGAATCTTACGTTGAGACAGTTGACATTAACGAGGGTGATGCTGTTTCGGTTACTTCCGGTCCTTTTGCCGAATCGACAGGTATTGTTAAAGAAGTTAATATCAACAAACGCACAGTTGTTGTTATGCTTTCTATTTTTGGGCGTGAAACCCCGGTTGAACTTGATTTCGGTCAGGTTTGTCAGTTGGCGTAATTATCGCCGTGGGAGGGAAAATCCCGCTAATTACCACATTTATTTAGGAGGTGCCTTTAAATGGCAAAAAAAATTACTGGTTATATTAAGTTACAGATTGCTGCAGGAAAAGCTACTCCTGCTCCACCGGTTGGTCCTGCTCTTGGTCAGCACGGTGTAAACATTATGGGATTCTGTAAAGAATTCAACGAAAGAACTTCTAAAGACGCAGGTCTTATTATTCCTGTTGTTATTACTGTTTATCAGGATAAGAGTTTTACTTTTGTTACTAAAACTCCTCCTGCTGCCGTTCTTTTGAAAAAAGCTTGCAAAATTGAATCCGGTTCAGGTGTTCCTAACAAAACAAAAGTTGCTACTATTTCACTTGATGAAGTTAAGAAAATTGCTGAAATGAAAATGCCTGACTTGACTGCTGCTTCTTTAGATGCTGCTGTTAGCATGATTAAAGGTACTGCAAGAAGTATGGGTATTGTTGTTGAAGAATAATTACAGGGAATAATTTTAAAAATTGTTTTCTTATTTATTAAAGTGGGAGGGAACATCTCCCGATATTACCACATAAGGAGGAAATATTTTGAAAAGAGGAAAGAAATATCTTGAAAAAGAAAAGCTCGTTGACAAGTCTGTTTTATATGATGCAAACGACGCTGTTGAGCTTGTTACAAAAACAAGTGTTGCTAAATTTGATGAAACTGTTGAAGCACACATTCGTTTAGGTGTTGACAGCAGACACGCTGACCAACAGGTTCGTGGGGCTGTTGTTCTTCCTCACGGTACAGGTAAAACTGTTCGTGTTTTGGTTTTTGCTAAGGGTGACAAAGCTACTGAAGCTGAAAAAGCAGGCGCTGATTTTGTTGGTGCTGAAGACATGGTTGCTAAAATTCAAGGTGAAAACTGGTTTGAATTTGACATTATTGTTGCTACTCCTGATATGATGGGTCTTGTTGGTCGTCTTGGTCGTGTTTTGGGACCTAAAGGACTTATGCCTAACCCTAAAGCAGGTACTGTTACTATGGACGTTACAAAAGCTGTTCAGGAAATTAAAGCAGGTAAGATTGAATATCGTCTTGATAAAACAAACATTATTCACGTTCCTGTTGGAAAAGTTTCTTTTGGCGCTGAAAAATTGTCTGAAAACTTCCAAACTCTTATGAGTGCTATTATAAAAGCTAAGCCTTCTGCTACAAAAGGTCAGTATATTAAGAGTGTTGTTTTATCAACTACTATGGGCCCTGGCGTTAAAGTTAACCAGGCTAAGCTTAGCGAATAATTTTTGCCTTTTGGGCTATATGATTTGACTGATTATTTTATTGGTTGATGACTTTATAGGCTGTTGCGTATTGTATAAACTTCATTAATTGAGTGGGTTTTATATGAGCAACAGCCTTTTTTAAAAATTTTAATTTATATTTCTTTTTGCAAGGAGGTTTTTACATATGAAATTAAGTTTTAAAAGATTTTTTGCCGGTTTGACTCTTTGTGCTTGTATTTTTTCTTCTGTTAATGTGTTTGCAAAGCCGACAAATAAAGTTTTGTTTGACAAAAACTGCAACACAACTTCTGTTGGTTCTATTCCGTCATCGGCTGTTTCGATTTCGGTTATGCCTTCCAAAGATAATTTAGCTGTTGGTGATGAATTTTATGTTGATTTTGTTTTGAAAAATAATCCGGGTTTTGCTGCTTTTGGATTTACTATAAATTATGATAATTCTATTATTTTGCCTGTTAAGGGCGATGCAACGGAGATGAATTCGGTTGCTGAGGTTAAATGCGGAAACGGCAGGGCTGCGATTTTGGCAAACGGTGTTAATAGAGGAATCGATATTGACAATAAAAGCGGAGAAATTGTTTATACAGATGTATTACTTAATGATACGGAAGTTTTGAAAGCTTATAATGACGGTATTTTGTTCAGAGTTAAATTTAAAGCTGTTGGAGAAGGAACTTCTTATATAAATCTTTCGGACAGATTGAAAGTTATTTTGTCTAAGAGAGGCGAAGGAGAAAATAATGTTTACATTGAAAATGCGGAAGTTAGTGTTTCGGCTTTGGGAAGTTCTTCGGAGGAGACAACCGTTAAGGAAAGCAACGCAGACACAGACGATAATTCTGACAACAATTCTTCTGCAAATTTGAACAACAAGCAAGAGGTTACGGAAAAAGCGACTTTGACAACGACAGAAAGTGTTACGGAAGAAACAACCGAAAAAGTTGTTGTTGATTTGAAAGATGATAACGATGTTATGGGCGAAGACGGATTTGTTGTTAAACTTCCGAAAGAAATGTCTACTCCCAGAGAATTTGGGGACGTTAATTCAGTTCCTTGGGCTAAGAAATCCATTTCTTCCTTATCTTCTTTGGGCATTATTAACGGTGTTAATTCTGTAAGTTTTAACCCTAAAGCGTACACTTGCAGAGCGGATTTTGTTCTTGTTGTTTCAAGGCTTTTGGGTCTTGACGGTGATGCTGAAAACGTTTTTACGGACGTTAATTCTTCTGCTTATTATGCAAAGGCGGTTGCTCTTGCAAACAAATTTGACATTGTTAAAGGTTTTGACGGAAAGCTTATGCCGAAGAATAATATTACAAGACAAGATGCTATTGTTATTCTTTCAAGAGTTCTTGACAGATGCGGAAAGCTTGAGAAAGGTTCGGAAAGCGACCTTCAGGGATTTTCTGATTTTGGATATATTTCGCCTTATGCAAAACAAGCTGTTGCGGATTTTGTTCATATGGGGATTGTTAAAGGAGACAACAGCAAAAAGCTTAACCCTGCAAGCTATATAAATCGTGCGGAAATGGCTGTTATGATTGACAGAATTTACGATATTTTAGACGGAGAATGATGACATTATATTTGATGCAAAAATTGCCCCTCTGATTATTTGAAGGGCTTGGAAATTGACAAGTTGAAATTTAAAGAACGGACATTTGGACATTTTTTAAAATGGAATGATTTTAGTTTAAGGAGGATTTTATTATGTTTAATGCAAAAAAATGCTTTGCTGCTTTTTTTGCAGGAGCTTATACTTTAACTGCTGTTAACGCATTTGCGGCAAGCGGTTCGAAAGTTTTATTTGATGAAGATTACAGCAAAAGTATTGTTTCGGAAATTCCGAAAGGAAGCGTTTCGATTGTTATTGAGCCTGAAAAAGAAAGCGTTAATGTTGGCGAAACTTTTTTGGTTGATTTTAAAATTAAAAATAATTCGGGATTTTCTTCTTACGGTTTTAAAGTTGAATATGACGGAACGGTTGTTGAGCCTGTTTTGGGAAGTTCTGAACAATCTGCAGTTGAATATTCTTATAATTCAAAAGTTAGAAACAAAGCTGTTGAAAACGAAAGCATTAAGACAGCGGTTAAAAACAAAAAAGAAAATTATTTTACAACAACCGGTTTTTGTATGAGCGGTTCGGGGAAACTTGCCGGAACAGAGGGTGACGGAAGTTTATTTACCGTTGAATTTAAGGCTGTTGGCAAGGGTGATTCTAAAATTGATTTGAGTGGACACAGTGATTTTATTTTTTCTGATGCAGACGGCAAAAAAATGCCCGTTTATGTTGAAAATGCGATTGTGAGCGTTGCGGGAAAAACTACAAAGGTTAGCAGTTCTCGAAAGAAAACCAATTCCGGAAAAGTTTTGACAACGGAGACGGAGAGCATTTCGGAAACGGAGACAGAGAGTGTTTCTGAGACAGAAAGCGTTACAGAGACGGAGACAGAGGGTGTTTCCGAGGATTTGGAATTTAGTTTAAACGTTCCGACAAAAACTTCGCAACCTGTTGAATTTAGAGATATGGCAGCTTATCCATGGGCAAAAGACTCGGTTAACTTTTTATCTTCTCTTGGAGTTGTTAAGGGGATTGGTTGGAGAACTTTTAAGCCTGCTGAATTTACGACAAGAGCTGATTTTTTAATTATTGTTAAACGTTTTACCGGAATTGAGGGCAAGGCGGAAAACGTTTTTGAAGACGTTGATATTAAGGCTTATTATGCTGAGGCTGTTGGTGTTATTACGAAATATGGCCTTGCAACCGGAGTTACTGACACCAAATTTATGCCGAAAGAAAATGTTACAAGGCAAGAAGTTATTGCTATTTTGGCAAGGGTTTTGGAAAAAGCCGGAAAACTTCAAAAAAGCGATGTTAAGATTTTGGATAAATTTATTGACGAAGATTTTGTTTCACCTTATGCAAGAGAATATATGGCTGACTTGATTGGTATGGGCATTGTTTCGGGAAATGATAAAAACAAGCTTAGACCGGTTGAGCCTATAACACGTGCGGAGGTTTGTGTTCTTGTTAAAAAAGTTTATGATGTTATAAAATGATAGGTTTTCGAATTTAATAAATTTTGTGTGAATGTTGAGATGACAGGAGTTGTTGTCTCAACATTTTTTTGTTGGGATGAGGGATTTTTTGAAGAAAAGAAAGGAGAGAGGAAAAAGGGGGAAAGAAAAATAAAATTTTTGGGAGGGGGGAGAGGAAGAGGAAAAGAGGGGTAGGGAGTGGATAGGAGAGAGAATGGATTTTGGAGGGGGATTTGGAGAAGAAAGGGGGGGAGAGGGGAAATAGGGAAGAAAAAATAAAATTTTTGGAGGGTGGAGGTTGAGGGGAGGAGAAAAAGAAAAAAGTTTTTTGGAGGAGGGAAGCTTTTTAAATTTACTGATTGAATTTTTAATTTAAGCAAATTTTTAAAATTTATTTTGAGGAATTTTTAGTTAATGAAATTAAAAAATGGCTATTGATAATTTTAGCCAATTAGGTTGAGAATGTTGGGGTTTTGTTATGATTATGCAAGAATGTGTTTTTAGATAAAATAAAAAACACCTCCTGCCTAATGCAAAAGATGCCTTTTAAAATGAGTCACTCGGGGTTCGAACCCGAGACACCTGGATTAAAAGTCCAGTGCTCTACCAACTGAGCTAGTGACCCTTGCTGTTTAATGCCCAGAGACGGAATCGAACCGCCGACACGAGGATTTTCAGTCCTCTGCTCTACCGACTGAGCTATCTGGGCACATAAGCAACAACAGATATTATTATAAAACAACAATTTAATTTTGTCAACAGTTTTTTTGAAAAAAATTAAAAAAATTAAAAAAAAATTTGTGCTATTGAAGAAAATGGCGGAAAAGGGGCGTTTTGGGGGCGAGGTGAACGGGGTTATAGAGGGGGGAGAGGAAATTTTAGGGGGGAA
>CAZHGC010000017.1:48448-49269 GCA_964531385.1 uncultured Lachnospiraceae bacterium | reverse complement strand
TGGTTTTATTTTTTGTGGTGATTAATATTATACCATAGATTGCTATGATTTTTTTAGTTTTTTTTAGTGTCCTATTTGATTATACAATCAACCTTGCACAATTTTTTTTTATTTTTTTGAAAAACGTGTTGACAAAAAAACAATGGGGGTATATCATGAATATATGAATAAGTGTTCATACAATGAGATATAAAAATTTTGAATCTTATTTTGTAAAATGTTTTTTAAATTAAAAATGTTATTTTTAAATATTTTTTTGGTTAAAATATGAATATGTGTTCATATGTTGGAGGTTTTACTATGAATGAGAAAATTACGGATATTTGCGAAACTTGTACTTGTGTGCACAGGGACATTGTTGAAAAGGCTAAAAGAGAAAGTCTTTCAGAAGAGCTTATTTATGATATTGCTGATTTTTTTAAGGTTTTTGGTGATTCGACAAGAATAAAAATTTTATATGCTTTGCTTAACAGGGAAATGTGTGTTGGTGACCTTGTTGAAGCTTTGGATATGAATCAATCGGCAATTTCTCATCAGCTTAGAGTTTTGCGACAAAATGATTTGGTTAAATTTAGAAAAGAGGGCAAGGCTGTTATTTATTCGCTTGATGATGAACACGTTACATTGCTTTTGCAACAAGGTATGTGTCATATTATTCATAAGAAGGGAGCGGAATTTTATGAAAAATGAAGTTATTCTTGATTTGAAAGGGTTGAATTGTGCACATTGTGGAGGAAAAATAGAAGAAAAAGTTTCAAAGCTTGAAAATGTTGAGAAAGCAACGTTAAATTTTATGAATAAGGAAATAAAAATTGAGCTTA